>NZ_JAFCMA010000014.1:0-203320 GCF_018130125.1 Bradyrhizobium sp. AUGA SZCCT0177 | reverse complement strand
GGGAATATCCCGCTGACAGCCACGCCCAAGCGGCTTCCGGCTTGGCGAGCCGATGATCCTGCGTCGTCCTCCCATGCTGCGCGCGCCGACGCAAGGTAAGCGACTTTAGTCAACGAAGGTATTGTCTCCTTCAAGATTTCCAAACGCTTTCCGGTGATTTCGTTTCCCGCGTTGATGCTCACGCCCGTGAGGTTTCCACCAGGGCGCGCAAGACTTCTGCCTGATCCTCCCCAGATCGACGTTCCGGCGATCGCGACGATCGGTATCTCCGAAGTGGCCTGTGTGAATGCCATGACGAGAGCATGCAGATTGGTAACGATGACGTCGGGCTTGCGGCTCACAATTGTACCTGCGAGTGCGGTCAAATGGTCAGTTCGACCCTCGGCTGAGTAGCGCTCGACGACGAGATTGTCTCCCTCCAGATCGCCCAACTTGCGCAGCGTCTCGTAGAACCGACGCACCCAGAACGGGCCAGCTGACTCGGTGAGTTGTTCGGCCGGGATACCGGAATGAACGAACGCGACACGGTTCTGCTTCCGCGACTGCTGTGCGCGGGCCGCAATTGGCCATGCGAACGACGCGCCGCCAAGTGTCGCCATGAAATCGCGCCGTCTCATCCAGCCCATGCCCCAGCCATCGCCGACGCGGGACTATAGCACCTTGGGAGGCCGCGCGCCTGTACTGCGGTATAGCCGCCGAGGTCCGGACTGGGTTATTCGCGCGTCGGTTTGGCCAGGCCACGGCGACTTCCGGTCTACCCCGGTGAACGGACTTCTCAGAGTAGGCAGGCATGTCTCAAAGGTGCCAAAACCCGACTCGTGCACCCTAGCAAAACTATTCGATCACCTCGTCGGCGCGAAGGAGGAAAGAGGGAGGAGGAACGCGCTGTCGCCAAATTGATGACTAATTCAAATGCCGTAGGTTGCTGAATAGGCAGATCGCTCGGCTGAGCACCTTTTAAGATGAGTGCCGCGTAGGTGCCGACTTTTTTAAGAGTTTCGGGAAGACTGGGTCCGTAGCTCATCAGGCCGCCAACCGCCGGAAACTCGCGGAATTCGTAAGTCGCCGGAAGTGAATGACGCTTGGCCAATGCGATGAGTTGCACACGTTGGCTCAGAAAGAGCGCATCGTTGCTGACGAGCACCGCACCGACCTGAGCTCTGACAAGCCGTGCGAATGCTGGTTCGAGGTCAGCCGGGTTCCGCGCCTTGGCGACTTCCAAGGACTGCCCGGTCGAGCGGGCAACATCTTCGATTTCCAGCAGCAAGTCTTGATTGTCCGGGTTTACCAAAAAACCCAAGGTCGCGTTTTGCGGGAGAAGCTCGCGGATTAGTTCAAGCCGCTTGAGGGTGAGCGTTGCCGTCAATATAGATATACCGGTGGCGTTGCCCCCGGGATGAGCGAAGCTTTTCGCTAGGCCGAGCTTCACCGGGTCTGAGGCTATGTTGAATACTATTGGAATTGTTGTAGTAGCTCGCCGCGCGGCGAGCGCAACTACATTGCCTCCCACCCGGATCAAGGCAGGGTTAAGGCGCACGAGCTCTTGTGCGAGCGGGGGAAGCCTGTCGTAGTTTCCTCCTGCCCACCGACGTTCTATCGTGACGTTCCTTCCGGCCACGTAACCTTTCTCCGCGAGACCCCTTTCGAATGCTGCCTCAATATCGGTGAGCCCCGGGTCGGGTGAACCGGCGGATAGCACACCAATGATAGGCACCGCTGGCTGTTGCGCGCGCGCGGCGAGCGGCCACGTCGCCGCCGTACCACCAAGTAGCGCGATGAATTCGCGACGACGCATGTGCCCTCGATACCTAAAGCCTAGCACTTTGCGATGGACCGCGAGGGAGAATTTGCTCCCAATCGGCCGGAGATATTTGATCAGGCTAAACGTCCGGATCAGGTCATTTGCGGAAGTCGCCGCGCACTGTTGCGAGGTCCGCTTTACCTCGATGAACGGACGTCGTCAGGCCGCTTCGGCAGGTCCGAAAGGTGCCAAAACCGGAGGTGACAAGCCTTATTCGATCACTTCGTCTGCGGTGGCAGCAAGCGAGGTCGGGATTTCAAGACCGAGCCACTTTGCCGTCTTGAGATTGGTTACGGTCAGGAATTTGGTGAGTTGCCCGTCGCGTCTACGCGCCAACAACAGCCGCTCAGGGGCCTCCGCTCGCTCAAAGCAAACGCCTCAAAAACACTAACGGCACCTTCGCTTCGCTATGGCGCGTCAGCGTCCATGAAACTCCGACATCACAACTTAGCGGGTGGTTCCTGGCGCACCCGGAGCGGTTGGAACATCAGGCGCCGCCGGCAGATGCGACACAGAACCAGCAGTCGTCTGAGGAGAGGGCTTTTCGCTATGTACTTTGAGGCGCCAAGGACCCCACATGGCGATAAGCACGACAACGGCGAAGGCCGCGATAACAACCATCATGCCGGTGCTCAGACCGCTTCCGCGACCGTCAACATGATAGTTTTTCATTGACTGTCTCCTCAGTCACTGACCAAAAAGCAACAGTTCTTCAAGCGTAAGGTTCCGGCCGATTGTACGATGAAGACGGGGCGGGACTATTCCGTCATCCCTCACGTGAGGGTTTCGCGGTCGGCAGGCGACTTGACAGAGTTCAGGATCGTCCTCCTCCTACTAGCAAAAGTAGGATCAGCCTTGTTGAAAGGGGTGTTCGCTTTGGGTCATTCGCGTCGCTTTGACCGGACCACGGCGACTTCCGGTCTACCCCGGTGAACGGACATTCTCAGGATAGGCGAGCATGTCTCAAAGGTGCCAACAACGGACGTCGCTCGCTTCAGATACCAATTAGGGCTATCGAGTCGTCCAGCTTGGGAGCACCATTTCTACGAGCTATTACCAGTTTCGTGTATGATGTTTTGGAGCCTATTGCTCGTAGCTGAAAATGAGCGCGACGAAAGGGCGTCCTATGTCCATCATTCGCTCGTCTCGAATGCTTAAAATTACCGCTCTCTTGGTCTCTTTCTGCATTAACAATTCAGTCTCGTGCTACGCGGAGCAACAATCTCCCGCGCCGGTCGAGGTGGTTCAAATTCCTGTCAGGCCGTTGCCATTCGACCTCCAAGGTTTCCTTAGGCGCCCCGAAGGCAAAGGTCGTTTCCCTGCCGTCGTTCTACTCCCCGTTTGCCATGGATATGCCAAGCCACTCGATGAAGATTGGGGGGCAAGAATGTTGTCTTGGGGTTACGTCACGTTGACAATCGATAGTTTCGGCCCGCGACGCATCATCAGGAGTTGCGATAGATTTCCCGAGGTTGACCCGGATTGGGCTCTTGATGCGTATCGGGGTTTGAATTTTCTTATTCAGAAAAGCTTCGTTGATCCAAAACGCGCTGCCATCGTGGGCTTTGCGTTGGGCGCCTGGCAAACACTGTTAGCTGTTGAACGTGGTGAAATTGAACGGACATCTAAACACAAGTTTCGTGCGGCAGCCGCGTTCTATCCATCCTGCGGCCTGTTAAGGGAATTATGACCATTCCTACCTTGATCTTGATTGGCGAGCGTGATGACTGGGACGCGGCAGATGCCTGCCGCAAGATGGTCGCTGGCGAAGATGATTTCGGGATTTCCCGGCGGAAGGGCGAAAGTGCCCCGGTTCGGCTCATCGTCTATCCCGGTGCGTACCACGGGTTTGACGTTCCGACCCTTCGGATGCCGACCCAGCTTCGCGGGCGTCATATGGCTTTCAACAAATTTGCCGCTGATCAATCGAGCGAAGCGCTCCGAGAATTTCTCCACTCAACAACTGGGGACCGCCCATAGGGCATGGTCGACTGGGACTTCGATAATCTCGTCAGCCTTGGCGTCCGGTACTGTTCAATTATTAGGGCCTTTCAATGTCCGCTTGGGGTCAATCGCGTCGGTTTGACGGTCGGCCAGCCACTTCCGGTCTACCCCCGTCAACGGACATCGCCAGATCGGCTCGGCTCTTCCACTTCGTGCCAGGAGTTGACATTTGCCCCGCCCCGCCCTAGGTCCGCTTTGCCCCTGAAAGCGGACATCGGCTACTGCGCGTCCACGGCCGCTAAGGGGCCACAAGCAACACTCGCGAGTCTGCGGCTATCGGCGACCTGTCGGCTACGCCACGACTGGGGCTTGCCATTGATGGTATCGCGGCAGTGTTCCCAGACGCAGCTTTAGTAATCGATTGAGCCGGCTCGCTGGCTTGCGTGCGGTGCGCTCAGCCACGAGCGTGCGGGCAAAGCGTGCTTGTCGCGCCCGCAATGCCGCTTCGGTAAGCGTAAGATGGATTACGTCACACTGGGCGACGCTGCCGCCGCAGCGATGCGCGATGTGTCGCACGCGCTTAAGCCATTCCACGCATGCGGTATAGTCCCTGCGGGCGAAGGCGAGCAGGGCTTCGCACAGCGGCGCCACGAGTGCGTCTTCCGGGGACAGTGACGAAGCTCCATTACCGCGGGTGCTCTCTAGCGCTTCGGCGAGGCGCATTGCGGCTATGGGGCGCCCTGACGCGACGAACGCCATCATCGCATGAACCAGGTAAAAGGGCCGCGCGCCTGCCAGATTGTGCATGGCCCAGCGATCTGCCAATGATCGCCAACGTTCGCCGACGTCGATGTCTTGGAGTTGGAAGCGCCAGAGCAGCGCCGAACCATCGGCGAGTGAAGCTATGTCAGCGCTGACCGCAGTGGCGATCTGCTCGTCGTAGATCGCGAGAGCGCCGTCGGGATCGTCCGCATCCAAATGGAACAGCGCGCGATGCCAAGCGAGGTGGACGGATAGTCCCGTACCTTCGCCCCATGCTGATTCGACGGCCGCAAGAAATGCGAGACCATCATGAACGCGGCCCTGCATTTCCATCACATGCGCGATAACGTGAATGGCGCCAGGATGACCTTGATCGAGTGCCAGTGCGCGCCGCGCGATTTTTTCGGCGCGACGGTACTGTCCGTTTTCTTCGAGGGCAAAAGCGTACATCGCTAGTACGCTAGCGTACCCCGGCACAGCGGCGGTCCATCGCCGCAGCACCTTCGCGATCCGGTCGCGCATCACGCGCCGCCGGCCGAGGTGGAAATCGAGCGCGTGCGCGACCGCAAGCGCAAGAACGTCGTGCGGCCGGTTGGTGAGGATGGCGCCGTAAAGTTTGGCTGCATGCGCCGAATCGCCTTCGAGCCAAGCGCGTGCGGCCAAGGCGTGTTGACGCATGGGATCGTTCTTGTCCGAACATGCTGCCTCGATCGCGGCAATGCTCGCGGCAAGCGCGGAACGCGAGGCAGCACTTTCCGCCCGCACGATGAGTGCGGCGCGCAGACAATGACCGAACACGCAGCCAGGATCGTCGGTAAGCAACCGCTCGACCTCGGCGGAGGCGTCGCCGCGCTGTGTCACTAGCATGTCGAGCGCGAGATCGCAGCAGCGATGCGAGCCCGTTTCGACCGCGGCGGTCGCAGGCGTTGTCGCGTCCAGGCGGAGAGCTGCGTTGCTGCTCATGATGATCCCTCCAGTGGGACATCTCCAGGGCGGGATGTCGAACGCCGCAACCCTAGGCGTGGCCTCAAACGCTCTCCAGTTCAGGAACTGTACTGCCACGGCGACGATGCGCCGCATGTTGACCAGGTCACTGCAATCGCTACATTTTTGCATCAACGTGGCGGCCGGCAAGGCGGGCCGGTATATAATCTGTACTGCCCCCTCGCGCCGATGGAGGAGACGTCCCTTGCTGGATAGGACCGAACGAGGCAGTTACGGACAGTTTTGCCCGGTGGCGATGGCGGCGGAAATCTTCTGCAACCGCTGGACCGCGCTGGTGCTGCGCGAGTTGTTGTCCGGTACCACGCGCTTCAACGACCTGCGCCGCGGCGTACCGCGGATGTCGCCGACGCTGTTGTCGAAGCGGCTGAAGGAGCTGGAAGTGGCTGGCGTGATCACGGCCACGCCGACCAACCAGCCCGGGGTGATGGATTATCGCCCCACCGAAGCCGGCGAGGATTTGCGGCCTACCTATCATCATGTCGCTCGGATTCTGGGGGCAGCGCTGGGTCGAGTCGACGCTGTCGCTTAAGAATCTCGATCCGGGGCTTCTGATGTGGGACATGCGCCGCAATTTGCAGCCGTCACCGCTGCCGCCGCGCCGCACCACCATCAATTTCATCTATCCGGATATGAAGGCCGACCGGAAATCATGGTGGCTGGTGGTCGACCGCGAAAAGGTCGATCTCTGCCTCACCGATCCCGGCTACGAGGTCGATCTCTATGTCAGCTGCCCGCTGCGCGCCATGACCGCGGTGTGGATGGGTATCGCAAGGCTCAACAGCGAAGTCGAGGCCGGCCGCATCAAGGTCACAGGCGACAGCTCGATCGCTAGATCGATGCAGCAATGGTTGGGCCTGAGCCCCTTTGCGCAGGGCCAGAGGGCAGTGCAGTAGCTCACTAACTGCTTTTGATTTGCGCCAACTCTATCCGCCCGCCCTCACCCGCCGCCGCGGAAACAACCTCCCAAGCCTAAGGACCGCTTTGGGTCTTGGCCGTGTAACAACGCGAAGACGCTCAATCGCGATAGAAGAAATTATTCGTCCAAGACCGCTTTGGCCGTCCAACTTGCAAGCGATTTCAACTTAGAAGTCGAACTGAAAAATATCGTTCTCATCGCGTTTCGATTTTTTGAGTTTTTACACAGCCAGGGTCAAAAGCGGAAGTGACCCTTTGGGATCGTAATGTCCGCTTCACCCCCAAAAGCAGACATAGCGCCGACCGGCTACGGCTCACGCCACCTTGAGCAGGTGGTTATTCTTGCCAATGGCCCTTGCAATGGCCCGCTGGACATGTGCGCCCCACATTTCCAACGCGGTTTTTCGTTCCGCGAGAAAATCGTGGCGCTGATAGACGGCCGCGACGCCAGAGATCGTCCCGTTCTGGTGATTGAGGATTTTGTCGGCAACATGGGGCGCGATGCCAAGCCGAGCCATGCCGGACACGCAGGTCCGCCGAAGGTCATGAAGCCGCCATCCGCTGACGCCGGATAGTTGATCGAGCTCTCGCTTTGCAAGGCTGAAGTCCTGAAAGGGAACGGTTCCTGATCGCGAAAAGACGAATTTGCCAGTCTTGTCGGCTCGGCCGAGAACGGCGATGGCCTGATCCGACAGGTAGACTTCATGCGCTTTGGCATTCTTCGTTCGCGCTGACGGCAGCTTCCACATTCGCGTTCCCGTACTGATCTCATCCCAAGTGCATAGTGCTACTTCCTCGCGACGTTGGCCCGTGAGAGCAAGCAGTTCGACGATTCCACCGTAGGGGCCGCCGATCTGCCGCGCGGCGGCAATGATTCGCACGAGTTCGTCGTCATCCAGCACACGATCCCTGGCAATTTCCTTAGCCGGAAGGGGCACGCCGTCGGCGGGAGATCGGTCGAGCACGGCCCGGCCAGCGCACCAGCGGAAGAAGGTCTTTATGGCCTTCAACGCCTTGTTTGCCGCAACGGGTGCTCCGCGTTGCTCAATGGCACTCACAACATCGATGACGTCACGCTTGGTGATCTCGTGGATACTGCGGTTGCCCCATGCCGACCCGATCTCCCGCCGGAGCATCCGTGAAACCTCCGGCGCCGAGCGATTTTGGGAAACGTGCTGAGTGATGAACGCCTCCAGGAGATCATCAACGCGATCCGCAACCATCCTGCGGCGTGAGGCCTTCTTCTCCGCGGCCAGATCGCGTCCGTCGAGTCTGGCGGCGAATACCTTTTGGGCCGTTACACGCGCTTGATTGAGCGTCACCCGGCCATATGTGCCGATTGTGTACTTGCGCAAGCGTGAACCGGCGCCGGCCGTCCGGTACAGAACAACAAATACCTTGCGCCCGGTCGGCGTGACCTTGACGCCGAAGCCCGGGCAGTTGGCGTCCCAATGAACAATGTCCTTATTCGGAATTGGAAAAGCGCCGATGGCACTCTTTGTCAGTTTCACTCGCGGCATGTGATCCCCCAGCCGACGGTGCTACCTCGATCCAAAATAGGTAGCACCGCACGGGTTACGATGGGATCAAGCGTGACCGTCCGTCGCTATTGACGCAAGCAATATCAACGCCGTATCCACTTGCAGGAAACAACTTCCATCCCCGGCAATCGCTTACCCGAGAACACAAGGGGAGAAGGAAAGAAGCAATCCACTACGCCGCGTTGGCGCTTTCCTGGCGGCTGGCTTCGAACAGGAACCAGGTGCGGCGCTCGGTCTCGTCGACGAACAGTTCGAGCAACTGCGCGGTGCCGGTATCTTCGTGGTCGTCGCAAAGCTTGTGGGCTTTGCGCATGGCGGCCGCCATGTGCTTGTTGTCTTCCATCAATTCGCGCAGCATTTCACGCGGCGGGACGTAACCCTCGTTGTTGTCCTGAATGGTCTGCAGCTTTGCGATCTGCCCGATCGAGCGCAGCGTGACGCCGCCAAGCTTGCGCACCCGCTCGGCGAGCTGGTCGGTGGTACCGAAGATCGCCTCCGCCTGCTCGTCCAGCATCAGATGGTAGTCGCGAAAATGCCGGCCGGAGACGTGCCAGTGGAAATTCTTGGTCTTCATGTAGAGCGCGAAGGCGTCAGCCAGCAGCACGTTGAGCGACGCCGAAATCTTGTCCACCGCGGCCTGCGGCAGATCGGTCGGCGTATCGAGTTCGGGGGACACTTTTTCGGATTTGTTGGCTTTGCTCACGTTGAACCTTCCTGTTAGGAAACCGGACAGCGGTGGCATTGGACATTGGCCGCCGAACACCCTAACGCATCACTTTCCCGGCGGTTCCTTGCCGGAAACCCCTGTTTTGCCGGACGCAGCCCCGATGGACGAATGGATCGACTATTACGATTCCACGCATACGATCTATGCGAGCAAGCTGCATCGGGACCTGCATTTCCAGATCATCGCGCGCGACATCATCGGCTACATCTCATCCCCTGACGCGGTCGTGCTGGACTATGCCTGCGGCGAGGCGCTGTCGGCGGCCAAGGTGGCGGACGCCTGCGCAAAACTCTATCTCGCCGAACCCGCCCCCGGCGTGCGCGGACGGCTGATCGCGCGGTTTGCGCCGAACACCAAAATACGCGTCCGTTCGCTCGATGAGCTCCGGAGTATGGAGGCGCAGTCGGTCGATCTCGCCGTCATGAACTCGGTGGCGCAATACATGACGCAGCAAGAGCTGGATTCCGCATTCGCAATCATTCGCCGGCTGTTGAAGCCGAGCGGGCGGCTGGTGCTGGGCGATATCCTGCGGCCCGAGGTCGGCATGGCCAGGGACGTGCTGGCGCTGTTGAAATTCGCAACCGCCCACGGCTTCCTGACGGACGCGCTCTACGGCCTCGCCTCTACCGCGCTGTCGGACTACCGGCAATTGCGCACCCGCGTCGGCCTGCAACGCTACAGCGAAAGCGAGATGATCGCCAAGCTGACGCGGGCCGGTTTCGCCGCATCGCGCGCGCAGACCAATATCGGACACAACCCCTGGAGGATGACCTTCGTCGCCCACCACCCATCGGTGCGCTAGTTAGGGTTAATAAAAGGTAAACGTAGCTCACCCGCCCGTGATCGGTAATGATCGCCTTGGCCCGGTGGCGGAAGCGACAACGCGAGAACGGTGCATCGTTCTTTATCCTGGTTCAAATCCAGGCCGGGCCTCCAGCCTTCGCGGCTCCGCCGCTTCGGCTAGGCAGGCCCCTTCGTGGCGAAGGCTGCCTCGGCGTAGCCCGAAGGGCGAAGACGGGCCGCGGCCAGCCTTTCCCACCTCACACCAAGCCGCAGCCCAAATTCCCGCAAATGCCGGTTGATGGCCCGTTTTTGGGGGTTTCGCGGGTGCGGAATCTGGTCTAAAGACCACCCGCGCGCGAGGGTAACCCGCGCTCTTGGCTTAGGGGACGCGCAGCATGCGCGCCCTTTTTTTGTGCCCAAAATCCAGTCCGCGAGACCTGATGCCCAAAAGAACCGACATCTCCACCATCCTGATCATCGGCGCCGGCCCCATCGTGATCGGCCAGGCCTGCGAATTCGACTATTCAGGCACCCAGGCGGTGAAGGCGCTGAAGGAAGAGGGCTACCGGGTCGTCCTGGTCAATTCCAATCCGGCGACGATCATGACCGACCCGGAACTGGCCGATGCCACCTATATCGAGCCAATCACGCCGGAAATCGTCGGCAAGATCATCGAAAAAGAACGCTACGTCATTCCCGGCGGCTTTGCGCTGCTGCCGACCATGGGCGGCCAGACCGCGCTGAATTGCGCGCTGTCGCTCCGCCGTCAGGGCACACTCGACAAATTCGACGTCGAAATGATCGGCGCAACCGCAGACGCCATCGACAAGGCCGAGGACCGCCAGTTATTCCGCGAGGCCATGACCAAGATCGGGCTGGAGACGCCAAAATCGCGGCTGGCCAACGCCTCGGCGCTGAAGAAGTCCTACCGCGACAAATACCTGGCTGAGCGAGAGAAACTGTCGGGCGAGGCGCTGGAAGAGCTCGAGCGGCAGTGGACCCTCGGCGAGAACGAACGCCGCAAGCGCTATCAGGAGCACGCGTTCGGCGAGGCGCTGATGGCGCTGTCCGAAATCGGTTTGCCTGCGATTATCCGGCCCTCCTTCACGATGGGCGGCACCGGCGGCGGCATTGCCTACAACAAGGAGGAGTTCCTCGACATCATCGAGCGCGGGCTCGACGCCTCGCCGACCAACGAGGTGCTGATCGAGGAAAGCGTGCTCGGCTGGAAAGAGTACGAGATGGAGGTGGTGCGCGATAAAAAGGACAATTGCATCATCATCTGCTCGATCGAGAACCTCGATCCGATGGGCGTGCATACCGGCGATTCCATCACCATCGCGCCGGCCCTGACGCTGACCGACAAGGAATACCAGATCATGCGCGACGCCTCGCTGGCGGTGCTGCGCGAGATCGGGGTCGAGACCGGCGGCTCCAACGTGCAGTTCGGCATCAACCCGGCCGACGGCCGCATGGTCGTGATCGAGATGAACCCGCGCGTGTCGCGCTCTTCTGCCCTTGCTTCGAAGGCCACCGGCTTTCCGATTGCAAAGGTCGCGGCCAAGCTCGCGGTCGGCTACACGCTGGACGAGATCGCCAACGACATCACCGGCGGCGCCACGCCGGCCTCGTTCGAGCCGACCATCGACTACGTCGTCGTCAAGATACCGCGCTTTGCGTTCGAGAAATTCCCCGGCGCCTCCCACACGTTGACCACGTCGATGAAATCGGTCGGCGAAGTGATGGCGATCGGCCGCACCTTCCAGGAGAGCCTGCAGAAGGCGCTGCGCGGGCTCGAGACCGGACTCACCGGCCTCGATGAAATCGAGATCGAGGACCTCGGCCGCGGCGACGACAAGAACGCGGTCCGCGCCGCCTTGGGCACGCCGACACCGAACCGCATCCTGCAGGTAGCCCAGGCGATGCGGCTCGGCTGGTCCAACGAAGAGATCTTCAATTCCTGCAAGATCGATCCCTGGTTCCTCGCCGAGATGCGCGGCATCGTCGACATGGAAGCCAAGATCAAGGCGAACGGCCTGCCCGGCAACGCGTTCGGCATGCGGACGCTGAAAGCGATGGGCTTTTCCGACGCACGGCTCGCCGTGCTTGCAGAGGCCACCGAGGCCGAGGTGACCGCCAAACGCCACGCGCTCGGGGTTCGTCCGGTGTTCAAGCGCATCGACACCTGTGCGGCGGAGTTCGCCTCGCCGACCGCTTATATGTATTCAACCTATGAATCGCCTTTTGCCGGAAAACTTGCCGACGAGAGCGAACCGTCCGGCAAGAAGAAGGTCATCATCCTCGGCGGCGGGCCGAACCGGATCGGCCAGGGCATCGAGTTCGACTATTGCTGCTGCCACGCCTGCTTTGCGCTGCATGACGCCGGCTACGAGACCATCATGGTCAACTGCAATCCGGAAACGGTGTCGACCGACTACGACACCGCTGACAGGCTGTACTTCGAACCGCTCACCGCCGAGGACGTGCTTGAAATCATCGCCACCGAACGGACCAACGGCACGCTGCACGGCGTGATCGTGCAGTTCGGCGGCCAGACCCCGCTGAAACTGGCGCGCGCGCTGGAGGCCGCCGACGTGCCGATCCTCGGCACCTCGCCCGACGCCATCGACCTTGCCGAAGACCGCGACCGCTTCAAGCGCGTGCTCGACAAGCTGCGGCTGAAGCAACCCAAGAACGGCATCGCCTATTCGGTCGAGCAGGCGCGGCTGGTGGCGGCCGATCTCGGCCTGCCGCTGGTGGTGCGTCCGTCCTATGTGCTGGGCGGCCGCGCGATGCAGATCATCCGCGAGGAAGAGCAGCTCAACAATTATCTGCTCGGCACGCTGCCCGAGCTGGTGCCGGCCGACGTCAAGGCGCGCTATCCCAACGACAAGACCGGGCAGATCAACACCGTGCTCGGCAAGAACCCGCTATTGTTCGACCGCTATCTTTCCGACGCCACCGAGATCGACGTCGACTGCCTGTGCGACGGCAAGGACACGTTCGTCGTCGGCATCATGGAGCATATCGAGGAAGCCGGCATTCACTCCGGCGATTCCGCCTGTTCGCTGCCGCCGCATTCGCTGGATGGTGCGATGATCACTGAGCTCGAAAGGCAGACCCGCGAACTCGCGCTCGGCCTCGACGTGGTCGGCCTGATGAACGTGCAATACGCCATCAAGGACGGCGATATCTACGTGCTCGAGGTCAACCCGCGAGCGTCGCGCACCGTGCCGTTCGTCGCCAAGGTGGTCGGCACGCCGGTGGCGAAGATCGCGGCCAGAATCATGGCCGGCGAGAAGCTTGCCGACTTCAATCTGAAGAAGCGCAAGCTCGGCCATGTCGGCGTCAAGGAATCGGTATTCCCGTTCGCGCGTTTCCCCGGCGTCGATACCGTGCTCGGTCCGGAGATGCGCTCGACCGGCGAAGTGATGGGCATCGACCGTTCGTTCGAAGTCGCCTTCGCCAAGAGCCAGCTCGGCGGCGGCACCCGCGTGCCACGCAAGGGCACCGTGTTCGTCTCGGTGCGCGAGAGCGACAAGACCCGCATCGCGGACGCCGTGCGGCTGCTGCATTCGCTCGGCTTCAAGGTGATGGCCACATCGGGCACCCAGCGCTTCCTCACCGATTCCGGCGTACCGACCGAAAAAGTGAACAAGGTGCTGGAGGGCCGGCCGCACATCGTCGACGCCATCACCAATGGCGACATCCAGCTCGTCTTCAACACCACCGAGGGGCCGCAGGCGCTGGCCGACAGCCGTTCGTTGCGACGGGCTGCCCTCTTGCATAAAGTGCCATATTACACCACTCTTTCGGGTGCTGTGGCGGCCGCACAGGGCATCCGCGCCTATCTGGGCGGAGACCTTGAGGTCCGCACGCTGCAGAGTTACTTTTCCGAAAACTGATCGTTCGCCGGGCCAAATTGCCCGCTAAACGATTGGCAACAAGGCCGTATGGCTGGAACCCACCGCTCGTTTGGTAGTTGTATCGGCCCTTGACGGGGCCGAAAATTAATAGGCTGGCGGGCTCGCGTTTCGGGCCCGAATGGCCCCGAATCGAAATCGAAAGACTGCTTCGTGCGCGCAACTTCTAGGAGCGGCTCGCACGGGCGAAGGACGGAAGAGATGATGGAAAAGGTTCCGATGACCGCCGGCGGCTATGCCGCCCTCGAGGTCGAGTTGAAGAAGCGCCAGTCGGAGGACCGGCCGCGCATCATCGAGCACATCGCCGAGGCGCGCTCGCATGGCGACCTTTCGGAAAACGCGGAATATCACGCCGCCAAGGAAGAGCAGTCGCATAATGAAGGCCGCATCGCCGAGATCGAAGACAAGCTCGCGCGCGCCGACATCATCGACATTTCAAAGCTCTCCGGCGACACCATCATGTTCGGCGCCACCGTCACGCTGGTCGACGAGGACACCGAGAAGAAAGCGGTGTGGCAGATCGTCGGTGAGCCGGAGGCCGATGCCAAGAAGGGCCGCATCTCCATCACCTCGCCGCTGGCCCGCGCGTTGATCGGCAAGAAGAAGGGCACGACCGTCGAGGTCATGGCGCCCGGCGGCGCCAAGGCCTACGAGATCACCAAGGTCGAGTGGCGCTAGGCTGGAGCCAGGTTTGCCCCGGCGGGCACTGCCCGCCGGCCCGGGACCGGAACGTGCCTTCGCCGCACTTTGGGATTTCGCCGCACTGGGAAACCCAAAATTGGGGAAAGCCGCACTTGGGGAAGACCGCATGCAACGAACTCATATTGTCGTTGCGCTTCCAGCTCTCACGCTGATGCTTTTCATTGGCGGTTGTCACGCTGCCGCGGCAGCCGAGCTTTCGATCCCGCCGCGCATCGCTCCCAAGGAAAACCCCAAGCAAATCTCGATCCGGACCGGTCCGCCGAATTGCAGCCGCTGGACCGACGACTGCGTCAACTGCACGCGCGGCGCCAAGGATGAGCCCGCGACCTGCTCCAACATCGGCATTGCCTGTCAGCCCAAAGCCATCCGCTGCCTCGGCGCGCAGTGATTCCAGTGCTTGCTTCCGCTTGGGTTGGACGGCCTCGCGGTTCGCGACGCACGCCTCGCCGCCCCCACCATGAGGGTCTCAGACCTCAGGTCGCTGAACCGGATCACGCTCTAGCGGCAGAGTGCCGCAGCGAAGTCACCTGCAAGTAACCTCGCGCGAGACGCGGCAAACACGCAGCGCGCCGCATAATTCCTTTTCTGCTCGCCAAAACGTCATCGAATTCCGGCCGCCGCGCGCTTTTCCTCCAGGCCGCGACGCGATACCAAGTGGAACTCGATCCAACTTGGGGGACTCTCATGACAGAAGCACTCGCGGCGTGGACGCCGCGCGTATTGAGCCTATTGCGCATCATCACCGGCCTTTTGATCATCCAGCACGGCATGGGCAAGATCATCGGCTTCCCGGTCTATCCGATGTACGCGAATGTGCAGCCGTTCTCGCTGGTCGGCGCCGCCGGCTTCATTGAGCTGATCGGCGGTGCACTGCTGATCATCGGCCTGTGCACACGCCCGGTCGCCTTCATTCTTTCCGGCATGATGGCCTTCGCCTATTTCATCGGCCACTTCCCGAAGGGCTTTCATCCGTTGATCAACGGCGGCACGCTGGCGGCCCTGTACTGCTTCACCTGCCTCTATCTGTCGACCGCGGGCGCAGGTCCGTGGAGCGTCGACGCAGCAACCAAGCGGGCTTGAGGGAGCGGACAATGGACAAGTTCAACAAGATGCTCGCAAGCGGCGAGCCGATGGTTCTCAGCGTCTTCCGTTTCATCATCGGATTGCTGCTGTTTCAGTATGGCGTCGCCAAGCTGTTCAAATATCCGCCGGTGCCCATGTTCGCCAAGGTCGAGCTGATGTCGCTGTACGGCGCGGCCGGTTCGCTCGAACTGGTCCTCGGCGGCCTTCTGATGATCGGTCTTCTGACCCGACCCGTGGCCTTCATACTGTCAGGTGAAATGGCGTTCGCCTATTTCATGGGACACTATCCCAAGGGCTTCATCCCGCTGATCAATGGCGGCAACGCCTCGATCCTGTTCTGCTTCGCCTGTCTCTATCTGTTCTTTGCCGGCGGCGGACCGTTCAGCGTGGATGCAATGATGGGAAAGAAGCGGTAGGGAGCGGCGCTACATTTACTAACACTGTCATTCCGGGGCGCGTCGAAGACGCGAACCCGGAATCTCGAGATCCCGGGTTCGCTTCGCGCCCCGGGATGACGGGATAACGCGTCGCGTTATCCCGTCACCTTCAAATCGAGCGGCACCGCCGCCTCGTATTTCGAATTGTGCAGCACCAGCGACGTCCTGACATTGCGCACATGGGGCGCCGACGTCAGATGGGTGACGAAATCCTGAAACGTCGCCATGTCGGGCGCCACGCATTTCAGGATGAAATCCACCTCCCCCGACAGCATCCAGCATTCGCGCACCAGGGGCTCGGCGCGGACAAATTCCTCGAATGCGCGCAAGTCCGCTTCGGCCTGGCTCGACAGGTGCACGGAGGCAAACACGGTGACGTCGAAGCCGAGCCGGCGCGGATCGAGCATGCCGCGGTAGCCCTGGATGTAGCCCTCTTCCTCCAGCGTCCTGACCCGGCGCAGGCAAGGCGGCGGCGAGATGCCGACCCGTTTGGCCAGTTCGACGTTGGTGATTCGGCCATCGGCCTGGATTTCGGAAAGAATTCTAAGGTCGATCTCGTCGAGATTCTTCGACACGCGGTCCGGTTCCTTTGGGTTCCCTAGGTTCTTTGGGGCTGGCTGGGCTTGGGAAGGTGTTTACCGGCAACACTCTTAGCGCAGCTGCCATCAATTGCGCAATTTTATTGCGCGTGCACTGCGCCATTTTGCGTAAATCGGGAGAAAATACCGCAGTTCCGGGGAAAATTCGCTTATTTGAATTGCAAATCTTGCATGGCTACCCAGATATCATAGACTTGGATTTGACACTTTTAGCGCCGCGCGACGCATTTCCCGGCGCTTCCCGCACAAGTCCTCATCAAAATCCTCCAAAGAGAGGGAATCGCCGATGCCCGCGCCTATCCATGCCAAGGTCGTCATTATCGGTTCCGGCCCTGCCGGGTACACCGCAGCGATCTACGCCGCGCGGGCGATGCTTGAGCCGGTGCTGATCCAGGGCATCCAGCCCGGCGGCCAGCTCACCATCACCACCGACGTGGAAAACTATCCCGGCTTTGCGGATGTCATCCAGGGTCCGTGGCTGATGGAGCAGATGGAAAAACAGGCGGCCCATGTCGGCACCAAGCTCGTCACCGATCTCGTCACCAAACTCGACACCACGCAGCGGCCGTTCCGCCTGACCTGCGACAGTGGCGACGTTTATCTCGCCGAAACCGTGATCCTTGCCACCGGCGCGCAGGCGCGCTGGCTTGGCATGCCGTCCGAAGAGAAGTTCAAGGGCTTTGGCGTTTCGGCCTGCGCGACCTGCGACGGCTTCTTCTATCGGGCTAAGGAAGTCATGGTGGTCGGCGGCGGCAATACCGCGGTCGAGGAAGCGCTGTTCCTCACCAACTTCGCCTCGCAAGTCACCGTCGTACATCGCCGCGATCATTTCCGCGCCGAGCGCATCCTGCAGGATCGCCTGTTCAAGAACCCGAAGATCAAGGTGGTCTGGGACAGTGCGATCGACGAAATCTGCGGCACCGAAAACCCGGGCAAGGTCACTCATGTGCGCCTGAAGAACGTCAAGAGCGGCGCGCTGACGGAGGTGCCCGCTGACGGCGTCTTCATCGCCATCGGCCACGCGCCGGCAACCGAACTCGTCGCCGGCCAGGTCAAGCTGAAACCCTCCGGCTATGTCGAGGTGGCGCCGAACTCGACGGCGACGTCGGTGCCCGGCCTGTTCGCCGCCGGCGACGTCGCGGACGAAACCTGGCGGCAGGCGGTCACGGCCGCGGGCCTTGGCTGTATGGCGGCCCTCGAGGCCGAGCGCTTTCTCGCTGTGCGTGCGAGTGATCGGGCGGCGGCAGAATGATTACGCGTCGAACACGGGACGGATTCACGGACATGGATTGGGACAAGCTGAAGGTGTTTCACGCGGCGGCGGAAGCGGGCAGCTTCACCCATGCCGGCGAGCAACTCGGGCTTTCGCAATCGGCGGTATCGCGGCAAGTCTCGGCGCTGGAGCAGGAGCTTGCGGTATCGCTGTTCCATCGCCATGCGCGCGGGCTGATCCTCACCGAGCAGGGAGACCTCTTGTTCCGCACCGCGCATGACGTGTTCATGCAGCTGCAGGCGGCGCGCGCCAAGCTCACCGACAGCCGCGAGCGGCCGTCAGGCGACCTCAAGATCACCACGCCGCCGGCGCTCGGCATCAACTGGCTGATTCCGCGGCTGGACGAGTTCACCAGCCTCTATCCGGATATCCGCATCTCGCTGATCGTGACCGACGAGGATCTCGATCTGTCGATGCGCGAGGCCGACGTCGCGATCCGGACCCGCAAGCCGACCCAGCCGGATCTGATCCAGCGCAAGCTGTTCTCGATCGGATTCCATGCCTATTGCTCGCCGGAATACATCAAGCGCTTCGGCACGCCGCGCACGCTCGACGACCTCGACTCGCATCGCATCATCATGCTCGGCGATTCCCAGGTGCCGCCGCATCTGCAGAACCGCAGCTGGCTGATCGACGCCGGCCGCAACGGCTCGGGTCCGCGCGAGGCTTACTTCAAGGTCAACAACATCCTTGGTCTTGTCAGGGCCTGTCAGCAGGGGCTCGGCATCGCCGCCCTGCCCGACTACCTCGTCGAGGAGAACAACCGTCTGGTGCAGCTGTTCGGCGAGACCGACTCGATCCAGATCGACACCTATTTCGTCTATCCCGAAGAGTTGAAGACGGTGGCGCGGGTGCAGGTGTTCCGCGATTTCGTGGTGAGCAAGGCGCAGCGCTGGCCCTCCTAGCATTTCGATTGGGACTGGAATTTCGGTTCTGATTGAATCGGAACCGGAGCTCTAGATTCTTGTTTTGACGCATTTTCTTGACGCGAGCCGGTATCGATCCCGCATCACGTGCGGCACAGGCTTCGCTCGAAACGCTTTCGCAGCGGCTGACGTTTCCCGCCTTCCGGATTAGCGGCTCTTATAAAGCCCCCGGTCTCCGCATGTCAGACATGCGGCTTAACCGGTTTACGCAAGCCGCATATGGGGATCATAGTGCTTACACGCTGAGCGATCGTGTCGCGCATATGTCCCCCTCCTCCAGTGGCGCGGGCGCTCAGTAATCCCTCTTGGAAGGTGATTGTGTCGGCCTCACGTGGCCAATACCTTAAGCCGGGCTCTTTTGGGCCCGGCTTTTTTTCTTCTCCGGATCGCTTCGTCTGCAGATGATTTGAGCTGAACCTTCTTCGTCTCCAGATCTTTTCTTCTCCCGTAAAACAAACGTCATCGAGCGTGCGCGGATTGACAGCGCGCCGTTGCGCCATCATCATCGAGACATGATCACGAATTCGTGCGCCGCTCTGTCGTCGAAAAAAGGTCCCCACCCGGGGACCCGAGATCGACGCGCGCGATAGATCAACCGCCAAGCCGATCCCGAAACCCCGCCGTCTGGACGGGGTTTTTTCATGTGTCCCGTCTCCGGCAAAAGCCTTCAAGGAGATGGAACCATGTCTACCGATCCGCAAAACCGATTGCAGGGCCTGTGGCTGCCCCTCGTTACACCGTTTCGCAACGGCGAACTCGATGAGCCGTCGCTGCGCCGCATGATCAGGCACTACGCCAATAGCCCGGTCGACGGCTTGATTCTCGCCGCCACCTCGGGCGAGGGCATGACGCTCGACCAGGGCGAGCTCGAGCAGCTGGTGTCGGTGACCCGGGCCGAGATATCGGGCAGCGGACGCTATATCCCGATCTGTCTCGGCCTGTCCGGCGCCAGCACGCGCAAGATGCTGGATACGCTCGACGAGACCGCCGCCTGGCCGATCGACTTCTACCTGATCGCCAGCCCCTATTACACGCGGCCGTCGCAGCGCGGCCTGCTGCGACATTTCACTGAACTCGCCGATCACGCCTCGTGGCCGATCGTGCTCTACAACATCCCCTACCGGACCGCGGTCAATCTCACCAACGAGACCCTGCTGCAGCTCGCCGCACATCGCAACATCGTCGGCATCAAGGATTGCTCTGCCGACCGCGCCCAGTCGATCGAGTTCCTCGCGCGGCGGCCGAAAGGCTTTCGCGTGCTGACCGGCGAGGACGCGCACTACCACGAGGCGCTGGTCGACGGCGCCGACGGCGCCATCCTGTTGTCGGCGCATCTGGAGACCGAAGCGTTCGCCTCGGTGCGGACGCTGATGCAGCAGGGCGACCACCAGGGCGCACAGGCGTGCTGGGACAATCTTTCCGAACTGACGCGGCTGTTGTTCGCCGAACCCAGCCCGGCGCCTGCAAAATACTGGCTGGCGCAGAGCGGGCTGATCGACAGTGCCGAGGTCCGGCTGCCGATGGTGGAAGTCAGCGCGGAGCTCGCGGCGCGGCTCGACGCGGAGCGGGAACGGCGCGCGCCGGCCCTGTTGCGGCGGGCGTAGAGGGGCGTCGCAGCCGGGGCCCTCCCGCTTGCGGGAGCGTTGCGTACAAAAAAGCCGCCGCACGCGGAAGACCGCGGCGACGGCTTTTCTGTCGCTCCACACCGGCTCGGATGATGCGGAGGCGCATAAGGTGACCGGAATATCTTCCAACACCGTGGACGCCGGCCAGAAAAATTGCCTGACCGCGTTGGCGCAATGTTAACCGCATTCGCCCGCGGTCGCCTCAGCCGATCGCCGCGTCACCTTTGCAAACGCGGCGGCCTTCCGGAACGCTGGTTAACGGTTGGTGAGGGCGGCGCTTCAAAAGCGTCCAAAGCCTTGCCGTCAACTTTAAAATCTCGGGCGTATTGATGTCCTCATTGAGAAAACGGGGGACATCACATGATCGACCACACCAGTGACAATTGGAAATTTCCGACCTGCGAACGCGTCCAGCGAATGCAGGACGTTCTGCTGGTTTCGTCCTTTGCCTTGTGGGCGACGCTGATCGGTTTCGCGCCGGTCGTGACCTGGCGCCTGCTGATCGCTTGAAAGAAAACGCAGCGGCTGCCGTGGTTAATCGGCGGTAGCACCTGCGGTCAAATGCGAGCGAAATTGCGACCGGGATTTTAAAAGCGGTCGCGTATCAAGCTCGTCACAACGGAAAAAAACGCGGGGGCGCGTCGTGGAAATCGAAAACAATACTCTCCCTGATCAACAGGGCTTTACGACCGAGGACGTTCTTTGGGCGGTCGGCATCTGGTCGGTGATCCTGACCATGTCGCCGGTCGTCGTGTTCTACATGCTGATGGTGGCGTGAGCAGACTTGCTCCGTCCGTCATTCCGGGGCGCATCGAAGATGCGAACCTCAGATGTGCAATTGCACATCGTAGTTCGATGCTGCGCATCGCCCCGGAATGACGACATACAATAGAAAAACGCGCGGAGTCCCGCGCGTCTTTTTTGAGTCCGTAAGCGGCGTTGTTACGCCGCTTGCTTGTGCATGGCGCCGGAAGCCGACGCGTTGCCGCGGATGGCCTTGATCGAACGTTCGATCGCAGCCCACAGCCGGCTGATTTCCGCAGCGGCCCGGCCTTCCGCGTAATATTCGCGGGCGCCTTCGCCGTTACCAAGCGCCAGTAACAGATCGGCACGGTTGGTGATCTGACCGCTCCACACCGGCGCACGGAATTTGATCAGTGCTTCACGCGCGATGGTGACGATGCGGCTTTCAACGCTGTCCCGGCTCGCGGGGGCACCGTTGATGACGACCGCATAGGGCTTGCGCGCCGCACGGCAGGTCTGAATGGTTTCCTGCACGGCATTGACGTCAAACACGCCGGGCCGCGCCGGAATGATCACCATCGTGGCGTTCTTGATGGCGTCGTCGACGACGGCCGACAAATTCGGCGGCGTGTCGATGAACACCCATTCGATGCCGTCGCGCTTGGCGGCGGCGATAATTCCGCTGACCGAATTTACCGCGGCCTTGATCGGCGGCTCGTTCGTTCCACGCAATTTGTGCCAGAGAGTAAGCGATCCCTGCGGATCAGCATCAACCATCAAACAGGGCTTCGTCGACTTATGGACATGCGCAGCAATGTGGGCAGCCAGGGTACTTTTTCCCGAGCCCCCCTTACGCGAAGCAAAAACTATGACGTTCATACCTTGGCCTCCAGATTGACCCCAGAAGCCGAAAATGAATCAGCGCACTGATTCGTGAAAGAAAAATTTGCTGCTTATTGCGAAGAAGCCACTGATTAGCCAATAAAGTTGCTTTTTGAGTCACACTGCGTGCGACGCCGCAATCCGTGATGAAATCGCAAAAATGGAATCGCCAGAGTGACTTGATCGATTCAGCGCATGCTTTTTGCGCGCTGTCGTTCGATCCACTTGCGCTCGATCCATCCGAGCAGCTTCGCCATCGGCGTCTGCAGAAACGGGACGTCCTGCGCGAACAAAAGGAGTCCGAGCGGCAGCATCCAGAGTCCAAGCACCGGCAAGATGCTGAAAATGCCGCCGAGGATCAGCAGAATAGCGATCGGAATCCTGACGTAGCGCGACGACGGCTTGCGCAGCCAGGCGACGAATCTGGCCGGGCCGGCCGGCAGCTTGGCTTCGAACCAGGCAAAATGCCGGTCGAGCTCCATTTGCGATTCTTTGCTCAATTAATCTCTCCTCCTGCTGAGAGATGTTGACTCGCAGCTGGAGTCACAAGGCGTCAGTCTGTCGCGCGAAGGGGGCTTGAAATGGCATGCTGCGCTCAGGTCCGGGCTGGTTTTGCCGGTTTCTTGGGCTTACGCGCCTTGGCTGCGGATTTGCGCGGGGCCGCCGGCTTGATCGCCATCGGCCTGCCGGCGGGCGCTGAAGCGGCCCGGCTCGGTTCGGGACCGGATCTGAATTGCGCCCGACAGGGCGGCGAAAGCTGTGACTTCTTGGCGACCATGCAGGCCGTGACGCGCTCGACATTGGGGATTTCGGAGCTGCAAAGCCGGAAAGCGTCGCTGGTGCAGGCCTGTTCCTGTTCAGGGGTGTAGCTCTGACCCGAAGCCGGCAGCGATGAAAATGCGAGCGCCGTCGTCAACACCAAACCAAACCCGAAATTGCTGATCCGAAAAGTCGCCATGAATCCCCCCGAGGCAATGATTCCACGAATTGTGGGTGAACCGCCCGGGATTGGCAAGCAGGGGTGGACAACAGGCCACAGCACAAGTGCGGCGACCAGCGCTGATTTCACCGGGCGGACGGGCGGCAGAATGGGCGGTGAATTGGGGAATTGGCAAGCTGGGCAACGCAATGACCTTTTCAGAAGGGCCTGCTAACCGCATAGCTTGCCGCGATCAGTTCGCGGAGCCGAAGGATAAATCGTTGGCCGACCAACCTGACCTATCCTTCGGGGCCACCTTCCGCTCGGTGTGGAATGGCATGCTCGACGTGTTTGTTCGGCTGCGCTTCCTCTCCCTGGTCGGCCTGCTGATCTATCTTGCCGTGGGGATTCTGGGATTCGTTGCGCCTGTTATCGCTGACAACCCGGTGCTCCGGGAAGGCCTCGATGCGATCAAGACCATCTTGATTCTTCCGCTTGAGATCGCGATCTACCGCCTGTTGATCCTCCGCGAAACCACTTCCGGCTACGATTTCGCGATATTCGCGCCACGCTTCCGGCGTTTGCTCGGTTGGACCGTCGTGCTGTGGGCGCTCATCACCCTTCCACCCTACCTGCTAGGCCTGATCACGCCGTCCGAGGACGCAGTTTCAATCGCGACCATCGCAACCGCGATCGTCGTCGTCGTCGTCCTGGTGCGGCTGGCTATTCTTTTTCCGGCGATCGCGGTTGACGCGCCCGGTGCCTCGCTGCGCAATGTGCTGGCGGATACGAAGGCTCGAAGCTGGTTGATCCTGAAAAGTTTTTTTATTGTGCTGCTGCCGGTATTGGCCGGGTTCCTGGCGGTCGGCTTGATCGGCGACCTCGACGATCTGCCCAGCTGGTGGAGCGCAGCCAGAATTGCGCTCAACAGCCCGATCGAGTTGCTGGCGACGGTGTTGGCCGCCGCGACCGCATCGCGGCTGTTCGGCTGGATCGGCCATCAGGTGAAGGGCGTGCCGGTCTGATCCGGTCAGGCATCATTGGCCGGACAGGCGCTGCGGCCAGCGCAACGAATCCGACGCTCTCCGGGAATATCCGCGATGGGGTTGGTACAGTTGGGTGGGCTCGAACCACCGACCTCCTGTTCCACAGACAGGCGCTCTAACCAGACTGAGCTACAACTGCATCCTGCGCGAGCCCCACGAAAAAAGGGGGTCGCGAATGGGCGGGAAACTAGGTGCAACGCCACGCTTTGGCAAGGCCACCAGCCACCCGATTATCAGTCGTTTCGGGGGCAGACAAAGTTCATTTGCTTCGGGGCATCGATGGCCCACCCCTGCGAAGGACCGGCCCGGGGGCAACAAAAAAGCCCGGGCTGACCTGCCCGGGCTTCTTCAAACCTTAATGCGGGCTCAGGCGGCCGGCTGCTGGTACTTCGCGGCCGACGCCTTGATCGGTTCGACGGTTTCGGTCGCAACTTTCTGGCCGAGTTCAGCGAGTTCCTTGGCCTGGGCCGAAAACGTCTCGAACTGCTTCTTGGCGTGCGAGGTCCACAGCTCCATGGCAGCTGCCGGCGTCTTCACGCTGAGCAGGTCCTGCGCGAAGTCGAGCGAGGACGTGGTGTTGGCCTTGAAGAACTCGAACAGCTTGGCCGAGTAGGCGCTGGCGCCCTTGTTGGCCGAGGTGAACACGGCTTCCATGGTGCCGTTATGGCTCTCGGCCACATCCTTGAACTTGGCGTAGTTGTCGCGCGCCTGCGAAACGCCCTTTTCAGCGAACGCACGCATCTGCTCGGGGACTTCGAATGGAATGATGGAGGCGGAGAACGGATCGGTCGAACTGGTCATTCGCATGCTTCCTTCGCAACGGGGTGAATTGTGGTGACCCCTTGCGAACGCCACCGGTGAAAACGCCGGTAGCGCCGTACTGGATCACACGGTCTCTGCTTGTCTGAGCACGATCTTCTCGGAATACTGGTACATATTTCCGGATCGAACTCCGGTCTTGGGGAGTGCCCATCGTCGGGCATGCCCAATAAACACCCTTATCATGTCAATTTTGTGCAACGCAAAGCAAAACAATGTGCACTGCGGCATACATTGCCTGTTTTGAGTGTATTTCTAGTCTCTAAATCCTAAAGTAGAATAGGCGGGACTTTTGAAGCATGTGTCCTCAGGCCTCTCCTGGGCTCTTGGGCTTCGCCGCATCCATCGCGGCGCGGCTGACGATCTGACCCATCTCGCTGGCTTGCTCCGCCAGCGCACGCATCTGGCCCTGCACATACTCGCTGTGCAGCCGCATCACCTCGGTCAGATCCTTGGCCTTCAGCAGCGCTTGCGCGTAGTCCAGCGAGGTCTGAACGTTCTTTTCGGCGAAGGCGACCGCCTTGCTGCCGATTTCCTTGACGTTGGTGCGCGCGGCGGCGCCATGGTCCTCGAACGAGCCCGCGGCCTGATGCGCGGAAGAGAGGAATTTCTCGAAGGTCTGGCGGGCCTGCTCGAAGCTAGCCTCCGCCATCGATCGCATTTCCTTTGGAATCTCGAAACGGCCATCGTCGCTCATGGTCCCACTCCTGTGGTGTTGGGGGCTGCTTGGCAGGCGTCCAGGTATCGCTAAAAGACCTCACCGGTATGATGCCGTGTCGGCGGTTCCGCATCGTGCACCTTGGGCGGAGGGCCTCGGGTTCACATCGTGAACCCCCGGCGGTCTTTTGCAACAAGCTCAACGCCGCAGAGGCCGATTCGGTTCAGCTGGATTAAGGTTATCGCGGCTTAGAATACCGCTTGGGTCCGCCCGGCCGTGGACCTGCCGCGCCGCGCTTGCGATACTGGCGATCCACTTGCGATCCTGCAGGGCAGTCAGCGTTTGGCCGCCGATTCGCAAAAATCATCTTCGAGCAGAAGGCTCACGTCCACGGTCATGTCGCGCTGATGAATAATGCCGAACTCCAGATGCTAGCGCTCGGCGATCCGCGGCTGGCGGTGCACGCGACGAGCACCCTGGCCGCATGGCTGTGGTCGAGCGACGGCACGCGGGTTCTGTGGGCCAATCCGGTCGGCGCACGCTTGTTCGGCACGGCCAACAGCACGGCGCTGGCGGGGAAAATTTTCGGACCGGCCGATCCGCATCGGCGGCAGATCGCGCGGCTCGCCGGCCGCCTGCTTGCGAACGGCGCGGTCCGGCTGGAGCGGCTGCAAGGTTTTGGCGCGGCGCCCGGCATGCTCGCGACCTGCGGCTGTTCGCGGCTCGATCTGCCCGATGGCAGCCACGGTATTTTGGTTGCTGCCGGCAACATCTCAGGCCGCGCCATGCCGCTGAAGGAACGGCTGCAGCGGCTGGTCGAGGGTCTCGCGATGCCAGTCGCGGCGTTTACCCGTGACGGCATCCTGATCGGCACCAGCGATACGGCGCGTCCCCTGCTCGGCTTTCACAATCTGGTCGAGGCCGGCCTCGACGATGCGCGCCAGGACGCGCTGAAACAGGGCGCCGTCGCAACCGCGATCGACATCGGCCGCATGGTGGTGCAACGGGTTGGCGCTGGCGCCGACATCGGTCTCGTCGCGCTGATCGTGCCGGACGCCGTGCACGCCGCAGCGCCGGAGCCCGTCGCGGCGGCGCAGCCGCAAGAAGAGCAACCGCAAGAAGAATTGCCTGAACCACTCGAGCCGCCGGTGGCGGGCGTTGTCGCGAACGATCCCGCACCCGTACCGCCGCAGCCCGCCCCCATGGGCGAAGCGCCGGCCGCCTTGGCGCTGTTCGACGCGCTCGCAGAGGCGCCGGAAGAAGAACCCGAAACCGAGCCGGTCGCCGCGGCGGCGCCGTCCAGCAGCAAACCATCCGCCGCGTTGCCGCCTGAACCATCGCCTGACGTCGAAGCGATCGCCGCCGAAGCCACGCCCTCATTCGCCGCCGACGCCGCGCCTGAATCATCAGCCGAAAACCTGATAGCGCCGACCGCCGCCGCCCCCGTCAAGGCGCCGTCCTGGTTCGAAGAGCCGTCACCGCATGCGCGGCGGCTTCCGTTGCGCTTCATGTGGCAGATGGATCAGGAAGGCCGCTTCACGCTCGGCGCCGATGAATTCACCCGGCTGATCGGCCCCCACACCACCGCCGGCTTCGGCCGGTTGTGGAGCGAGATCGCGGAAGCCTTCGGGCTCGATCCCGAAGGCCGCGTGATGAAGGCGTTTGCCACGCGCCAGACCTGGAGCGGCATCACGCTGAACTGGCCGGTCGATGGCGGCGCGCGGCTGCCGGTCGAATTGTCGGGCCTGCCGATCTTCGATCGCGCACGCCATTTTGCCGGCTTTCGCGGCTTCGGCGTTTGCCGCGATCTCGACGGCCTGGCACGGCTGGCCGCCTTGCGCCGCTACGAATTCTTCGGTGGAGCACCCGCGCCGGTCGCGCCGGAACCGCACTCGGCTGATATCGTCCAGGCAGGCCCAGCGTCGGATTCGGTCGGCCCAGAGTTGCCCGCGCAGGATCCGTCCGCGGAGGACGCGCCTCAAGAAGCGTTGCCGCAAGAAAATTTCAGCGAGAACGTGACCGCGCAGCCGACCGCGGCAGATGACCCGCCCGCGGAATTTGTCATCGAGACCAGCGTTGCGTCGCCTCCCGTTACGGAATTGCCCGAGCCGATTGCTTCCGAGATTTCACACCCAACCGATCTGGATGCCGCCGTGGATACCCCAAAGGATACTCTGGCAGAAATGCAGGCGGAAACGCCGAAGAACGTTCTGCCGTTCCGCCCGCCCGGCGACGCCAAGCCGCCATCGCTGACGCCGGTCGAAAACAGCGCCTTCAACGAACTCGCGCGGCAATTGTCGGCGCGGCTCGAGAACGAGAACGGCAATGAGACGGCACAGGCCGTCACCGGCCTCGATGAAACCGTGGTCGAGAACACCGCATCGACGGACGCGTATGCGGCAGCTTCACAGGAAGCCGCGAGCGATGCCCCGGTGCAGCCGGAATGGCTGGCACCATCCGAGCCGCCGGCGCGCGGCGAAAGCAGGCGCGACAAGGCGCTGCTCGACTTGCTGCCGGTCGGCATTCTGATCTACCGGCTCGACCGGCTGCTCTACGCCAATCCCGCCTTCCTCACGCAGATGGGCTATCCGAGCCTGCATGCGCTGGAAGATGCCGGCGGCCTCGATGCGCTCTATGTCGAGCCCGGCGTCTCCAACGCGCCCTCGACGTCGGACACCGGCACGCCGGTGATGATCTCCGCGAGCCAGCCGAAACCTGCGGAACAAGGCTCGGAAGAAGACCCGGAAGGGCCCGCATCGACGCCACCGGCGGCGACTGACGCGCGCCTCTACACGATTTCATGGGACGGCGATTCCGCGCTCGCTTTGATCTTCTCGGGTGCGCGCGGCGAAGCGGCGGCCGTCGCCGCCGCGATCGCGGAAGCTGTGCCGGTTGCCGAACCGCCGGCCGCCGAACCGTTGCCCGCGGGCCACGCCGATGCCGAAGAGCTTGGCGCCATCCTCGACACCACAGCCGAAGGCATCGTGATGTTCGACGCCGAGGGTAACATCAGCTCCGTCAATCGCAGCGCCGAAGCGCTGTTCGGCTATGACGGCGAGGACCTGGCGCGGCGCAATCTGGCGGATCTGTTCGCGCCGGAAAGCCAGCACGAGGTGTTCGACTATCTCGCCAGCATCAAATCCGAAGGTGTCGCCAGCCTGCTCGAGCACGGCCGCGAGACGCTTGGGCGCGAGAGCAAGGGCGGCTTCATTCCGCTGTCGATGACCATGGGACGGACAAAGGCCGATGGTCCGAATTTCTTCGCGGTGTTCCGCGACCTGTCGCAGGCCAAGCAGAGCGAGAACGAGTTGCGGGAAGCGCGGCGCCTCGCCGAGCGCGCCGCCAGCGCCAAGGCGGACGTGCTGGCCCGCATCAGCCATGAGGTGCGCACGCCGCTCAACGCCATCATCGGCTTCTCCGAAGTGATGATCGGCGAACGTTTCGGTGCGCTCGGCAATGAGCGCTATGTCGAATACATGAAGGACATCCGCGCTTCCGGCGAGAGGGTGATCTCGATCATCAACGACCTGCTTGATCTATCGAGGATTGAGACCGGCAAGCTCGATCTGTCGTTCACCAACCAGAATCTCAACGAACTGGTCGAGAGTTGCGTCGCCGTGATGCAGCCGCAGGCCAACCGCGAACGCATCATCATCCGCACCTCGCTGGCGCACACGCTGCCGCCGGTGGTCGCCGATGCGCGCGCGTTGCGCCAGATCACGCTCAACCTGATCGGCAATTCGATTCATCTCGCCAATGCCGGCGGCCAGGTCATCGTCTCCACGGCGTTGTCCGATTTCGGCGAGGTAATGCTGCGGGTCCGCGATACCGGCCACGGCCTCAACGACAACGAAGTCGCCGCCGCCCTGGAGCCGTTCCGCACCCCGGCACCATCCGATCAGGCCTCCGAGGGCGCCGGCGTCAGCCTGTCGCTGACCAAAGCGCTGGTCGAAGCCAACCGCGCCCGATTCCAGATCAAGACCGGCGCGCGCTCGGGCACGCTGATCGAGGTGGTGTTCGCGCACACGACCGCGAAGGCCTGAGCGCGGCCGTCAAATTTTTGCGAGAACGGGTTTTTAGTTTCGCGATGCGGGCTTCGTGACACTTGTGGCTTGCAAGCTGCGGGAGACTGCCATGGATGGACTTGGTGAAGCCGTAACGCCGCAAGCCATCGCAGCGTGCGAGAAGATCATCCGGCCCTATATCAGGCGCACGCCCGTGATCGAGACCGATGGCCGCGAGTTCGGGCTGTCGGCCGCCACAATCTGCCTCAAGCTCGAATTGCTGCAGCACTCGGGAGCGTTCAAGGCCCGCGGCGCCTTCACCAATCTGTTGACCCGAGCGATCCCCAAAGCGGGCGTCGTCGCAGCGTCGGGCGGCAACCACGGCGCTGCCGTCGCCTATGCTGCGATGAGGCTCGGCATACCGGCCAAGATTTTCGTTCCCAGCGTGTCTTCTCCGGCCAAGATCAAGCGCATCCGCGAGTACGGCGCGGACCTCACCATTGAGGGCGATGGCTATGCGGATGCGCTCGCCGGAAGCGAAGCATGGGCGCAGCAAACCGGCGCGCTGCCGGTTCACGCATTCGACCAGAACGAAACCATCATGGGGCAGGGAACGATCGGCCTGGAGCTCGACGAACAACTTCCCACCATCGACACGGTCCTCGTTGCGGTTGGCGGCGGCGGGCTGGTTGCGGGGATAGCGGCCTGGTACGCCGGCCGCATCAAGGTGATCGGTGTCGAGCCGTTTGCGTCGCCGACGCTGACCAGGGCTTTGGAGGCCGGACATCCCGTCGATGCGGAGGCCGGCGGGCTGGCGGCGGATTCGCTGGCGCCGCGCCGCGTCGGCGAAATTGTGTTTCCGATCGCGCAGAAATACGCGCCGCGCACCGTGCTGGTGACCGACGACGCGATCGCCGAGGCGCAGCAGACGCTGTGGCGCACCTTGCGCATCGTGGCGGAGCCGGGAGGTGCCGCCGCCTTTTCGGCGATTCTGTCCGGCGCCTATCGGCCGGCCGACGGCGAACGCGTGGCCGTCGTCGTCAGTGGCGGCAACACGGCCGCGGTGAATTTCGACATCACGCGCTGAGAAGGCGAACACCCCTAGCTGTTGTCGATGAGGCATGGAGTGGGCCAACGTCGAGCGACACATTTGGAACGCTTCTAAACTATAATCTGGAATCACTCTAAAAGAATGCAGTCGCGACATCGCGGCGCTTCGTGCGCGCTATCCGCTGGGCTAGTGAAACCGGCATCATCCTCGTGCCTGCCGGAGCAGCCCTCATGATCAAATTTCGCGTCTTCGCCGCATCAGCGGCGTTGCTTGGTTTGGCCTCGTCCGCCATCACCACGGCTTCCGCCGATAACGGCGAAGTCAACGTCTATACCTATCGCGAAACCAAGCTGATCCAGCCGCTGTTCGATGCCTTTACCAAGGACACCGGCGTCAAGGTCAACGTCGTCTCGGCGAGTTCAGGGCTCGAGCAGCGCATGAAGGCCGAGGGCGCCAACAGCCCGGCCGACGTGCTGCTGACGGTCGATATCGGCCGCATGGACGAGGCCGTGAAGGCCGACGTGACCCAGCCGATCAAGTCGGAGGCGATCGACAAGGTCGTGCCGGCGCAATATCGCGATCCCGACGGACACTGGGCCGGCATCTCGATGCGCGCGCGCGTGATCTACGCCTCGAAGGATCGCGTCAAGCAGGACGCCATCACCTATGAAGAGCTCGCCGATCCCAAGTGGAAGGGCAAGATCTGCATCCGCTCCGGCCAGCACATCTACAACAACGGACTGTTCGCGGCCTACACCGCGAAATACGGCGAGGCCAAAGCCGAGGAATGGCTGCGCGGCGTCAAAGCCAATCTGGCGCAGAAACCCTCGGGCGGAGATCGCGAGGCCGCGCGCGACGTCGCCGCCGGCAAGTGCGACATCGGCATCGGCAACACCTATTACTGGGCGCTGATGATGAACAACGATCCCGAAAAGAAGCCGTGGGCGGAAGCCACCAAGGTGATCCTGCCGACCTTTGCGGGCGGCGGCACCCACGTCAATCTGTCCGGCGTGCTGCTGGCCAAGCACGCGCCGAACAAGGCCAATGGCCTCAAGCTGATCGAATGGCTCGCCGGTGAAAAGGCGCAGCAGATGTATGCCGACCAGAACTACGAATATCCGGTGCGCGCCGGCGTCGCCATCAACCCGACGATTGCGGGCTATGGCAAACTCAACGCCGATACCCTGCCGATCGCCAAGATCGCCGCCAATCGCAAGGCGGCCGCGACGCTGGTAGACAAGGTCGGCTTTGATAATTGATGTTCGTGAAGCGATAGCATCGTGATCGCGCGGCGACCGCAATTGCGTCCCCTCCCCCCTTGCGGGGGAGGGTTAGGGAGAGGGGTGGCGGCAACGGCAGTGCGCGTGGCTTACCCCTCTCCCCTGCCCTCCCCCGACGCAAGTCGGGCCTGCCCGACTTGCGCAAACTCAAAGTACGCAACCGGGGTAAACCCCGGGTGCGTGGGGGAGGGAGCCCACCTCCACCAGCCAATACACCGACTTTCCCCATTCACATGTGACCTCCCGTGAACCCTTCCGCGCACGCCGGACGGATCTCGGCGGCCATCGCGGTCATGACCGCGATCATGGTCGCCGCGCCCGTGATCGCGGTCATCGCGCTGGCGATGAACCCCGCGCCCGATCTGTGGCGGGATCTGATCGCCTATGTGTTGCCGCGGGCAATGCTCGACACCTCGCTGTTGCTGTTCGGCGTCGGCGCGCTGGCGCTTGTGATCGGCGCCGGCACCGCGTGGCTGATCTCGCTGCATGACTTTCCCGGCCGCGCGCTGCTGTTGTGGCTGATGCCGCTGCCGCTGGCGATCCCGACCTACATCGCCGCCTACGTCTATGCCGACCTGTTCGAACCGCTCGGCCTCGTTCATCGCACGCTGGCGATCTGGTTTCCGCTGCGCGACACGGTGGCCGCCCTGCCCAATCTGCGTTCGATGCCAGGCGCGATCATCGTCATCGGGCTCGTGCTCTACCCTTACGTCTATCTCTCGGCGCGGACGATGTTTCAGTTCCAGAGCGCCGAATTCGCCGAGGCCGCGCGAACGCTCGGCGCCAGCCGCCTGCAGATATTCTTCCGCGTCTCGCTGCCGATGGCACGGCCGGCCCTGGCGGTCGGCGTGGCGCTGGTGTCGCTGGAAACGTTGAACGACATCGGCGCCAGCGAATATCTCGGCGTCCGTACGCTCACCGTGTCGATCTTCACGACCTGGCTCAACCGCGGCAGCCTCGCCGGCGCGGCGCAATTGTCCTGCTTCATGCTGGCGATCGTGGCCGGCCTGATCGCGATCGAACGTTATGGCCGCCGCAATGTCGCGACCGGGTTTTCCGCCGAGAGCCCGCGGCTGACGCCGCGCACGCGATTGCACGGCAGCCGGGGCTGGTGGGCGTTCGTCGCCTGCCTCACGCCCGTGCTGCTCGGCTTCATCGTACCAGTGCTGTTTCTGCTGCAGCAGAGTTTCAAGCGCGGGCTCTTGACCAATTTCGACATGACGCTGGGACGCGATGCCTTCAATTCGGTAGCGTTCGCGACCCTGGCGACGCTGATTGCGCTCGGGCTCGGCTTTGCCACCATCCTGGCCTGGCGCTGGCGCCCGGATCCGGTGCGCCTCGTTGCGATGAACATCTCGCAAACCGGCTACGCCCTGCCCGGCCTGGTTCTCGCGCTGGGCTTGCTGACCCCGGTGCTCGCGATCGACAATGGCCTGAGCGCGCTCGGCGGATGGCTCGGAGGTTCGTTGCCGGGGCTGATCCTGGTCGGCTCGGGAGCAGCCGTCGTGATCGCCTATGTGATCCGCTTCCTGGCGGTGCCGACCGGACTGATCAAGGCAGGCTTCGAGCGAATCCCGCACGACTACGACGACAGCGCGCGCGCCGCCGGCGCAAGGCAAGCCACCACGATGCGGCTGATCCATCTGCCGCTGCTCCGGCCGGCGATGCTGGGCGCCGTCATCATCGTGTTCGTGGACTGTCTGAAGGAATTGCCGGCGACGCTGCTGCTGCGTCCGCTCAACGTCGATACGCTGGCGACCTCGATCTACCAGTTCGCCAGCCGCGGCAGTTTTGAGGACGGCGCGCTCGCCGCGCTGCTGATCGTCGCCGCCAGCATCGGCCCGGTGGCGTGGTTGACGCGGTTCTCCGACGTGCCGTCAGGACCGGCGTAGGTGGCAAAGGCTTCCGTCGTCCCTGCGAACGCAGGGACCCATAACCCCGGTCGTCTATTGCTTGAAGAAGGTCTCTCCTACAGCGCGCAAACGAGAGGCCGCCGCGAGGGTCCCGGCGCAAGGCCGGGACGACCATAGAATTTTGTCGCGCCTTACGCGTTCTTCAGCGCGACGCGGAATTCGGCTTCGGTCTTGGCCTTGACCTCGTCCAGCGTGACGCCGTCGGCGAGCTCGATCAGCGCCATGCCGTCCTTGCCGTGCTTGTCGATGGTGAAGACAGCCAGATCCGTCACCACCATGTCGACGACCTTCTCGCCGGTCAGCGGCAGATTGCAGGTCTTCAGGAGTTTCGGGCCGTCCTTGGCGGAATGCTCCATCACGACGACGACGCGCTTGACGCCGGCGACGAGGTCCATCGCGCCGCCCATGCCCTTGACCATCTTGCCGGGGATCATCCAGTTGGCGAGGTCGCCGTTCTGCGCCACCTGCATCGCGCCGAGGATCGACAGATCGATATGCCCGCCGCGCACCATGCCGAAGGATTCGGCTGACGAGAAATAGCTGGTCGACGGCAGTTCGCTCACGGTCTGCTTGCCGGCGTTGATCAGGTCGGCGTCTTCCTCGCCCTCATAGGGGAACGGGCCCATGCCGAGCATGCCGTTCTCGCTCTGCAGGCTGACGTCGATACCGTCGGGGATGTAGTTCGAGACCAGCGTCGGAATGCCGATGCCGAGATTGACGTAATAACCGTCGCGCAACTCTTTCGCGGCACGAGCGGCCATCTGTTCACGGGTCCAGGCCATGGGGCTCTCCACTATTGTTGGCGCATGATCTTGTCGGAAAACCGGTGTCCACTTTTCCGGATCATGCGCTGTAATTTGGTTACGCCGCGGGACGCGGACGGGTGTTGCGGAACTCGATCCGCTTCTTGCCGGTGCCGACGTCGATGATGCGTTTGACGAAAATGCCGGGCGTGTGGATGTGATCGGGGTCGATCTCGCCGGCCGGCACCAGATGCTCGACCTCGGCGATGGTGATCTTGGCAGCGGTTGCCATCATCGGGTTAAAATTGCGCGCGGTCTTGCGATAGACCAGGTTCCCGGCGGTATCGCCCTTCCAGGCGTGGACGATGGCGAGGTCGGCGAACAGGCCGCGCTCCATGATGTATTTCTCGCCGTCGAATTCCTTCACTTCCTTGCCTTCGGCGATCAGGGTGCCGACGCCGGTCTTGGTGAAGAAGGCCGGGATACCGGCGCCGCCGGCGCGGATGCGCTCGGCCAGCGTGCCCTGCGGATTGAATTCGAGTTCCAGTTCGCCGGCGAGGTATTGCTGGGCGAACAGCTTGTTCTCGCCGACATAGGACGAGATCATCTTCTTGATCTGCCGGGTCTCCAGAAGCCGGCTCAGCCCGATGCCGTCGACCCCGGCATTGTTGGAGATGACGGTGAGGTTCTTGACGCCGGATTCGCGGATCGCGTCCGACAGGGTCTCGGCGATACCGCAAAGACCGAAACCACCCGACATGATCATCATGCCGTCCTTCAGAACGCCATCGAGTGCCGATTTGGCGTCGGGGTAAACCTTGTTCATGGGATGTCTGACCTGATGGAGGAAACGGCTTAAGGCCGGCATAATCTTAAGGATTATTAGGCGAAATCTTCGCACTGCGTCAATGCGCGCGCTTCTGGACCATCGGCCGCGGTTCACAACGCCAGGATGGCCTTGAAAGCGTCAAGAAAACCCTTCAGGTTGCGTGGGTTGGCAAGGGCTGAAAGCTAGGCGCGGCCGCCCCGGACAACCAAACCCTCGACCTCAACCCGACCTGGATATGTCTTTGACGATGGCCCAAGGAATGAAGCGCCTGGGGATGCCGATTGCGGCGTTTCTCGGCTTGGCTTTGATCGGCCTGATCGGGACCTCCTGGTTCCTCAACCGGGACGCGCTGCGCCAGGCGGTCGAGGCGCAGATTCGCGCCGTCACCGGGCTCGATCTGGTCGTCTCGGGTGCGATCGACGTCTCGGTATTTCCCGGCAGCTATGTCTCGTTTCACAATGTCAGGCTGAAGGGCGGCGCCACCGTCGATCCCGCGCTGCAGGTCGACGTGCTGACGGCGAATCTGCGCTTGCTGCCGCTGTTGCTGCGACGGTTCGAGATCGCCGACGTCATGATGCTGCGGCCGCATATCCGCGTCGTCAGGGACGGCAATGGCGAGAGCAACTGGACGCCGTTCGTCGAGACCATCGCGCGCGCCATGAAGCCGGGCGCCGAGAATCAGGTGTCGTTCTCCGAGATCCGGATCCAGGACGGCGTGCTCAACTATGAAGACGCCACCAGCCAGGTCTCCGAGGCGCTAAGCGATATCGACCTGTCGCTGGCCTGGCCGTCGATCTCGCGTTCGTTCGCCGCCACCGGGCAGTTCGACTGGCGCGGCGAGCGCGTCGATGGCTCGGTCAGCGCCAGCGATTTCGTCGCGCTGCTGTCGGGCGATCGCTCCGGCGTGAAGGCGCGGCTGGTCAGCGCGCCGCTCAAACTGGCATTCGATGGCGCGCTCGCCAACCGCACCAGCTTGATGATGGAAGGCACGGTGACGATCGACAGCCCGTCGCTGCGCAACGCGTTGCGCTGGATGGGACAGTCGCCGCCCGGCGGCGGCTTCGGCCGCTTCGCGCTGAAGGCCCGCGCCAATGTGGTCGGCGGTTCCGTTGCGCTGACCAATGTGAATGTCGAACTCGACGGCAACGTCGCCGAAGGCGTGATGACCTTCGCCAATAACGGCCGGCAGACGCTGCAGGCGACGCTGGCCGCCGGGGCGCTGGATTTCACGCCTTACATTTCGACCTTCCGCCTGCTGGCGAGCGGCGCGCGTGACTGGAATCGGCAGTTGTTCGACCTGAACTCATTGTCGACCACCGATCTCGACATGCGGCTGTCGGCCGCCAAGGTCACGGTCGGCTCGACCAAGCTCGGCCGCACCGCCTTCGGCGCCAATCTGCGCGGCGGCGCGCTCGCGCTCTCGGTCGCCGAGGCGCAGATGTATGGCGGCATCGCCAAGGGCACGTTCGGCGTCGCGCGCTCGGACGCGATCGCCGACGTCAAGGCCCAGTTCCAGTTCACCGATGTCGACCTGCACGCCTGCGCATCCGAATTGTTCGGTATCAACAAGCTCTCCGGCCGCGGCAATCTCAATGTCTCGCTGGTGGCCTCGGGCTCCAGTCCGTTCGGGCTCGTCACCTCGCTCGACGGCACCGCTACCCTGACCGGCCGTGACGGCGCGATCGCGGGCTTCAATGTCGAGCAGCTGTTGAAGCGGCTGGAACGGCGGCCGCTGTCCGGCAGCGGCAATTTCCGCAACGGCTCGACGCCGTTCGATACGCTCAACGTGGCGGTAAAGTTCAACGATGGCATCGCGACCGCCGAAGACGTCCGCGTCGAGGGTCCCACGACGCGGCTCACGCTGACCGGCACCGCCTCGGTGCCGGCGCGCGAATACGATCTGAAGGGCGTCGCCAGCCTGACCGCGGCCCCCAACGCGCCGCCCGGCTTCGACCTGCCGTTCGTGGTGCAGGGCCCGTGGGACGATCCCTTGGTGTTCCCCGATCCCGAAAGCCTGATCCGCCGCTCGCCGGGCGCAGCCCCGCTGCTGGATGCAGTGAAGGATCGCAAGACCCGCGACGCCGTGCGCTCGGTGATCGAGCGGATCACCGGCGGCGGTCCAAGGCCGGCGGCACCTGCGGCGGCAGAAGGTGCCACGAAGCCGAACTGACGACGGCAGGACAGACAAGCCTGTTCACGATGAACGCTTTCGACCTGGCCCGGACGGGCACCGACGTCAGCTGGTCTTCCGGAATAACTGAACATTAACCATACGAGCCCATGATTTGAGCCGAATTCAGGTGGGCAAGCGCGCGCGAGCCATTGCTGGTTTGTCACCACGATGGCTCTTTTGCTGACCGGTGATGGGAAGAATCTCGCGACCGGGCTGAGACGTAGGGAACACAGGTGGCCGAAGCACCGGGCAGGGAAACGCAAGGGGGCAAACAGCCCGAGGCGCCACCGCAGGTGGCCTCAAACCGGGCGCCGGTGATAGCGGTGTCCCTGGCTGCCCTGGCCATCATGGGTGCCGCCACCGCCAATTCCTTGCCGAGTTTTCGCGGACTCTCTCTGCCGGATTTCAATCAGTTCTCTTTGCCGAGCGTCGACCGGTTCTCCTTGCCGGACTTCAGCCGCTTCTCCCCACCAAATTTCAAACGCGTCGCTGCACCTCCTCCACCTAACCCGGCTCCAGTCCTCGTACCGGATCCGGTTGTCAGGGCGGGACTGCGGGACATTCAGACGTCGCAGGAGCAAAACGCCGATGTGTTGATGTCGCTCATGCAGAGCTCCGCAGCCCAACAGGCGGATTTGAAAAGAATAACCCGTCAACTCTCCTTGCTGACGGCGCAGGTGAGCTCTCTGCAGAATCAGGCGCCGCCGCTGACGACTTCCAGCATCCCACCGTTGACGACTTCCAGCATCCCACGTCCAAATCCTCGCACGCGGGTCATCCAGGCATCGCGAAAAGTACTCCCTCCAGTTCTTCCTCCAACTCCTCCTCCGCTTCCCAAGCCTGCCGGCCCCTTTTCGGTAGGGGGCGCTCCGCTCAGTCCGGCACCTGGATCGGGCGCAAGCTAGCACCCAACGGACAACGCCTCCGCCATCTCCTCGAGCCGATCTTGGGAGCAAGCAGGAATCCGGCAAAGATCGTGATGTCTGCTTTTGGGGGCAAATCGGAAGTCGCCGACGCAGAGGCTCACGTCCGCAAATGACCCGAAACGGACATTTGCCTGGCCTGCTGGCACCTGTGGCTCAGCCCAATCCGCCCCTTCTGAAGGACGGTCTAGCCCGATAAGATGCTCGTCCTGACCCTGGGGGCAGACATGGCGCGGCCATCAAGAACGGGCGGCAAGAAGAGCGAGGCGAAAGCCCGCAACGCAAGCCCAGCAAAGGGCCGCAAGACCACCAAGACCAAGCCCCGCACTGCGCCAGCAGCCGCCCGAGTTAAGCGTCGTTCGGTCTCCGATCCGATCAAAGACCTGAAGGAAGCCCGCGAGCAGCAGGCGGCGACTGCCGAGATATTGAAGGTCATAGCCTCTTCGCCGTCGGACGTGCAGCCGGTGTTTGAGGCGATTGCCTCAAGCGCCAACCGGCTGCTCGGCGGATTCTCCACTGCAGTCTTCCGCTTTCTCGACGATACTGTGCATCTCGCCGCGTTCACCCCGGTAAGTCCGGCTGCCGATGCAGCCCTCCAAGCGGATTTTCCCAGGCCGGTCGATGCGTTCGAGGCGTTCCGGCTGGCCCAGCAAGGCAAGCCCTTCCCGATCCCGGACACCGAAGAGATACCGCACGCGCCGATCAAGGAAATCGCGCGGCTGCATGGCTTCCGCAGCATGCTGTTCGTGCCGCTAATGAGCAACGGCGTGCCGATTGGCGTCGTCAGCATCACCCGCGCTACGACAGGTTCATTCGCCGAGCATCACGTGCAACTGATGCAGACCTTCGCCGACCAGGCCGTCATCGCCATCGAGAACGTCCGGCTGTTCAACGAAACGCAGGAAGCGTTGAAGCATCAGACCGCCACATCGGAAGTGCTGCAGGTGATCGGGAGGTCAATGACCGACACGCAGCCGGTCTTCGAGCGCATACTCGATAGCACGGAACGGCTTTTCGATTGCAGGCAGGTTTCGATCTTTCTCGCTCCTGGCGATGGGTTGCTGCATGTGGCGGCACGCCGTGGAACTGGCTACGAAGCAATCGACAAGGTGTACCCGCTGCCAATCGAACAGACATCGGCTCCCCGCGTCCTTGGCGAGCGACGGCAAGTCTATCTTCCCGACGTGATGTATGGTGCTGACGTACCTTCGAGCATACGTCGCGTGGTTCAGGTGTTTGGCAATTTTTCCGTCGTAATGACCCCAATGATCTGGGAGGGCCAGGGGATCGGCCTAATCTCGGTGCTACGCGAGCCAAATGCCGCATTCACGCCGAAGGAACTCAGCCTTCTTAGGACCTTTGCCGACCAGGCCGTGATCGCCATCGAGAATGTGCGCCTATTCAAGGAGGTTCAGGCGAAGACCGCCGACCTCTCGGAGTCTCTACAACAGCAGACCGCCACCGCTGACGTGCTCAAGGTGATCAGCCGCTCGGCGTTCGATCTGCAGACTGTGTTGGAAACTTTGGTCGTATCCGCGGCCCGCCTGTGCGAAGCCGACGAGGGCACGATATTTCAGCCCAGAGATGACGCCTACCGCCTGACGGCAAGCTGTGGGCTTTCCCCTCCCAGGAAGGTGTTTCTTGAAAACTGCTCGTTCCAGCTGGGCACGGGCAGCACAATCGGACGGGTCTTGCTTGAAGGTAAAACCGTTCATATCGAAGACTCTCAGACTGACCAAAATTACCGATTTCAAGATCCGGAAGTGCGCACGCGGCTCGGTGTCCCTTTGCTGCGCGAGGGTGCACCCATCGGCGTCTTCGTGTTGGCACGCCGTGATGTCCGCCCCTTCAGCGATAAGCAAATCGAATTGGTCCAGACCTTCGCCGACCAGGCAGTGATCGCGATCGAGAACGTCCGGTTATTCGACGAGGTGCAGACGAAGACGCGCGACCTTACGGAGGCGCTGACCTATCAGACAGAGAGCAGCAACATCCTCAGAGTGATCGCGTCCTCACCGACCGACGTAGGGCCTGTTCTCAATGCCATTGTCGAAAGCGCCTGCCAGCTTTGCGATGCTTATGATGCGACGGTGGTGCTGCAGGACGGCGAATATCTGCGGATCAGCGCGCATCACGGACCAATTCCGATCGGCATCGAGAAGTGGCCGATCAACCGCCGCTGGACCGCCGGCCGCGCCTTCGTCGACCAGACGCCGGTTCACATTGAGGATCTGAGCGACGAGAAGCACGCCGACTTCACCGATGGCCGCGAGCTGTCGCTGCGCATGGGCCATCGCACCATCCTCAGCGTGCCGCTGCTGCGCGAAGGCGAAAGCATTGGCGCTATCGTACTTCGCCGCACCGAAGTTCACCCGTTCAGCGAAAAGCAGATTACCTTGCTTCAAACCTTCGCTGATCAGGCCGTGATCGCCATCGGCAACGTTCGTCTGTTCCAAGAAGTGCAGGCCAAGACGCGCGATCTGAGCGAGGCGCTGTCTTACCAGACAGGGAGCGGCAAGATTCTCAGCGTTATCGCATCCTCGCCAACTGAGGTAAGGCCGGTTCTTAAGGCAATCGTCGAAACTGCCTGCGAGCTTTGCGATGCCTCTGACGCTCTTGTGTTCCTGAAAGACGGCGAGGACCTGCGCTTCAGCGCGCACCACGGATCAATACCAATCGATATGGAGAAATGGCCGATTAACCGGAATTGGGTCATGGGACGCACTGTCGTCGATGGGGTACCGGTCCATGTGCACGATCTTCCCTCCGAAGGCGAAGAGTTCCCCGAGGGCCGAGAACTAGCGCGCCACCAGGGCATTCGCACAGTTTTGAGCGCACCTTTGCTGCGCGAGGGTGAAAGCATCGGAACGATCGCGCTTCGCCGCACTGAAGTGCAGCCGTTTAGCGAAAAACAGATTGCTCTGCTGCAGACCTTTGCCGATCAGGCAGTAATCGCCCTCGGGAACGTTCGGCTGTTTGACGAGGTGCAGGCAAAAACGCGCGACCTCACGGAGGCGCTGCAGCAGCAGCTCGCCACCGTGGACGTGCTGAAAGTCATCAGTTCTTCGCCGGGTGAGCTGGAGCCGGTATTTCAAGTTTTGCTGGAGAACGCGGTGCGTCTCTGCGAGGCTCAGTTCGGCGTCCTATGTACTTTTGATGTAAGTGGATTTCAGTACGTGTCGGCTCGAGGCGCATCCGCAGAATATACAAAATACATGCAACAACGCGGACCCTTTCGACCTGCATCGGGAGTGCTCGATCGGATTATGCGGACAAAGCAACCGAGCCACACAGCCGACGAGGCTGCGGAGGTTGTCCCCGGCCCGGCCGGTACCTTCGGAGGTGCACGATCTCTTGTCGGTGTCCCAATGCTCAAAAACGGTGAGTTAAGAGGCGCAATTATCATCTACCGTACGGAAGTGCGGCCGTTTGCGGATCAACAGATCGATTTGCTGACGAACTTCGCTGCCCAAGCAGTCATTGCTATTGACAATACACGCCTCCTTAATGAGCTGCGGCATCGCACGGATGATCTAACTCGATCGCTACAGGACTTGCACAGCGCGCAAGAGCGACTGGTCCAGACTGAAAAACTCGCTTCGCTCGGCCAGCTCACGGCTGGCATCGCGCATGAGATCAAGAACCCGCTCAACTTCGTCAATAATTTCTCGGCGCTGTCGGCGGAACTGACGGACGAGCTGAACGACGTGCTCAAGCCGGCCCCGCTCGATGGCAAGATGCGGGCGGAAGTCGACGAGTTGACGCGGCTTTTGAAGGACAACCTCGAAAAAGTCGTGCAGCACGGCAAGCGCGCCGACTCCATCGTCAAGAACATGCTGCTGCATTCGCGCGAGGGCTCTGGCGAACAGCGGCCCACGGACATCAATGCGCTCTTGGATGAGAGTCTGAACCTTGCTTACCACGGTGCCCGAGCAGAAAAGGCAGGCTTCAGTATTGCCTTCCAACGCGATCTCGATCCGACCGTCGGCATGGCTGACGTCTATCCGCAAGAGATCACGCGGGTCCTGCTCAATCTGATCTCGAACGGGTTCTACGCTGCGACGAAACGCAAAGTGGAAACTGGTGACGTCTTCGAGCCAATGCTTTCCGCCACGACGAAGAACCTCGGCGACAAGGTCGAAATCCGTATTCGCGATAACGGGACCGGCATCCCAGATGATGTCAAAGAGAAGATATTCAACCCGTTCTTCACGACCAAACCAGCCGGTGAAGGAACCGGCCTTGGTCTCTCGATGACGCACGACATCATCGTGAAGCAACACGGGGGCAGAATTGATGTGACGACCGAGCCTGGGCAGTTTACAGAGTTCATCATCGTCCTGCCAAGAAAGAGCAATGTTTCTGGCAGGGATCGAGGTGAGGCGTGAGCATTTTGGTTCTTGTGGTCGACGACGAGCCCGACGTCGAGGCGTTGTTCCGCCAGCAATTCCGACGCGATCTGAGGGCGCAACGTTTCGTCATGGACTTCGCCGTTTCGGCGGCGGATGCTCTGGCGCGGATTGCAGGCTCAATCGAGCAGACCCTGGTATTGATTCTTTCGGACATCAATATGCCCGGCATGACCGGACTTGAAATGCTACCAAAAGTCAGAGAGATGCGACCCGACGTCCCCATCATCATGATCACTGCCTATGGCGATCCCGAGACCAGACGGAAGGCGATGGAAGGCGGCGCGACGGGGTTGCTGACCAAGCCCATCGACTTCACCCTGCTGAGAGCAGAAATCGATACGCGCTTGGGCCAAGCTTAGTGATCGCCAACTCGCGTCGCCACCTGTCGATGTCCGCTTCTGGCACTTTTCGGACCTCACACCACGCCTGAATTGCGTCCGTAGTCCAGGGTAAAGCAGACGCCGGGTGATCGCTTGATTCACCCGCAATCTGCCTACGCCCTGAGAACTGCGTCGAGGCGTACGCAATAGCAATCTGCAAGCGAGAGCGCGACAAATCAACCCGACGGGCAAATCACTTACGATTGTCAGAAATCATGTCAAGTCCAGAATTTCCGAAAATCAAAAATATTTCCCTTTCCTTCGACCCAAATCACCTGCACATCAATAGCCATCCCGTCCCACTCAGAGGGGCGTCGGCCGTCGTCATGACGAGGGGCGGGGATGCGGTGGACGTTGACGTTGCGATTGACGGTCGCGGCTGATGCGTACGGTGAAAGCGTGTGGTCCTGGCGCCCGTAACGGCGTCAAGCTCTGAAGGAGCCAACGCTTCCGAGGGGTGACGGTGGCAATAGAGGCCGTCTCACCGGGGAGAGCGCGTCATAAGCCGTAAAGCCACTGCGCAGGGAATGTCGGATGTTCTCCGCTGCCCTGTATGCTCATGTGCAGCTTTTTTAGCACAGAACGCACATGAGACCGCGGGTGCAGCGCGCATCCGGCATTCCCTGCGCCCTCTGTCTTCGAGGGCAAGGAGATTTCTGGCAAAGCTCGGGCTTATCAAGCCGCGAGAATGCGAAACTGTGTCACCTCGGCCCAACTGGGCAATTGCGCATGCAAAGCCGGTATCCCATAGCCGCCGATGCACATGTTGTATGGGGCGATGCCGAAGTTGGATTTGGCTGGAACTTCAATCCCTCTCACAATCAAGATGGAGGGCGGCGCCTGTACGCGATTGCGCGTCAGGCCGGGACGACAAGACTGAAACGACGTCGTTGCGAAGACGGACCTCTTTGGAACACCCTCCCCAACAGAAAGTTTGCAACGCGCCATCTAGATCGCGCCGTTTGGTTGCGCTATCACTAATCCAACCGGTCAAAAAACCCCGGCAAAATTCAGGGAGAACAACGTGAGATTCAAGGGAATTGGTGCAGTTTCACTCGCGGTCGCGGCTGTAGGGCTGTTTTACGCCACAGCGCCTGCGATGGCCCAGCAAAAAACCATTACCGTCTGGTTCGGCAAGGGCTTCTACAAGTCCGAGGACGACGCGCTGCTCGAGGCGATCAAGAAGTTCGAGGCCAAGACCGGCATCAAGGTAGAACTGTCGCAATACGCCATTCAGGACATGATCCCGAAGACGGTGGCGGCGCTGGATTCCGGCACCGTGCCTGACGTCGCCTATTCCGACAGCTACGATGTGCAGGCGCAGGGCAAATGGGCCTTTGAGGGCAAGCTCGAGGACCTCGGCGACATTCTGCTGCCGATGAAGTCGGCGTTCGCGCCGAACACGCTGGAGACCGCGCTGCTCTACAACGATGTGGCCAAGAAAAAGGCCTATTACGGCTATCCGCTGAAGCAGCAGAGCATGCACGTCCAGATCTGGAGCGACATGCTGGAGCAGGCCGGCTTCAAGCAAAGCGACATTCCGACCAAATGGGAAGATTACTGGTCGTTCTGGTGCGACAAGGTGCAACCCGCCATCCGCAAGGCCACCGGCCAGCGCATCTACGCCGTCGGCCAGCCGATGGGCGTGGAATCCACCGACTCGTTCCAGTCGTTCTACACCTTCATGGACGCCTACAACGTCAAGCTGGTCGATGACGACGGCAAGCTTCTGGTCGACGATCCCAAGGTGCGCGAAAACCTGATCAAGGCGGTGAAGGACTACACCGACACCTACACCAGGGGCTGCTCGCCGCCCTCCTCCACCACCTGGAAGGATCCGGACAACAACGTCGCGTTCCACAACAAGACCATCGTGATGACGCACAACTTCACGATCTCGATCGCGGCAAAATGGCTCGACGACGCCAACAACCCGGCGCTGACGCCGGAACAGCGGGCGCTCGGCAAGAAGAACTACGACGAGACCATCATCACCGCCTCGTTCCCCAACAAGCCGGACGGCACGCCGATCAAGTACCGCTCCGACGTCAAGACCGGGCTGATGTTCACCGCGGCCAAGAACAAGGCCGAGGGCAAGGAGTTCATCAAGTTCCTGCTGCAGGAGGAAAACCTTCGGCCCTATATCGAAGGCGCGCTCGGCCGCTGGTTCCCGGTGACGACCGCAAGCCAGCAGAGCCCGTTCTGGCAGGCTGACCGGCATCGCAAAGCCGTCTACACTCAGTTCACTGGCGGCACCACGCCGTTCGACTTCACCAAGAACTGGAAGTTCACGATCCTGAACAACGAGAACGTCTGGGCCAAGGCGATGAACCGGGTGGTGAGCGAGAAGGTTCCGGTCGACAAGGCCGTCGACGAACTGATCGCCCGCCTCAAGCAAATCGCGGGTTGATCTTGCTTCTCCCTCGCCCCGCTCTTGCGGGGAGAGGGGCTCTCTCCACGAGTGACGCTCGTTGAGAGTCCAGTACCCCCTCACCCGCCGCGCAAGAGCGCGGCGACCTCTCCCCGCAAGCGGGGAGAGGTGTACCAACCAACACCGGCCGCGCATTGCGGCCGGCATGGCTGACAAGAGTAACTGAATATGGCGATTACGATCTCGGGCGATCAGGCGATGCCAGGCCCGCCGCTGTCGGCCCGGCTGACCACCACGCAGGTCTGGGGCATCGTGCTGGTGGCGCCCTACCTGCTGGTGTTTCTGGCCTTCGTGGTCTACCCGGTCGGGTACGGGCTGTGGCTGGCGCGTCATCCGGCGAGCTATGTCGCGCTCTGGCACGATCCGATCTTCGCGCGCGCCGCGGTCAATACGCTGATCTTTCTCCTGGTCGGCATCAACCTCAAAATGATGATCGCGCTGCTCCTGTCCGGCTTCTTCGCCCAGCAGCGCCCCTGGATCAAATGGCTGTCGGTGCTGTTCATCCTGCCCTGGGCGGTGCCTTCGATCCCGACCATTCTCTCCGTACGCTTCATGTTCAACCCCGAATGGGGCGTGGTCAATACGCTGATCTTCAAACTCACCGGCGATGACGGCCCGAACTGGCTCAATGACCCCGCCGTGGCGCTTTCCATGGCGATCGGCGTGCACATCTGGAAATCGCTGCCGTTCTGGACGCTGATCCTGATGACCGGGCGGCTTGCGATCTCGCACGATCTTTACGAGGCGGCCGAAGTCGACGGCGCGAGCCGGACGCAGAAGTTCCGCTTCATCACCTGGCCATCGATGCAGGCGCTGTATCTGACCTGCACCCTGCTCTCGATGATCTGGACGCTGGGCGACTTCAACAGCGTGTATCTGCTGACCGGCGGCGGCCCCGCCGATCTCACCCATGTGCTGGCGACCCTGGGGATTCGCTATCTGCGGCTCGATCAGCTCAGCCTGGCGATGGCGTCCATCGTCTGCGCGCTGCCGTTCGTGCTGCCGCTGATCTATTTCATGATGAAACGGTTGTCGCGATGAAACTGCCAACGCCAAAGCTTCCAACCTGGCGCGAAGTCGGCGTCGAAGCCCGCCTCCTGCTGATCGGGATTCCCGTGTTCCTCTGGACCATGATCCCGATCTACCACATGTTCCTGTTCGCGATCTCGCCGAAGGAGGATGCGTTCTCCGGAAAACTCTGGCCGGCGCATCCGACACTGAATAATTTCCGCATCGTGTTCCATCAGGAGCATTACTTCCTGCGGGACTTCTGGATCCAGTTCTGGAATTCGATCGTGATCGCGCTGGCCGCCGGCGCGCTGACGCTGCTGATCGCGACCGCGGCGGCGTTTGCGATCTCGCGGCTCAAGGTGCCCGGCGGGCGGTGGGTGATGAATCTGGCGCTGTTCACCTATTTCATCCCGGCGGCGTTCCTCGCCGTGCCGATGTACCGGACGATGGGCAATTACGGCCTGCTCAACAATCACTGGTCGCTGATTCTGGCGATGGTGACGATCGCCTCCCCCTACGCGATCTGGGTGCTGAAGCAGGCTTCCGACAAGCTGCCGGTCGAACTCGACGAAGCCGCCGTCATGGACGGCGCGACCATCCCGCAGCTGTTCAGGCTGGTCTACGTGCCGCTGATGATGCCGTCGCTGGTGGCGATCGGCACTTACGCGATCCTGCTCGCCTGGAACGAATATCTCTACGCGTTCCTGCTGCTCTCCAAGGACACCGAAATCACGCTGCCCGTGGCGCTCGGCAACTTCCTCGCCGCGGACGATTCGCCCTGGGAATTGCTGATGACCACCGGCTTCATCTACGCGCTGCCGCCGGCCGCGATCTACTACGCGTTCAAGCGGTATATGGTGGGCGGGCTGACGGCGGGTGCGGTGAAGTCGTAAAGCCTCGCTTCCGTCATTGCGAGGAGCGCAGCGACGAAGCAATCCATACCTTGCGGCGCGGCCGAGATGGATTGCTTCGCTTCGCTCGCAATGACGAAAAGCTACAGAGGCGCCGCGCTCTCGCCTTGCGAACTCGAAAGCTTCGAGGCGAAAGACGCAATCACGATCACGACAGCAATCAGCGCGATCACCATGGTGCAGATCGCGTTGATCTGTGGCTTCACCCCGAGCCGCACTTCGGAATAGATCCGGATCGGCAACGTCGCCGAACCCGGGCCCGTCGTAAAACTCGCGATCACGACGTCGTCGAGCGACAGCGTGAACGCCAGCATCCAGCCGGCAACGATTGCCGGAACGATCAGCGGCAGCGTCACGGACAAAAATGCCTTCACCGGATCGCAGCCGAGATCCATCGCGGCTTCCTCGAGGCTGCGGTCGATGGAGGCGAGGCGCGACTGCACCACCACGGTGACGAAGCACATCGTCAACGTCGTGTGCGCGATGGTTACGGTCCAGAAGCCGCGCTCGGCGTTGAGCGCCACGAACAGCAGCAACAGCGACAGGCCCGAGATCACTTCCGGCATCACCAGCGGCGCATAGAGCATGCCTGAGAACAGCGAGCGCCCCTTGAAGCGTTCGCCGCGCGCCAGCCCGATCGCGGCGAGTGTGCCGAGCAGGGTTGCCACCGTCGCCGACACCGCGGCGACGCGCAGGCTCATCCAGGCCGCGTCCAGCATGGCGCGGTCGTTGAACAACTCAGTGTACCAGCGCAGCGACCAGCCGCCCCACACCGTCACCAGCCGCGAGGCGTTGAACGAGTAGATGACGAGAATGACGATCGGCAGATAGAGAAACGCCAGCCCCAGCGCCAGCGAGGTGATGTTGAACGGCGAAATCCGGTTCACCTGGCGCGCCATCAGCCCCCTCCCCGCAGCGTGCGGCGCTGCAGCCGGTCATAGAGCAGCAGCGGCGGTATCAACAGCAGCAGCAGCGCGACGGCGGCAGCGGAAGCAACCGGCCAGTCCTTGTTGGTGAAAAATTCGAGCCACAGCGTCTGCCCGATCATCATCGAACCGGAACCCGCCAGCAGGTCGGGGATCACGAATTCGCCGACGATCGGGATGAAGCACAGCAGCGCACCGGCGCCGACGCCGGGCAGCGACAGCGGAAACGTCACCAGCCAGAACGCGCGTCCCGGCGAAGCGCCGAGATCGGACGCCGCCTCGATGAGCGCGCCGTCCATTTTGGCGAGCGTGGCGTACAGCGGCAGGATCATGAACGGCAGATAGGAATAGACGATGCCGATATACATCGCGCTGTCGGTCGACAGCCACACCACGGGCGTTGATACGATATGCAGCCCCAGCAGCACCTTATTGAGCAGGCCGTCATGCTGCAGGATATTGATCCAGGCATAGATCCGGATCAGGAACGAGGTCCAGAACGGCACGATGACCAGCATCATCGCGATCGGTTGCCAGCGCTGCGGCAGCCGCGCCATGCCATAAGCGATCGGGTAGCCGATCAGCAGCAGGATCGCCGTCGAGGTCACCGCGACGAAGATGCTGCGCAGGTAGGACGAGATGTAGAGACTGTCCGAAATCAACAGCTTGAAATTATCCAGCGACAATTGCCCAAACGCCGCCTTGATCGCGGCCCAGCCTTCGGTGAGGTCGAACAGCGGCACATAGGGCGGCTGTGCGATCGCGGTCTGCGACAGGCTTATTTTGAGCACGAAGCCGAACGGCACCAGGAAGAACAGCACCATCCACAGATAGGGCGCGATCGCAGCCAGCCGCGCCGGGCGGGCGAAGATGGGGCGCGCGCTCATTGTTCCAGCACCATGCAGTCGTCAGGCGTGAACCACGCCACCACGCGCTGGCCCGCGAGATAGGCATCCATGTCGAGCCGCGCGGTATTGGCCATCGATGCGCGCACCACCGCGCCGGATTCCAGCTTGACCTTGTACGCGGTGAGCCCGCCGAGATAGCTGACATCTGTCACCACGCCCTCGAGCCGGTTGATCGCATGTGTATTGGCCGCATCCGACACCGGGGCGCGGCGCGACAGTTTCACCTTCTCGGGGCGGATCGCGACACAGACCGTGGTCTTGGTAACCCGCTGGCGCGGCTCGGTGACCGCAAGCGTGACACCCTCCTTGGTCGTGACCAGCAGCCGGTTATTTTCGCGCCAGCCAACCTCGCCATCGAACAGATTGACGTCGCCGATGAACTCCGCGATCCAGCGCGAATGCGGTGCCTCGTAGAGTTCGCGCGGGGTGGCGACCTGTTCGAGGCGGCCGGCATCCATCACGCCGATCCGGCCCGCCATCGTCATCGCCTCTTCCTGGTCGTGGGTGACGATGATGAAGGTCATGCCGAGCCGGCGCTGCAGGTCCATCAATTCGAGCTGCGTGCTCTCGCGCAGCTTTTTGTCGAGCGCAGCCAGCGGCTCGTCGAGCAGCAGCACCTGCGGGCGGCGGGCCAGCGAGCGCGCCAGCGCCACGCGCTGCTTCTGGCCGCCGGAGAGCTGATCGGGCTTGCGCTTCTCCATGCCTTCGAGCTTGACCAGCGCAACCATCTCGGCGACGCGGGTGGCGATCTGGTCGCGCGCCATGCCGGCGCGCTTCAGGCCGAACGCGATGTTGTCCCGCACCGACAGATGCGGAAACAGCGCGTAGTTCTGGAACATCATGTTGACCGGACGCAGATGCGGCGGCACCTGCGCGATGTCCTTTGCTCCAAGCAGGATGCGGCCCTCGTCCGGCGTCTCGAAACCGGCGAGCATGCGCAGCAGCGTGGTCTTGCCGCAGCCGCTCGGACCGAGCAGCGCAAAAAATTCCCCGGCGCGGATATCGAGCGACAGTCGGTCCACCGCGCGGAAACTGCCGAACGTCTTACCGACCCCCTCGATGCGCAGCAGCGGCATGTCGGCGGCCGGCTCGAACTGCGGCGCCGGGCTTACAGCCGCTTGAGGCGGCGGCTCCGGCTTTGCGGGGTCCCTGACCCCATCGGCCTTCGGCGTAATTTCCGGCAATTCCTCGGTCATGTCCCCTGCCAGCCCTCGCTGCCGCACGCTAGCGGCGGATCGGCACCGGCTCAACCGCTTCGCGCCGCACAGTCACAATATTATCGCTGTCGCCGGTCATGTCTCTGCTAGGCTTGGCACTCACCGCGCGCATCACGGAACAAGAAAATGAACCGGGACCGATATGATCTGCCGCTGACAACGACCTCCGACCGCGCCGCCGCGCATTATCGCGACGGCATGGACTGCATGTTGTCGGCCTGGCACGGCGCCGAGGACGCCTTCGACCGCGCGATCCGGGAAGATGGTGATTTCGCGCTGGCCCATATCGCTCGGGCCCGCCTGCATCAGCTCAATATGCAGGGGAATGAAGCGCGCAACATGGCCGCCCATGCACGACAACTGGCCGCCAGCGCCGACGCGCGTGAGCGCCGGCATATCGAGATCATGGCTGCCGTGATCGAGGGCAAGCCGAAAGTGGCCGTCAGCGGCGCGGAAGCGCATCTCGAAGAATATCCCCGCGATGCGCTGGTACTGTCGATGCTGCTTGGCGCCTTCGGGCTCTACGCGTTTTCAGGCCGCGCCGACCACGACGCCGCCAAGCTTGCGGTATGCGATCGTGTCGCCAGGCATTACGGCGAGGATTGGTGGTTCCTGAGTTATCTCGGCTGGTCGCATACCGAAGCCGGCAATCTCGCCACTGGCCGCGCCTTGAGCGAACGCGCGATGGGGTTGCGGGCTGAAAACGCCAACGCCGCGCACGGCCTGTCGCACGCGATGTTCGAGCAAGGCGACCTGGCGGCGGGCCGTCAGTTTCTTTCCGCGTGGCTTCCCGCGCATGACCGCAAGAGCTTTCTGCACGGGCATCTGTGGTGGCACATCTCGCTGACCGCGCTCGACGAGGGCGATCTCGAAGGCGCGCTTGCGATCTACGAACAGCAAATCAAGCCGGCCGATCGGCCCTACCCGCCGCTGAATATTTTCACCGACGGCGCTTCGCTGCTGTGGCGGTTGTCGCTGGCCGGCAAATCCGGGCTGGAGCCGCATTGGCGCGATGTCGCCGCCTATGGCGAAAAATATTTCCCGCAGGCCGGGGCGCATTTCGCCGACGTGCATCATGCGCTGGCCGCCGCGGCAATCGGCGGCGAGGCGCTGGATACGCGGCTGGCGCAGCTCGAGGCCCGTGCCGCCGACGGTAAACTGCCGCCGGGCCGCGCGGCCATCGACATGTGCCGCGGCATGCGGGCCTTCACCGGCGGCGATCATGACGGCGCGATCCGCCTGCTTGAACCCGCGATGGCCGAATTGGTGCGGATCGGCGGCAGCCACGCCCAGCGCGAATTGTGGGAGGACACGCTGATCGTGGCGTATTTGCGCGGTGGACACCGCGAGAAGGCCGCCGGGCTGATCTCCACCCGGCTCGAGCGCAGGCCGTCCGCACGTGACGCGGCCTGGTCGCGGGAGGTTCAGGCGCGGCGTTGAACGGCGAACATTTCGATCGCCGCCGCGCGGCGGCAAGGACCATCGTCGGATCTATCGAGCGCCGCATGCCAGCTCCGATGACACCGTCGCCATGAACGCCGCCAGCGCCTCGCGGTCCGCCGGCGGCATGGTCAGGCCGAGCTTGGAGCGCCGCCACAGAATGTCGTCCGGGAAGCGCGCCCATTCGTGCTTCATGAGGTAGCGCACTTCCGCGCCCGTCAGTCCAGGCCCAAACGCCGGGCCGAGATCGCCGCGATCCCTGGCCTCGCCAAGGATCGCCTTGACGTTCGACCCATAGGCGCCGACCAGGCGGCGGGCGTGATCCTCGCTGAGAAACCGCCAGCGCGCGCGCACCTCGTCGACCTCGTTCTCGAAGCGGCTCCAGGCAAAATCGCCGCCGGGCAGCGGCGCCGTCGCAGTCCAGCGCGGCGACATCGGATAAAACGGCGTCAGCCTGGAGACGGCCCTTTCGGCGCGCAGCCGCGAGGTGGTGACGTCGCCGCCGAAGATCGTGATCAGCGGCGCCTTGCGGCGAGTGTGGTCGAAGCTCATCGCGCCGTCCCACGCTGCCCGGTTGTTCGCGGGGTTCAGCACCAGGTTGGCGCCGGAAACCGTCCGCACCACGTCGAACGGCTCGATCCGCTCGCGAAAATACCGGTTGGCGGCATCGCAAAGATAAGCCACGTCGTTGGCCGCCATCGCGACTATGGCGGGATCGCCCTTAAAGGCGTGGCCAACGGTGCCGATCAGGGTGAAATCGCGCTCATAGGGGCTGGCGAAAATCAGCCGGCTGTCGCTGTTCTGGAATACGTAGACGTTGTCGGTGTCGAACAGGCGGCGGACGACGATCTGGCTCATCTGGATCGTGGCAAGCTTGGGTGGCGGCTGGCGCAGCACGGTCTCGGCGACGGTCGCGGTCCAGGCTCCGGTGGCGTTGACCAGCGCCCGCGCGGTCACGACCTGACGATGGCCACGATCGATCGTCACCAGCCGCCAGGTCTCGCCCCGCTCGGCGCGGGTGCAGCGGGCACCAGTGCGGATCGCGGCCCCCCGCGCCGCGGCATCGACGGCGGTCAACACCACCAGGCGGGAATCATCGACAACGCAGTCGGAATATTCGAAGGCGGTTCCGAACGGCCGCTTCAGCGGGTTGCCGACCGGATGGTGGGTGACGTCGACGGTGGCGGAGCGCGGCAACGGCGCGCGCGAGGCCAGCCGGTCATACAGCAACAGCCATGACCGCAACTGCCAGGCCGGGCGTTCGTCGGTGTGGGCGGGGATGGCAAAGCGCATCGGGCGCACCAGATGTGGCGCGATCCGGAGCCAAATGTCGCGCTCGGCCAATGCCGCGCGGACGCGAAGGAAGCGACGCCGCTCCAGCCCCGCCAGATCGCCATGGACGAGCCGCGGCGAGGCCGAGGAGGCGCCCGCACCGAGATCGCCCTGCTCCAGCAGGATCACGCGCAGGCCGCGGCCGGCGGCATCGCGCGCGATGCCAACGCCGTTCAACCCGCCGCCGATGATCGCAAGATCGTAATCCGCCATGCAACGCTTACAGTCGAGAACCGAGGTGCACTACAAGATAGCGTTTGCGAGTGAAGTGGATACCGGTTCGCATAGCAATCAAGTTTACGCAGATTGCGTAGACTTATCTGCGATAGAAAACGCGTCAAACAAAAGCGAAGAGCCTGCTCGCAGGCTTTACCCGGTCTTGCGCGTGGACTCGATACCGTTGATGACGTTGCGCCCGACCAGCGCGGCGTATTGCCCGATCGGCAGGGGTTTGCCGATGAAATAGCCCTGCACCGCGTCGCAGCCCTCTTCCGACAGGAAGCCGAGCTGTTCCTGGGTTTCGACGCCCTCGGCGACGATCGACATTTCGAGGCCGTGGCCGAGGTCGATGACGGCGCGCACGATCGCGGCCGATTGCGGATTGCGCCCGAGATGCATGACGAAGGCGCGGTCGATCTTGATCTTGTCGAACGGGAACGCCTGCAGGTAGCTCAGCGAGGAGTAGCCGCTGCCGAAATCGTCCATCGAGATGCGCACGCCGAGCGCCTTGAGCCGCCGGAGCAGCGCCAGGCCACGATCGAAATCCTCGATCAGCACGCCTTCGGTGATTTCGAGCTCGAGCCGATCCGGCGCCAGCCCGGTTTCGAGCAGGATCGAATGCACTAGACTGACCACATCGCCGTGCATGAACTGCGCCGGCGACAAATTGACCGCGATCTGCATCGGTACCGGCCAGGAGGCCGCCTCCCGGCAGGCTTCGCGCAGGATCCATTCGCCCATTTCGACGATCAGGCCGCTTTCTTCCGCCAGCGGAATGAAATCGCCTGGCGACACGAAGCCGCGTACCGGATGCATCCAGCGCGCCAGCGCCTCGAAGCCGATCACTTCGCTGCTGGCAACCGTCGGACCCGAAGCGGCCTGCGGCTGGTAGTACAGCGACAATTCGCCGTTCTTGATCGCGACCGAGAGGTCCTGATGCAGCACGCGGCGGTCGCGGATCTGCTGGTCCATCTCGGGCTCGAAGACGCTGATCGAGCCGCGCGATTTTGCTTTCGCCCGGAACAGCGCCGCGCCGGAATTGGCGAGCAGGGCTGCCGCGTCCGACCCGTTGTGCGGAAATACCGAGATGCCCGTGGTGGCACCGGCCCGAACCGGCTTGCCGTCGATCTGGAATTCCTTCGCCAGCGCGATCGCGACCTGCTCGGCCAGCGCGATGCCCGCGGAGGGCTGTTTGCCGTCGATGATCAACCCGAATTCGTCGCCGCCGAGCCGGGCCACCACGCCGCCGCGGGCGCAGTCCTGCAGGCGCTGGGCCACTTCGGTCAGCACCTTGTCGCCCATCGCGTGACCGAACACGTCGTTCACTTCCTTCAGCCCGTCGAGGTCGATGCAGAGCACCGCGAATTCCTCTTCGGTACCCTCGCAGGCCTCGATCATCTGGGCCAGCGCCTGCAGGAAGGCGGCGCGGTTCGGCAGATCGGTCAGGCCGTCATGATAGGCCATGTGCGCCATCCGCGACTCGGTCTGACGGCGATCGGTGACGTCCTCATGGGTCTTGATCAGATATTGCGGCTCACCGGCATCATCGAGCACCGTCATGCGGCGGGTCAGGAACAGCCGCAGGCCATCCTTGGTCGAGATCGGGTGTTCCTCGGTCAGAAGGCCGCGCTTCTTGATCGCCGCCTCGTCACGCGCGATGATCAGCTTGGCTTCGCGCGGATTGAAGATATCGGCAGCCGTCAGTCCGGTGGCGTCCTCGCGGCGGCGGTTGAGGATGGTTTCGGCGCTGCGGTTGGCGAGCAGATATTTTCCGTCCGAGACGCGCTCGACGATCAGCGAGACCGGAATGTTGTCGACCACGAGTTCGAGGAACTTCTTGGTACTCTCCAGCTCGCGCGACAACGAGCGGCGGTCGGTGACGTCATCGAACAGCGCTATCAGGAATTCGGGCTGGTTGTTCTCACCGCGCGCGATCACGCGGTTGGATGCGAGGACACGCTTCTCGGAGCCGCGCTCGACCTCGAACTCGGTGCGGTGGTAGCCTTCCGGCGCCTTCAGCGCCGACTGGTCCGCGGTGTCGATCGTGCGTGCGGTTTCGGGCTGGAATATCTCGTCGGCGCGCTTGCCGACGATATGGTCGCGCGAGAAGCGCGAGAAACGCTCGAACGCGCGGTTGGCGAAAATATAGCGGCCGTCCTCGATGTTCTTGGCGGCGACACAGACCGGAACGTTGTCGAGCACCGATTCCAGGAACTGCGTGGTCGATGCCAGCTTGCGCGAAAGTTTGCGCTGCTCCGTGCAATCCTCATGGGTCGCGACCGACCCGCCATTCGGCAGGCGGAAATACTTGACCAGAACCGATTTGCCGTTTGGCAGTTCGGTGATCAGGCCGTCCGCGGTGGCGGCCTGGGCATAGAATTCGTCGACGCTGACATCCAGTGCGCCGCGCTTGCGCCGCACCTCCAGCAGTTCCGGCCCGGTCATGTTGCGGGGAATGTCCGCGCGGACCAGGCCATAGATTTCGAGATAGCGGTCGTTGCAGTAGATGATGCGCTGACGGACGTCGGTCATCACCACGCCCTGGCTGAGATTGTTCAGGGCTGAGCTGACGAACGCACTGCGCCGGAGTTGCGAGCGCTTGACCCGGCGCAGTGCCGACAGCACCCACAGCCCGGCCGCTGCCAGAAACGATACGGCCACGATGCCGCCGATCAGCATCTCCCAGATCATGCTGGGGTCGAGTTCGCCGGAATAGCCCGACGGCGCCAAGCCGCCGGCGACGGGCGGCGCGGCCCATGCCAACCCGCACGACGCAGAGGTGGCGAGCAGACACACGAGGGCCAGCGCCGGAATCGAATCCCTCCCGCCTGCCTGCCAATTCTTGCCAGCCATCATTCACCCGCGGATTTCCCGGTGGAGTGTCTGGCTTGACGGGTTTGGATCGGGTAAACGCCTACCCTTGCAACCGGAAAATGCGACTCAAATTACGGCAATTGCCCTGACATGATTAATGCTTCACTAACAGGATGGGACCTCAGGGCATATGTCGAGGTAATCCAACGGGTTGTTGGGGCATACTTCTGAACGAAACGATAATAAAACAAGCGTCGCGGGCGTGATCCCGCGCCAGATTTCCGGGCCTGAAGCGTACATGGACAAGGTTGATTGCGTCGTCATCGGAGCGGGGGTGATCGGGCTCGCGATCGCGCGGCGTCTCGCCCAGTACGGCCGCGAAGTCATCGTGCTGGAGGCGGCCGAGGGCATCGGCACCATCACCTCATCGCGCAACAGCGAAGTGATCCACGCCGGTATCTATTACCGCGCCGGCAGCCTGATGGCGCAGATGTGCGTCAGTGGCAAACGGGCGCTCTACGAATATTGCCGCGACCACGGCATCCCGCATCGCAATTGCGGCAAGCTGATCGTCGCGACGACACCTGCGGAAACCGAAAAGCTGCAATCGATCCGCGCCCATGCCGAAGCCAATGGCGTCGACGACATGCAGCTTCTGACCGGCGAAGCGGCGCGCGCACTCGAGCCGGCGCTTAATTGCGACGCGGCCCTGCTTTCGCCGTCGACCGGCATCATCGACAGCCACGCCTACATGCTGGCGCTGATGGGCGATGCCGAGGAAGCTGGTGCCGCCTACGCGTTTTACACGCCGCTGCTGCGCGCCCGGGCAAACGCGAGCAGGATTGAAATCGAGACGGGCGGCGATGCGCCGATGGTTCTGGAATGCAATCTGTTGATCAACGCAGCGGGATTGGGCGCGCCTTCAGTCGCGCGCAGCATCGAGGGCATGCCGATCGAGCTGATACCGCCGGCGTATCTCGCCAAGGGCAATTATTTCAGCTGCAGCGCGCGGGCGCCGTTTTCACGGCTGATATATCCGGTGCCGGAGCCCGGCGGGCTTGGCGTGCACCTCACCCTCGACATGGCCGGACAGGCGCGCTTCGGTCCGGACGTGGAGTGGGTCGAGAGCATCGACTACGCCGTCGACCCGGCCCGTGCCGACAGGTTCTATCCCGCGATCCGGCGCTATTGGCCGGCGCTGCCGGACGGGGCGCTGATGCCGAGCTATTCCGGAATCCGGCCGAAGATCGTGCCACCTGCGGTTGCCACGCAGGATTTCCTGATCCAGGGACCGCGCGCGCACGGCGTCACTGGACTGATCAACCTGTTCGGCATCGAATCGCCGGGACTGACGTCGTCCCTGGCGATCGCTGATCATGTTGGTGAACTGGCAGAGCAGTAAGCGATAAATACAAGATAATTTCGCAATACAACCTATACGGATGAGCGCATCAGCGCCCATCCGACGGTGAATTACGTTTCGCTATTCTGCTGGAGACCGGTTTAGTGGACCGTATCGCTGGCGGTTTGTTTCAACCGCTCGATCTCGTCCTTGACCATCAACTTGCGACGCTTCAACTCGACAATGTGCAGGTCGTCTGTGGAAAGGTGCACGAGCGCTTCGTGCAATTCGTTTTCGAGGATCTTGTGTTTACGTTCAAGTTCAACAAGATGCGCCTGTAGAGCCATACGAAATCTCCTCGGTGGGTGAAACCTCAGATTCGATCCGGACGAAGGAGTGTACACCAGCCGCCGAATCTGTCGATGGCTATCCAGAATCGGGCCTCTCATTTTTTCGGATTTATCTGTAACCAATCGTGACTATGGAACCGGGTCAGCTTGCGGACCGGGCCCGCAGGGACGATATTTCGCTGGCGGCTTCGCAAGCCGTCTACAACCTCATCGTGCTTTTGCAGTAAGCGTACGCCATGACCAACGAAGATGAGCGCGAGCTCGAAAACGAGCTTGCCCGGCTGCAGCAGGAGCATCGCGATCTCGATGCGGCGATCGACGCGCTGCATCAGTCGCCGGCGCCGGATCTGCTGCGGCTGCAGCGGCTGAAGAAGCGCAAACTGCAATTGCGCGACCGCATCGCCTTCATCGAAGACCAGATCACGCCTGATATCATTGCCTGATCGCAGGCTGATCACGCCGGCGCCGGATGCCGCAGCGGACAAGCCGCCCCCCGATGAGCAGCCGCAACCTGGCTGTCGCCGATCGGTTCGCCCGGCCGGTGCGAGTTTTTTTCGGAACGGTGGGGCTATAGCCAAAAGACCGCCTGCCTGCGCCGATCCCCTTTTCCCCGACATCCACAAGGCGCCGCGGTTGCGACGAATTTTCAGCATCTCGATCGCGTCGCCGGCAGCCGGTTGAGCGCGGGAAAACGAATTTTCGCGCACGTTCTTGGCTTGACTCCAAAAGAACAAAAGAGGAACATACTTCCCTGCCGCCAGCAAAGGGAGTTCCGCCATGTCCGCACCACCGTCCCTGTCCGACAACAGCCGCTACGAGCAAGCCTGCGATCAGGCGATCGCGATGTGCGACGGCAATCTGCGCTCGACCATCAAGGCGCTGATCATGGCCAACGAATATCTGGAAGCCGAGCTGGAGGAATTGAAGGCGGCGATATCCGCCGGCTGCGTGCCGACCCAATCCTTGCGCACCAGCAGCACCGCTGCCTGAGCAGCGAAACCGGAGCGACGATGATGGCCGATGTCACCTATTACGTTGCATTGCCATTCCTGCAGGACGATGACGGCTCGCCGGTCGCTGGCGCTGCCGAGGAGTGCCAGAGTCCGACCACCGCGCTGCGCCGCGCCGAGATCCTGTCGCGAGCCCCCGGCAGCATCGGCGCAGTCGCGTTCAGCCGCAGCGGCGATCCCATGATCGGCGAATTCGGCGACGCGCAATTGCTGCGGAAGTTCGGCAACGTGCCGGAAGATTTGAGCGGGCTTTGACCGTTAGCGAGCGATCGTGGGGTGGGCAAAGGCGCACTGCGCCGAGCCCACCAAATTAATTCGCGAAACAAGATGGTGGGCACGCGGAGTCTGTCATCGGGCGCGCATTCGCGCGACCCGTTGGCTTTGCCCACCCTACAAATCGGCCTCATGCCGCCGCAGCGCCTTGCGGATGTACATAGCGCTATCGGCCTCTTCCAGCGTGCGGCCCAATTCCGCGTGAGGACCGAGGATCGCGACGCCGGCGGAGGCGCCCGCAGTAACGGTGCTGCCACCAAACACAAAGGTGAGGCGATCGATCGCCCCCTCCAGCAACGCCGCCTTGGCCCTGGCATCGGTTTCGCTGAGATTCCACAATAGCAGCGCGAACTCGTCGCCGCCGAGCCGGCCGATCACGTCAGATGCGCGCACGTGAGCCAGCAGCGTCTTCACGATGGCCTTGAGCACCTCGTCGCCGGCGGCATGACCGAAAGCGTCGTTGATCGGCTTCAGGCGATCGACGTCGAGCACGATCAGGGCACCGCTCGCGTGGTAACGCTTGATGAAGGCGATCGCGCGGTGCAATTCGCGCTCAAAACCGCGCCGGTTCGGAATATCCAGCAGAAAATCGGTATCGGCCGAGGCCTGCAGCTCCTCGATACGAGCCCGAGCCCGCGCCAATTGCGTCTTGAGCCGGCGGATCGTCGATTTGGGGTCAACGGACGGAGCCGGGGACGGGCTTGCGGACTTGCGGATCCCGCGCGGCGCGGGTTTTCGTCCTGCCGGGGCCGTTTTCGGGCGTTTTGCGGTTCCCGCAGCCGCTGCCCTGGTTTTCTTCTTCATGACCTTCCCTGTGCAGGCATGCGTATGAAGGCTTGCCCGGATTCACCAAGACAGGATAGTCCATTCCTAATCCCTTGCCATGCCTTGGATGACGCCCGGGCCGCCCCTATAATCGGCCTATGTTTCTGGATTCCCCAATAGAATTGACGAGATGACCGCACCGATCGCCATCATTATGGGAAGCCAGTCGGACTGGGAGACCATGCGCCACGCCGCCGACACGCTGGCGGCGCTCGGGGTCGACTGCGAAAAACGCATCGTCTCGGCCCATCGCACCCCCGACCGGCTGTTTGCTTTCGCCAAGGGCGCCAAGGCGGCCGGCTTCAAGATCATTATCGCCGGTGCCGGGGGTGCGGCGCATCTGCCGGGCATGGCGGCGGCGCTGACCGAACTCCCGGTGTTCGGCGTTCCCGTCGAATCCAAGGCGCTGTCCGGCCTCGATTCGCTCTATTCGATCGTGCAGATGCCCGCGGGCGTCCCCGTCGGCACCCTTGCGATCGGCAAGGCCGGCGCGATCAACGCCGCCCTGCTCGCCGCCAGCGTATTGGCGTTGCACGATCCGGCGCTGGCGACGCGCCTGGCCGCCTGGCGCAAGCAGCAGACCGATGCGGTCAAAGAGCGGCCGGAGGGCTTGGCGTGACGGCTTCCAACAATGTGAAGCTGAAGCCCGGCGACACCATCGGAATTCTCGGCGGCGGGCAATTGGGCCGGATGCTGGCGATGGCCGCGGCGCGCCTCGGCCTCCGCTGCCAGGTGTTTTCACCGGATCCGGATTCGCCGGCCTTCGACGTGGTGCTGAACGCCACCTGCGCGGAATATGCCGATGTCGAGGCGCTCGAACTGTTCGCCAACGACGTCAACGTCATCACCTATGAATTCGAGAATGTGCCGGCCGCCACCGCCATGGTGCTGGCGGCGCGCCGTCCGGTGCTGCCGGCCCAGAAGATCCTCGAGACCACGCAGGACCGGCTGGTCGAAAAGGATTTTGTGAAGCGCCTCGGTATCGGCACCGCCGACTATGCCGACGTGTCGTCGGTGGAAACCCTGCGGGCGGCGATCAAGAAGATCGGCCTGCCCGCCGTGATCAAGACCCGCCGCTTCGGCTATGACGGCAAGGGCCAGGCGATCATCCGCGATGGCGACGATCTCACCCGGGTCTGGGAGGACCTCGGTACCAAATCGGCGATCCTCGAGGCCTTCATTCCGTTCGAACGCGAGATCTCGGTGATCGCTGCGCGCTCGGTCGACGGCCAGGTCGAGAGTTTCGATGTCACCGAAAACGAGCACCGCGACCACATCCTGAAAATCTCGCGCGCGCCGGCGCAGATATCGGATGCGCTGGCGGCGCAGGCTCGCGGCGTCGCCGAGCAGATCGCAACCGCGCTGAACTATGTCGGCGTGCTCGCGGTCGAAATGTTCGTGGTAGCGGAAAATGGCGGGCCGAAAGTGCTGGTCAACGAGATCGCGCCGCGGGTGCATAATTCCGGACACTGGACGCTGGACGGCGCCTCGATCTCGCAGTTCGAGCAGCACATCCGCGCCATCGCCGGCTGGCCGCTCGGCAAACCGGTTCGTCATGGCGAGGTAACCATGACGAACCTGATTGGCGACGACATCCTCGGCTACGAGCAGTGGCTGACGGTTCCCGGCGCCACCGTGCACCTTTACGGCAAGGGCGCGCCGAAGCCGGGCCGCAAGATGGGTCACGTCACCGAAGTGTCGCCGCGCAAGAAATAGCAGCAAGCCCGCATCACGCAGGCTTGCGCTAGGCGGCCTCGCGCTAGGCCGACTTGCGGCCCTCGACGACGCCGGAGGGCTCCTCGCTGAGCCAGCGATAGATCACCCCGCCCAGCACGCCGCCGATCAGCGGCGCCACCCAGAACAGCCAGAGCTGCGCCAGCGCCCATCCGCCGACGAACAGCGCAGGCCCGGTGCTGCGCGCCGGATTCACCGAGGTGTTGGTGACGGGAATGCTGACGAGGTGGATCATCACCAGAGCCAATCCGATCGCCAGCGGTGCAAAGCCCGCCGGCGCTTTGCCATGGGTCGCGCCCATGATGATGAACAGGAACATCATGGTCATCACCACCTCGGTGATGAAGCAGACAACCATGCTGTACTTGCCAGGCGAATGCGCGTCATAGCCATTCGACGCAAAACCCTTGGTGACGTCGAAACCGGCAGCGCCGCTCGCGATCACATAAAGCAGCGCCGCCGCCGCAACGGCGCCGATCACCTGCGCGATGATGTAGGGCGCGATTTGCCCGGTTGGAAAGCGCCCGCCTGCGGCAAGCCCCACCGTGACGGCCGGATTGAGATGGCAGCCGGATACATGGCCGATCGCATAGGCCATGGTGACGACGCTCAGTCCGAACGCAAAGGACACCCCGACCAGTCCGATACCCACCTGCGGAAAGGCGGCGGCGATGACGGCGCTGCCGCATCCCGCAAATGTCAGCCAGAACGTGCCGATGGCCTCGGCGGCATATTTCTTCGTATCCATGGTTGTCTCCCCAGATTGTTGCTGCCGGGTTGCTCAAAAACTCCGGGAACAGCCTCGGTCTGGGCACATAACTTCCCAAATCAGGGCCGAACAGCGTCAGATTTGCCGCATTTCATGGCTTAACTTGGTCCGGCTGTTCGCTTCACAGGTGGACATCCCAGGTTTTGTCTGGTAAATGCCCGCGTTCAGGTTAAGGGCTAGGCCTTTCGCCAGCTCGTTAGCTTTACCAGAATTCCTATCCGATCAATTGAAAGAGGATGCCGCGTGCAGGTTCTCGTCCGCGATAACAATGTCGATCAAGCCCTCAAGGCGCTGAAGAAGAAGATGCAGCGCGAGGGTATTTTCCGCGAGATGAAACTCCGCGGCCATTACGAAAAGCCCTCCGAGAAGAAGGCCCGTGAAAAGGCCGAAGCCGTGCGCCGCGCGCGCAAGCTGGCTCGCAAGAAGCTGCAGCGCGAAGGCTTGCTGCCGATGAAGCCGAAGCCGGTGTTCGGTGCTGGCCCCGGTGGCGACCGTGGTGGTCCCGGTGGCGGTCGTGGCGGCCCGGGTGCAGGTCCGCGCGGACCGCGCTGAACGACCGAGCAGATTTGAATTGGAAAGCGCGGGCCCCGGCCTGCGCTTTTTTCTTTGGTTTTTTTCTTTGGGTTTTTTGTTTGTCGGTCCGAGGGCCTGACGGGTTCGGTCCGCCGGTTGCGGCTATTTTGACCGATGCATTTTGCGGCGTGCCGGGCTACCTATGCGCCATGAACGCGCGAGCATTCCGCCATATGGCCATTCCGGCCTCCTGTTCGTTTTCTCGTGGCGTACGCCGTACGGTCGTACTTGTCGCGCTGCTGACGATGCCGCTTGGCGGCTGCTCGTTCGATCTGGGATCGTGGGGCGCGGACAGCCCAAAGCCGCAGCCCGTGGCGCAGAAACCGACCGACAATATCAGCGCGCGCAGCGTCAGCGACTCGCAAGGCTATGCCAGCCGCGGCCAGGTGCTGGCCAAGTCCGGCAAGAACGAAGAGGCGTTGGCGGAATTCGATCGCGCCCTCGCTCTCGATCCGTACAACGTCCAAGCGCTCTACGGCCGCGGGCTGATCTATCAAGGCGAGAAACAGTACCAGCAAGCGATCGAGGATTTCACCGCCGCCAACGGCCTGACGCCGCAAAAGGTCGAACCGTTGCTCGGCCGCGCAACAAGCTATCTTGCGATCGACAAGGCCAAGGAAGCGGCCGCCGACCTCGACGAGGCGGTGCAGGCCGATCCCAATAGCGCACCGGCGTGGTCAGCCCGCGGGCAGGCCTATGAACGGCTCGGCGACAAGGCCAAGGCGGCCGCTTCCTATGGCCGCGCCATTGCAATCCGCCCCAAGGACGAAGCCGCACGCAGCGGCCTGGCCCGCACGGGCGGGTAGCGCGTTTTCCCGAGAAGCATGCCCTCGGACTTGATCCGGGGGTGGATACCGGTTCGCGTCGAGAAAACGCGTCAAATCAGGAATCCAGAACCCCGATCCGATTCAATCGGAACGCGGCTCTCGACGCAAAATCGCGAAAACAACCCCATGCAAAGTAGAGGCCCCGGTCGCGGCGATGCCTGCGTCCGGGGCACGAGAAGACACGATCTATGGATTATTTCGGCAGGACGGCGTGAAACACCGACTTCGCCGCCGACAGCACGTCCTCGGCTACGGCCGTGGTACGCTCGCGCACCGACGGCTCCGGCACATCGGCCCGCAAATCGAGCGGACGCGAGACCGGAATTTCGGCCGGCGGCGTCGGACGGCGCGGATCGACAGACGTATTGGCTGCGTAAGGCGGCCTGCCCTGATCGAAGATCTCCCCGCCTGAAGGCGTCGAGACCGAGATCGGCGGCGGCAGCGGGCGAAGCGCCGGCGCGGTTGCGACCCGCGGCGTTTCGCTTCGTGGCGTCTCGATCCGCGGGGTCTCTACTCGCTGAGCTTCGGGCGTGCGCACCACTTCGGGTGCACGCGGCGAACCATCATTGTTGACCCGCAGACGCTCGATTGCAGCGCGCGCGAGGTCGTTGGCGTCGCGGCGGTCATCCGGCACAACAGCGGTTTCGACCGGCGGCGCGGCAACAGGCGCCGGCGGCGCGGCCGCGACGGCCGGCGCCACGGGCTGCACCGGTGACGGCAGCACGACCCTGATCTTTTCCTTTTCGCGTTCGCGCGGCGCGGCGCGGGTGGCGCGTGGCTCGGCCGGAACGCTCGCGGTCTCGGCCGGCGCATCGGCGGACTTCGCGTCAGCCTTTACTTCAGGCTTCACGTCCGCCTTCACATCCGCTTTGGCTTCAACCTTCTCGACCACCGCCGGCCGTTCGGCCGCGGTCTTCTCGAGGAGGGCTTTTTCGGAAATGCCCTTGGCCCTGACGCCCGCCGTCGGCGGGTTGCCGGTTTCAGCGGCCTTGGCTGGAGCTTTGGGGTCGGCAGCCGATACGGCGGCGGCGACAGGGGCATCCGTGCCCGGCCTGGTGACGATGTAATGATTGACGATGTAAGCCCCGATGACGGTCGCTGCCACCGAAGGCAGGATGTCGATCGTGAATTTCGAAATATACTTCTTCAGCATGCCGGCCACTCCCCGCGGCAAGTTTGATGCTGGAACTTCTGGGCATATTGAGGGATCAACTGCGACGGATCGGTGGCAATTGTGCAGATCCTCATGAGTTCCGTTTCTACCGCCCTAGGGCGACGCGGGGCCCTTGTTGCGGCACGTTCCGGGAGCCGCACAATTAACGGCTTGTCAGCACCTGCGGCCGAAATGGGTCGGTTGCGGCGCTGCCGATAACGGACGGTCAGGGCTTCAGTTCGACCTCCAGGAACACGATCTCGGTTGCCGTTTCGTTGAGCACGTCGTGCTCGACGCCCGCCTTTCGGAAATAGGATTTACCGACGGCGAGCTGCGCCTTCGAGCGTTCGCCGTTCGGCGCCACGATGGTCATTTCGCCCGATGTCACCGGCACGATCACATAATCCATCCCATGGGTGTGGTGGCCGGTAGCGCTGCCCGGCGCCAGCCGCCACTCGGTGACGCGAACTTCCGGGGTGTCGACCTGAACGTCTGACGTGGCGCTGAGCATTTTGGATGAACTCCAGGGAACGACAAGGGAACTACGGCACGAATACCATGAACAGGAATACGGCGAACACCACCATGTGGACCAGCCCGAACAGGATGTTGGTGCGTCCGGTGCCGAAGGTGAGCATGCTGAGGACGAAGGTCAGCACCAAGAGCACCATCTCCTGCGTGTTGAGGCCGAGCACCAATTGCTTGTCGAGCGCGTAAGCGGCGACGGCGACGGCGGGGATCGTCAGCCCGATGGTCGCAAGCGACGAGCCGAGCGCGAGATTGATGCTCTTCTGCAGGTCGTTCTTGCGGGCGGCAGAAATGGCGGCGACGCTTTCCGGCAGCAGGATCAACAACGCCACCAGCACGCCCGCGAAAGCCGGCGGCGCGCCGACACGGGCGATGGTTAAATCGACCACAACTGAGAATTTCTTGGCCAACAGCACCACCGCCAGCAGCGCGAGCAGCAGCAGCGCAATGCTCAACGCCAGCATCCGGTTCGACAGCAGCGCCCCGTCGCCCGCGTCGCCCGTGGCATCGTTGATAAAATAGTCGCGATGCCGGATGGTCTGGGTATAGAGAAACACACAATAGAGAATGAGCGTGACGACGCTGACAAAGCCGAGCTGGGCCGCCGAATAGATCGGTCCCGGCGCCGTCAGCGTGTAGTTGGGCATGATCAGCGTGATGGTCGCCATCACGAACAGCACGCTGAGATACAGATTGGCGCCGGAGACCTGAAAATCCTGCTCGCGATAGCGCAGCCCGCCGATGAAGATACAAAGGCCGACCAGGCCGTTGCACACGATCATGACAACCGCGAACACCGTGTCCCGCGCCAGCGCCGGCACCGGTTTGTCGCCGAGCATGATGGTCGCGATCAGCGCGACCTCGATGATGGTGACTGCCAGCGTCAATAACAGCGTGCCGTAGGGCTCGCCGATCCGTTCCGCGATCACCTCGGCGTGATGCACGGCGGCAAACACCGTGCCGAACAGGATCGCCAGCAGCAGCGCCGCGAACAGCAAACCGCCGGCCGTCGGTGTGAAGGTCAGCCCGAGCGCGGTGGCGACCACGAACAGCGCTACCGCCAATGCGGGGAAAATCCACGACGATTTCGGCATCGGGCCGTGCGCGCTCATGCGGTCAGAATCCTCGAAATGATTACGGTCCGACTATGCAGTAAACGATCGCCGCAGTCAGCCTTTTGCGGCGTTGATGAATTTTCGCGCTGCTGCCGTCGCGCCGTAAGCGTCGAGATCGTTGTGGCCACCGTCGGGGAACCTGACGAACGTCTTGGGCTCATGCGCGAGCGCGAACAGGCGCTCGCCAAATCGGATCGAGATGGTGGCATCTCGCGCGCCGTGCAGGATCAGCATCGGGGCCTTCACCCCGGCGATGCGCCGGTCGGAATGGAATGGATCTTTCATCGCCCAACGAACGGGGAAGATCGGAAATGCGGCAGCGCCAACGTCGGCAAGCGATGTATAGGGCGCCTCCAGAATGATCTTGCCAATCGGCTGTTCCGCCGCCAGCGCCACCGCGACGCCGGTGCCGAGCGAAAAGCCCCAGGCCACGATCCTGTCCGCGCTGTATCGCGCCGTCGTGAAGGCATAGGCCGCAGCCGCATCCTGCAGCAATCCGCGCTCGCTCGGCTTCCCGCTGGAGCCGGCATAGCCGCGATAGGACATCGCGACGACACCGGTGCCATCGGCGATCAACTCGCGAAAGCGGCCGAAGAAGCCGGCGAGGAAATCGCCGTTGCCGTGGAAATAGAGAATGACGGGACGACCGGGCCTGGCCGGAACATGCCAGACAATGATCTTTTCAACGTCCGCGGTGGCCAGCACATGCTCTTCGGCTTCCGGAAAACCGGCCACCTGCGGCGACGTGCGCTCCGCCGTGGGAATCGGAAACAGGAACGAGCGCTGCAAGAAGAACAGCGCGGCAAGCCCGCAGGCATACCCGACCGAAACGACAATCAGCAGCCATTTCAGGACGGTCATGACTTCCCGTGAGCGGGTTACATCCCCTTGACGATGTTCTCGGTCACCTTCTTGGCGTCGCCGAGCAGCATCATGGTGTTGTCGCGATAGAACAAGGGATTGTCGATGCCGGCATAGCCCGACGCCAGCGAGCGCTTGATGAACATCACGGTTCCGGCCTTCCAGACCTGCAGCACCGGCATGCCGTAGATCGGCGAGGTCTTGTCGTCCTCGGCCGCCGGATTGGTGACGTCGTTGGCGCCGATCACGAAGGCGATGTCGGCCTGGGCGAATTCGGAGTTGATGTCCTCGAGTTCGAACACCTCGTCATAGGGCACGTTGGCTTCGGCGAGCAGCACGTTCATGTGGCCGGGCATGCGGCCCGCGACCGGATGAATGGCGTACTTCACCTCGACGCCCTCCTTCTTCAGGAGGTCGCCCATTTCGCGCAGCGCATGCTGGGCCTGCGCCACGGCCATGCCGTAGCCGGGCACGATGATCACCTTCTGCGCGTTCTTCATGATGAAGGCCGCGTCGTCGGCCGAGCCGAGTTTGGCAGGCTTCTGCTCGCCACCGCCGCCGCCGGCTGCGACGGTCTCGCCGCCAAAGCCGCCGAGAATGACCGAGATGAAGGAGCGGTTCATCGCATGGCACATGATGTAGGACAGGATCGCGCCCGAAGAGCCGACCAGCGCGCCGGTGATGATCAGCGCGGAATTGCCGAGCGTGAAGCCGATGCCGGCGGCGGCCCAGCCGGAATAGGAGTTCAGCATCGAGATCACGACCGGCATATCGGCCCCGCCGATCGGGATGATCAGGAGCGCGCCGAGCACCAGCGCGATGATCGTGATCAGCCAGAAGTCGAGCGCGCTGCCGGACCGCACCAGACCGAAGATGAAGAACACCAGCGCCAGACCCAGCGCGATGTTGATGATGTGGCGCGCCGGCAGGATGATCGGCGCGCCGCTCATGCGGCCGGAAAGCTTCAGGAACGCGATCACGGAGCCGGTGAAGGTCAGCGCGCCGATCGCGACGCCGAGCGACATTTCGATCAGGCTCGCGGCGTGAATCTGCCCGGGCTTGCCGATGTCGAACGCTTCGGGCGCGTAGAACGCGCCGGCGGCCACCAGCACCGCGGCCATACCGACCAGCGAGTGGAAGGCGGCGACCAGTTCCGGCATCGAGGTCATCGGCACCCGCCGCGCGATCACCGCACCGATGCCACCGCCGATGGCGATGCCAAGGATCACCAGCACCCAGGCGAGGCCGTCCGCCGGCGGATGACTGGCGAGCGTGGTCGCGACCGCGATCGCCATGCCGACCATGCCGAACAGATTGCCCTGGCGGGACGATGCCGGACTGGACAAGCCGCGCAGTGACAGGATGAACAGCACACCCGCCACGAGATACAATACTGCAGCCAGATTGGCGTTCATCTCAGGTCCCCTATTGTCTTCGCCACCCCGAGGTGCACGCCGCTCACTTTACCTTCTTCTTGTACATCGCCAGCATGCGCTGGGTGACAAGGAAGCCGCCGAAGATATTTACGCAAGCGAAGATCAGCGCGATGAAGCCGAAGCCGCGCGCCCAGCCGCTGCCGCTCGAGATCATGGGAACGCCGACCGCGAGCAGCGCGCCGACCACGATCACCGACGAGATCGCATTCGTCACCGACATCAGCGGCGTATGCAGCGCGGGGGTCACCGACCAGACCACGAAGTAGCCGACGAAAACGGCAAGGACGAAGATCGACAGCCGGAACACGAAGGGATCGACGGCCTGTGCAATATGATCCATGGCGGCTCTCCTAGGCTGGCTATTTAGGCTGGAAGTTCGGATGGATGACGGCGCCGTCTCTGGTCAGCGCGGTGGCCTTCACCAGTTCGTCTTCCCAATTGACCGCGAGCGCCTTGTTCGGCTTGTCGATCATGGTCTCGATGAAGGAAAACAGGTTGCGGGCGTACAGGCTCGAGGCGGACTGCGCGACACGGCCCGCGACATTGGTGTAGCCGACGATCTTGACGCCATCGGCATCGACGACTTCGCCCGGTCTGGCGCCCTCGACATTGCCGCCGCGCTCAATCGCCAGATCGATCAGGACCGAGCCGGGCTTCATCGACTTGACCATGTCGGCGCTGACAAGCTTCGGCGCCGGGCGGCCCGGGATCAGCGCGGTCGTGATGATAATGTCCTGCTTCTTGATGTGCTCGGCGGTCAGGGCGGCCTGCTTGGCCTGATACTCTTTCGACATTTCCTTGGCATAGCCGCCGGCGGTCTGTGCGTTCTTGAACTCCTCATCCTCGACAGCGAGGAATTTGGCGCCGAGACTTTCGACCTGCTCCTTGGTGGCGGGCCGCACGTCGGTCGCGGTGACGACGGCGCCAAGCCGGCGCGCGGTCGCGATCGCCTGCAGGCCGGCAACGCCGACGCCCATCACGAACACTTTTGCCGCGGGAACCGTGCCCGCTGCGGTCATCATCATGGGGAAAGCACGGCCGAACGCCTCAGCGGCCTCGATCACCGCGCGGTAGCCGGCGAGGTTGGCCTGCGAGGACAACACGTCCATCACCTGCGCGCGGGTGATGCGCGGCATCAATTCCATCGCGAAGGCAGACACGCCGGAGTCGGCGATGGTCTTGAGCGCCGCCTCATTGCCGTAGGGGTCCATAATGGCGATGACCAGGGCGCCGCGCTTGTATTGGCCGAGTTCAGAGGCCTCCGGCCGCTTCACCTTGATGATGATGTCGGCATCCTTCAGCGCGTCCGCACTGATGGTGGCGCCGGCCGCGATATATTCGGAATCCGGCAGGCCCGACTTGATGCCTGCTCCCGGCTCCACCACCACTTCAGCACCAATCGCCTTGAACTTCTTCACGGTGTCGGGAGAAGCAGCCACCCGCGGTTCGGACGGATCGATTTCCTTGGCAACGGCAATCTTCATGGGGCCTCCGGCGGCGCGAGGGCGCGCGCGCAAGCAAACTAGCGTTATTTCCGCTTAGTTGGATACCGGTTTCATGACCGGGCAACGTGCAAATTTTTCTGGTCACCGCCGCCCGGGCGGTACAGCCGGCGACGCATCAGGTCAGGAAGTAGCCCATCAGGGCGACGATCACGACGACGGCCACGGTGCCGTATTTGACCAGCATGATGAACCCTTCATAGGTCTGCTCATGGGCCGGATAATCGTTGCCGTCAGCGGTCGTGTAGGCCACTTCGCTATGGTCTGCCATCGGTATCCCCAGTCAATCCACGATCTGGCGTGCAATTACCGCAAAGCCGCCAGCAGGGCAACGGGACAAAGCCTATCGGGTCATTCGGAAGGCCAATTATCCCGGATCCAGCGGGTCAGGCTTTCCTCGCTGACCTCGCCCGCGGCCAGGGACAGGATGATGGCCGTCGCGTGCGCCGGATCGGGCGCGAACGGGATGTCGTTGACCCGCAAAAACACCATCATGGCGTGGAATGCGGTGCGCTTGTTGCCGTCCACAAAGGCGTGGTTCCGGGCAAGACCGAACGCATAGGCTGCGGCGAGCGCGGCCATATCAGTCTGTCCATAAGCCCATTGATTGACCGGCCGCATAACCGCCGACTCCAGAAGGCCGTGATCCCGGAGGCCTTCTGGTCCGCCAAATATCGCTAGTTGCCCGGCATGCATGTCGATGACTTCGTCGACATCGAGCCAGATTGGCTCACTCATTTTGCAAGCGCGGCAAACGTATCGCGGTATTCGTGCATGATCTGGCGGGCGATTTCCATCGTCCGCGCATGCTTGGGGTTGAACGGCGAAAGACGCAGGCTGCCATCCGGTTGCTCGACCGGATAGAACTTGTCGCCCTCCTTGAGATTCAGCCGGGCAAGGAGCTCTTTCGGCAGGATCACGCCGACCGAATTGCCAATCTTCCGAATTTGAAGCGCGGTATCCTCGATCTTGTACTCACGAGGGGCTTCGTTCATGCCGCGAGGGGTCTTGGTCATAGTACCAGCTCCGTTGTACGGAACGTATAACACGGCGTGCCCGCCTGTTCAACAAATGTTTTACCGAAAATGCCTGCGCGGCGCTAAAGCGCCTAGCCGACCACGAAATCGAACCGCCCGGCGAGCCATCCGGCGTTCTTGGCGGTGCGCACCAGCAACGCCTTGCGGAACAGGCCGTCGGAGCGGTTCTGCGATTCGCCGGGAAAATAGAGCTGGGTGGTCAGCACGCGGCCGCCGAGCGGCTGCACCTTCACATGGATGTGGCGGGTGCGGCCGGGATAAACGCCGGGCACGACGCTGCGCAATCGATAGCGCCCTTCCGCATCGGTAAACTGATGACCGCGCAGCCGGAAGCCGGAATTGTCATACTGGCCCCTGCCGTCGGCCTGCCAGAAATCCAGCAAAGCGCCAGAGACCGGCTTGCAGTCGCGGGAAAGGACAAACCCGACCAGTTCGATCGGCTGCCCCGCCATCCCCTCTTCAAACAGTTCGACCCGCTCGGGCGAGGACGGCTTGAAATACGGCCCTTCGGTCTGCGCCAGCGTTGCCGCCTCGCCGTCGTGGCAGGCGGGCGTGGGCGGAAGCGGCGCCTGGGCAACACCGCTTTCGATCCCGAACAGCGAACCGGCCACGAGGGCGCCCGCTCCAAGCACTGCGCGTCGTGTCGGCGTGTCGACCATGAGCGCTCCACTCCTGAAGTCGCCGTCATGATGGGATGCGACGACGGCCGAAGCTTGTCGCCGCGGCGTGTGCGTCAGCCCATCGTTTCCAGTTCGTCGATCATGCCGGCGATGACCGACAGCCCGCCGTCCCAGAACTTGGGATCCTTGGCATCGAGCCCGAACGGCTTCAGCAGTTCGGAATAATGCTTGGTGCCGCCGGCCGCGAGCATCGCAAGGTAGCGCTCGGCAAAGCCGTCGGAGGCGTTCTCGTAGACCGCATAAAGCGAGTTCACCAGGCAATCGCCGAACGCATAGGCGTAAACGTAGAACGGCGAATGGATGAAGTGCGGGATGTACATCCAGAAATTCTCGTAGCCCGGACGGATGTCGATGGCCGGCCCGAGGCTTTCGCCCTGCACGCTGAGCCAGATCTCGCCGATGCGCTGGGCGGTCAATTCGCCGTTCTTGCGCTCGGTGTGGATGGCGCGCTCGAACGAATAGAACGCGACCTGCCGCACCACGGTGTTGATCATGTCCTCGACCTTGCCGGCGAGCAGCGCCTGACGCTGTTTCGCATTCTTGGTCTGTCCCAACAGCCGCTTGAAGGTCAGCATTTCGCCGAACACGCTGGCGGTTTCGGCGAGCGTCAGCGGCGTCGGCGCCATCAGCGCTCCATTTTTGGCCGCCAGCACCTGGTGCACGCCGTGGCCGAGTTCATGCGCCAGCGTCATCACGTCGCGCGGCCTGCCCTGATAGTTCATCAGCACATAGGGATGCGCCGACGGCGTGGTCGGATGCGAGAACGCACCGGGCGCCTTGCCCGGCCGCACCGGCGCGTCGATCCAGCGGTCGGTGAAGAAACGCTCGGCGATATCGGCCATCTCGACCGAGAAGCCGCGATAGGCCGTCAGCACCATGTTGCGGGCCTCGGGCCAGGCGATCGTGCCGGTCGCCGCGAACGGCAGCGGCGCGTTGCGATCCCAATGCGCCAGCTTCTTCTTTTTGAACCAGCCGGCCTTGAGCGCGTAATAACGATGCGACAGCCGCGGATAGGCCGACCTGACCGATCCGACCAGCGCATCGACCACCTCGCGCTCGACGCGGTTGTTGAGATGCCGGGAATCCGCGACATCCGCAAAGCCACGCCAGCGATCGGAAATCTCCTTGTCCTTGGCGAGCGTGTTGGTGACGAGCGCAAAGGTCCGCTCATTCTCCTTGAAGGTTTTCGCCAGCGCCTGCCCCGCGGCCTTGCGCTTTTCCGGCGCGCGGTCCTGCAGGAAATTGAGCGTCGGCTCGATCGCCAGTTCTTTGCCACCGACCTTGAAGCGCAGGCCGGAGATGGTCTGGTCGAACAGCCGGTTCCAGGCGGCATAGCCGCTCTGGGATTTTTCGTGAAACAACTGCTCGACGCGATCCTCGAGCTGGTACGGCTTGTCCTTGCGCAGATCCTCGATCCACGGGCGATAGTAGGCGAGTTCGGGCGTCAGCAGCGCGCGCTCGATCACGGCGTCGTCCACGCGGTTGAGTTCAAGCCCGAAGAACAGCAGATGCACCGATGCGGCCGTTAGCCGCTCCGAAACGTCGCCGTAGAATTTCGTGATCGCGGGATCGACGCTGTCGCCGGCGTGGACAAGGCCGGCATAGGAGCCAAGGCGGCCGGCGAGGTCGTCGATCGCCTCGTAGCGCTTGACCGCTGCGGCGAGCCACTGCCCGCCACTATCCTTTGCAACGTTTTCGGCCAGTTTGCCTTTGTAGTCCGTCTCGAACGCGATGCATTCGGCATCCATCTCCTGCAAGTCACGCGCGACTTCGGGGGCGTCGATGCCGGAATAGAGGTCGGCCAGATTCCATTCCGGCAGTTTGCCGGTCTTCGATTTGGCTGCGGTGGCCTTGCGGACGGCAGTTCCCTTGCTGATTGCGGTTTTGCGGGACGTCTTGCTGGCGCGGGATGTCGCAGATTTCGCGTTCATGAACACTTTCAAATTGGCGTGATGATTTTTGACGAGGCGATCAGGCGAACGCTGCCAGCTGCGGCGCGAGCTGCACCAGCAGCTCTTCGGTCTCCGCGATCATCGGCTCGAGTTTTTCGTGAAAGGCGCTCCGAATCGCACACCACAGCGTGATCGCCTTGACCATCAGCCACGACGTGGACGGGACCGCCGCCCTCGCATGCAGCGCGACGATATCGAGGTTTCGATGCTCGAACAGCAGCCGGCCCGATCCGTCTTCCAGGATATAGCGCGCCCCGATCCGGGACACACACAGCTCGCAGGCCTGATCCGGAAGCGGACCCAACAGATAGAACTGGGCATCGCCTTTTTCGGTGGTGCCGGTTTCCCATTCGCGGCCGGTCGACGGCGCGAGCGCAGCCTGCAATGCCGCGCAGATTGTATTGAGTTCCCGTTCGCTCCAGATGCCGGTTTCCTGTGTGCGCTCGAACGCAACCACGCTCATTTGCTTTCCGCTCCGAACAGCAGCCGGTGCAATTCCGGCTCGTAGTACAGTAATAGATGCCTAGCGAACGCCGCCTGTTCAAGACCCAGCTCGCTGGCCCATGCGCCCATGATTTCAGTTGGAACGCGGCTGAACCCGTTCTCGACCTGTGAGATGAACGTATAATATTTGAGACCGAGCCGCGCGGCGAGATCAGCCTGCGACAATCCGGCATCGGCCCTGCGCAGCTTGAGCCAATCCCCAGCCTGTTTCCGCAATTGCCGGGCTTCCGTGGCGACCTTGCCCGGCAGCTGTCCAGCGAAAACATCTTGATGTTTTGCTCGTTTCATGATTACTAAACTACCTAGATTGAATTCCGGAACAGCCAATGTTCCCTACCACAATCTCGCGGTTTCCCTCAGTTCGCGAGTCTTTGGGAGGACAATAATCCATGGCTATCGCAGATCGCAGTCAGATTGTCCGGACCAAGGGCCAGGAAAACACCACCCGTGGCAAGGAGCTGATGGCCGGCATCCTGCTGGTGGCACTGATCGCGACGCTCGGAATCCGCAACCTCGTGCCTGTTGATGCGCTGACGCCCGCGATTGTCACCCTGCTATTTGCGATCGGCGCGACGACGGCCGGCTTCGCGCTGCTGTGCCGACGCGACCGGTTCCGCACCATGTGGTTCGACCTCGCCGGCAGCCTGACTTTCATCGGCGTCGTGCTGTCCGTTCTGATCGAGCCGGACCAGATGATCAGGCTCTTCGCCTTTTCGGACCAACCTGAGTAGCGGGAACAGTTTTTCCGCTGATCGACCTTTCGTCTTTTTTTGACTGTGCACGTCCAAGCCCGGGCCCCTCTGGCAGTTCAAGCGAACTGCGATGTCGGATTGGACTCCTGAACGGAGTGGCCCTGCATGCTGGACTTAATTACCTCGCAACACCTGACAGCGCTTTTCCAGGTCATCATGATCGACCTGGTGCTCGCGGGCGACAATGCGATCGTCATCGGGCTCGCAGCCGCCGGGCTACCCGAGGGTCAGCGCAAGAAGGCGATTTTGATCGGCATATTGGCCGCCACGATCCTGCGCATCGGCTTCGCTTCCGTCACGGTTCAGTTGCTGCAAATCATTGGACTGCTGCTCGCGGGCGGCGTTCTTCTGCTTTGGGTATGCTGGAAGATGTGGCGCGAGCTGCATACGTCGCATCAACCGAAGTTTCAGAGTTTGTCGTCCGCAGCGATCGATACACCAGCCGGTGCGGGCCGCCAGAAGACGCTTGGCCAGGCCGTCTGGCAGATCACGCTCGCCGACGTGTCGATGTCGCTCGACAATGTGCTCGCCGTCGCAGGTGCGGCGCGCGAGCATCCGATGATCCTGATATTCGGTCTGGCACTTTCCATTGCGCTGATGGGGCTCGCCGCCAACTTCATCGCGCGGCTCCTGGAAAAGCATCGCTGGATCGCCTATGTCGGCCTTGCGATCATCCTCTATGTGGCTTTCGACATGTGTTATCGCGGCGTTCTGGAGGTGTGGCCACACCTCAACGCTTAGCCGCTCTCACACAGCCGCCCTCCAACAATTAAGTGTGCGTTAATCGCCATAGGCGAGAGTGCCCCGATTCGATACAGTTAGCGTAACGTGCGGGGTAAACCATGGCTGCTACCATTCTGATTGCTGATGACGACGCGGTGCAGCGCCGTCTGGTGGAAAACATGGTGCAGAAATGCGGTTATGAGTCCCTCGTCGTCGACAGCGGCGACGCCGCCGTGGCCTTGCTGACCGCCCCCGACGCGCAAGCGATCGATGCCGTCGTTCTCGATCTCGTGATGCCCGGTCTCGACGGACTCGGCGTGCTCGCAAAAATTCGTGATGCCGGATTGACCGTTCCCGTCATCGTGCAGACCGCCCATGGCGGCATCGACAACGTGGTTTCGGCGATGCGCGCCGGCGCGCAGGATTTCGTCGTCAAGCCGGCCGGCTTCGAACGGCTGCAGGTGTCGCTGCGCAACGCGCTCAACACGCAGGCCTTGAAGGGCGAATTGCAGCGCATCCGTCACAGCCGCGAAGGCCGGCTGACCTTTGCCGATATCATCACCCGCAGCGAAACCATGGCAGGCGTGCTGCGCACGGCGCAGAAGGCCGCCTCATCGGGCATTCCGGTGCTGATCGAAGGCGAGTCCGGCGTCGGCAAGGAATTGTTTGCCCGCGCCATCCACGGCAGCAGCGAGCGCAAGGCCAAGCCGTTCGTGGCCGTCAACTGCGGCGCGATCCCCGACAATCTGGTGGAATCGATCCTGTTCGGTCACGAGAAGGGCGCTTTCACCGGCGCCACCGAACGCCACATGGGCAAGTTCGTCGAAGCGTCCGGCGGCACGCTGTTCCTCGACGAGGTCGGCGAACTGCCGCTTGCAGCCCAGGTAAAGCTGCTTCGCGCATTGCAGGAAGGCACGGTCGAGGCCGTCGGCGGCCGCAAGCCGGTGAAGGTCGACGTCCGCATCATTTCGGCGACCAACCGCAAACTGCTCGACCTCGTGAAGAACGGCGCATTCCGCGAGGATCTGTTCTATCGCCTGCACGTGCTGCCGCTGACCATTCCTCCGCTTCGCATGCGACGGGAAGACATCCCGCATCTGTTGCGGTACTTCCTGGCGCGGTTCAGCGCCGAAGAGAACCGCACCATCACCGGCATCAGCGGTGAAGCCATGACGCATCTGGCGCAGCTCGATTGGCCCGGCAATATCCGCCAGCTCGAAAACACCGTGTATCGCGCCGTGGTGCTGAGCGAGAGCGACCAGCTTGGCCTGTCGGACTTCCCGCATGCCGCCGCCCACCATATCGTCCCGGACACGGACACCCAGGCTATGCACGGCGAACCGCTGATCGTCGGTCCGTCGACGGCTCCTGCGATGGTGTCGGGTAATGAGATACCGATTGCGCCGCTGAGCAACACCGGCAGTCTCGCGATGCTGACCTCCGCGGGCGAGGTGCGGCCGCTCGAGGAAATGGAAAACGAGATCATCCGTTTCGCGATTTCGCACTATCGCGGGCAAATGTCGGAAGTGGCGCGCCGGCTGAAGATCGGCCGCTCCACGCTCTATCGCAAACTCGATGAGGCCGCCGCCAACGATCCGGCTGAGGGCGCGCAAGATACCAACTGAGCAGCAATTGAGCGCCACGGACGATTGTGGCGCTCCCGTGGCAAGGGCTTGAGCGCCATCGGGGATTCGGGAACCTTCGAACCGTGGCTTGCCGGTGACAGACAAATGTCAGGGGGCATGGCAAAACCGCGCCACCCGAATTGCAACTGGTGGTTTGAGGTCAGTTTGTCGTGAGTTGCCCCCCATGGCGCTGGCTGCATGAAAGGGGCGCATGTATCGTCTGCGTTTGAATCGTTGCGTGCAGGCGTACCGACTTAAAGCGATCGAGGCCGGCGCTTTCGCGCAAGCTGTGACGAGCGATACCTGAAGGACTGCTCCATGCCGGGGCAGTTCCGCCCAAGGGGGGTGTGACGATGCGTGACTGTTCGACCAACCGTGCTGGATTTGACCGCGTGCTGATCGCCGTCGCGGCAACCTTCCTAGCGGTGTCCGCGACTTCTGCACTGGCGGGTCAGAGCGATACGCCCCGGGCCAGCGCTGCAGAGCTCGCGATCGATGCAGCAGTTCCGCGTCCCGAGCCGGCCAACGTTCCGCCGCCGACCGCCAGCGATTTTAAGATCGACGCCACCGCGTCGGTGCCCGATCCAGCCAAGACGGCAGCACCCGCACCGAGCACGACCGTTCCCGATCCGAAGCCGGCCGAAACCGTCACCGCGCCCGCGGCCGACACCCCCAAGAGCGACGCTCCCAAGAGCGACACCGCGACCACGACGCCCGCAACGCCTGCGCCCGCGACGGCTGCAGCACCTGCCGCGGAGCCGGTGAAGGCCGCGAGCAGTGTCGCGCCGGCGGATCAGCCGGTCGCCGACAAATTGCGCGACATGCTTGCCAGCAAGGCGCTGCGCACGTTCGATCGCAAGGGCGAGCGCGCCGCGGTCGAAAAATTCTACAGCGCCCGCGAATTTGCGCCGCAGTGGACGCAGGCCGGCAAACTGACCGCCGGCGCCAAGGGCGTCGTCGCGCGCCTGAAGGACGCTGCTGCCGACGGCCTCAACCCCGCCGACTATCCGGTGCCGGATTTTGCAGCCGCCACCTCGCCCGACCAGCTGGCAGACGCCGAACTGAAGCTGACCGCCAGCATGCTGGACTATGCACGCCAGGCGCAGAGCAGCCGGATGCACTGGTCGCAGGTCGCCGCCGACATCCTCTATCCCGAGCATCCGACCGATCCGGCCGAAGTTCTGGCCAACATCTCGACCGCCAAGGATGCTTCCGCAGCGCTCGAGGGCTACAACCCGCCGCTCAAGCTCTACAAGGATTTGAAGGCCAAGCTCGCCGAACTGCGCGGTCAGGGCGAAGGCCCGGTGGTGCAGATCGCGGAAGGCGCTCCGCTCGCATTCAAGGCGGCGACCAAGAAACAGCCGGAGGCCGCCCCCGAAGATCCGCGTGTGCCGCAACTGCGCGCCAAGCTCGGCGTCACCGAAAATCCCGACGACACCAAGTACGATGCCAAGGTCGCCGCAGCGGTACGCAAATTCCAGGAAAGCGCCGACCTCAAGCCGACCGGCGTGCTCGACGACAAGACCGTCAAGGCCATCAACAGCCCGAAGCGGGATCGCCAGATCGACACCGTGATCCTCAACATGGAACGCTTGCGCTGGCTGCCGCGCCAGCTCGGTGTGCCGTCGCTCAACAACGCCTATGTCATTCTTAACGTCCCCGACTTCACGCTCAAGGTGATGCAGGGCGGCGCCCAGGTCTGGACCACCCGCGTCGTGACCGGAAAGCCGGGAAACCACGCCACGCCGATGCTGACCGAGACGATGAAGTTCATCACCGTCAATCCGACCTGGAACGTGCCGCCGTCGATCATCTACAACGAATATCTGCCGGCGCTGCAGCAGGATCCGACCGTGCTGCAACGCATGGGATTGAAGCTCGAACGCAACCGTGACGGCTCGATCCATATCTCGCAGCCGCCGGGTGAGGCCAATGCGCTCGGCCGGATCCGCTTCAACTTCCCGAACAAGTTCCTGGTCTATCAGCACGACACCCCCGACAAAAACCTGTTCGCCAAGGAAGAGCGCGCCTTCAGCCATGGCTGCATGCGGGTGCAGAATCCGGATCAATACGCCTCGACGCTGCTCAACATCGTCATGCCGAACGACAAATACACGCCGGAAAAAATCCGCAGCATGTATGGCCGCAGCGAGATCGACCTGAAATTCCCGACCCCGGTCCCGGTCCACATCACCTATCAGACCGCGTTCGTGGATGATTCCGGCAAGCTGCAGTTGCGCAGGGACGTCTACGGCCGCGACGCAAGGATGCTGCCGCTGCTCAAGAATTCCGGGAGCAGGGACCTGGAGAACGTTGTGGCCCATGCCAACCCGAGCTACGTCCGGCCGAGCGGCGCGTCACTGCCGTCCAACGTCGCCTTCAACAATGATTACGGCAGCTCCGGTCCTTCGTTCTTCGAGCGGCTGTTCGGCGGACCATCGGTCACGCCCCCCGCGCCAGTCGGCCGCCGGCCGCAAGCGCAACCCCAGCAGCAGCGACGGGTGATCACCCGTTAAACCCCGGGGGTCTTAATCCCCGGGTCCCGGCTGCCTCTCGAAATTTTTAAGTAAAATCAACGATCTCGCCGCTTTGGCGAGATCGTTTACGTTAACCATTATCCATCTCGGTTTTGGCACAGGGCACTTTTTCGCCACAGTCGACGGGTTAGGTTAAGCCTAACTTGGGGGCGGGTCGGTAAACTTCGGTTAACCCTCCCGCTTTAATAAAGCGTTCACCCTCTTTCGCAGGTCCTTGGGAGGCCTGGTTTGCGAAAGAGATCCGTGATCGCTCGTCGACTGGGTGGGCTCATACGTGCTGACTGGTTTCGCGCGCCAAATCAATTCGCTTCGTCTGCCGAAGGCCGGATATCAAATCGGCCTGACTTCGCTGTTGCTCCTTGCCGGAGCCGGGTCGGTGCATGACGCGACCGCGCTGAACGAGACCCGGACGCTTTCTTTCCACCACACCCACTCCAACGAAGACCTCACCGTCACCTTCAAGCGCGACGGGCGTTACGACGAAGAGGCGCTGAAGAAACTCAATCACTTCCTCCGCGACTGGCGCAGCCAGGACCAGACCACGATGGATCGTCACCTCTTCGACATCCTCTGGGAAGTCAACCGCGACGTCGACGGCAAGCAGCCGATCCAGATCATCTCCGCCTACCGCTCCCCCGCCACCAATGCCATGCTCCGCCGCCGCTCGTCCGGCGTGGCCCGCCACAGCCAGCACACGCTCGGCCACGCGATGGATTTCTTCATCCCAGGCATTGCGCTCGAGCAGATCCGCGCCGCCGGACTTCGCCTGCAGCGCGGTGGCGTCGGCTTCTACCCGACCTCGGGATCGCCGTTCGTTCATCTCGATACCGGCAGCGTCCGTCACTGGCCGCGCATGACGCATGATCAGCTAGCCCGGGTGTTCCCCAATGGCCGCACCGTCCACCTGCCCTCGAATGGTGGTCCGCTGAAGGGTTATGAACTGGCCCGCGCCGACATCGAGAAGCGCGGCAGTGGCGACGACGCTGCAACGGTGGGCAAGAAGCCCAGCCTGTTCGCCTCGCTGTTCAAGGGCGGCAAATCCAGTGACGAGGATGATGAGGGCGGCGCCCCCGTCACCGTCAGGAACGAGAAGCCCGCTCCTTCTGTGGTGGCCGCCGCCGCGGCCCCGAAGGCCGCCGACACCAAATCCGCCGAGATCGTGCCGACGCCGCGCGCAAAGCCGGTCGCGGCAACGATCCAGCTGGCCTCGGCTGATGCGCAGATCGTTCCGGCGCCCAAATCCAAACCGGAGCCATCCAAACCGGCCGCGCAGGCTTCCGCCGACAAGCCAGCCGAGCCGAAACCGCAGACACCCGCCGACATCATCAACGCCCGCGGCTTCTGGGGCGATGCGCCGACGACGGCCAATCAGCCCACCCCCGTGCAGCTCGCAGCCCTCAGGGCCCGTCAGGCCGTCGGCGCCGCCGATCCGCAGCCGACTGCCAGCGTTGCCGAGGCTTTCAACAAGGCACTGGCCTACGCGCCGGCCGCCTCCTCGCCGGTTGACCGCGCCAACGTCGTCGCAGCCTCCGCGCCGATCCCGCGCACCGTGCGGCCGGCGCGTAATGCCGCCGCTGCCGCCACCGAAATCAACAGTGTCGTCGCCAAGGGGTCGCAGGGTCAGGCCGGCGTGATTTCGACCTCGACGCGGCTTGCCGCCGCCAAGGGCAACGATGTCTGGATGCGGGTCGTGATGCTGGCACCGAGCGCGAGCAACGCGATGTCGACGACCGTGCTGGGCGATACCGACATGACGCTGATGCGTAGCTACTTCGTCAAGCCGCCGTACGCGATCACGATGGGCTTCTCGGAAGATCCGATGCTGGGGATGACCACCGACCGGTTTACCGGATCGGCGACCGCCAAGCTCACCACGCAGTCTTTCGTCGTGCGCACGGCGTCACTGCGCTAAGCAGGCACAACTTCCATCGGTCTCGAAATCATCCTCGCGAGAGCGCGGCCCCTGCGCCGTGATCACCGTGTTCGTGCTCGGCTGCGTCAGGCCGGCAAGCCTGCCTTGAGCAGGCCAGCCTCGTGACGCTGGCGGTCGATGGCGTGCTTGTAGTGCTGGGTGACGAGGTAAACGGCCACCGAGAATGCCGGCTCTGACTTTAGAACCTCGGCGACGTGCGCAGCGGCGGCGACCGCGTTGCCCATTTGCGCAAACGTGGCTGCGAGGAAGGCATGATGGGTGTAGTCGGGCCGCGTGATCCGCGAAAAGGCCTCGATGGCGTCGGCATATTTCTCGGCGCAGTAGCAAGCGCGCCCGAGGTGGCTCCAGAAGCGCTCCGGGTGGTACGGGTTGAGGCGCATCGCCTTCTTGATCCAGTCGATGCCTTCCTCCGGCCGCCCGAGCCAGGTTAGAAGCTCGCCCTGCTGCACCACGACAAGGTCGTAGTTGGGATTGAGCGCGAGCCCTCGCTCCTGGTGATACGCGGCCTTGTCATGGTCGTTACGGTTCAGGTTCAGCGCGGCGAGAATCCGGTGCACGTCGCTGTCATTGTCGTCGAGCGCCAGCGTGACCTCCAGCTCCGCGGCCACCTGCTCGAAGGTGGCATCGCGATCGGCACACCAGCCATAGACCCACGTCTGGCCCAGCACGCATGCTTTCCAGGCGTGGGCATGCGCATAGTTCGGGTCGAGCGCGAGGGCGCGGTCGAGCAGGCGCTGCGCTTCAGCATTGTCCTCGCGCGTCGAGCGGTGGTGCCGCACCTTGGCAGCCAGCACGCACTCGTAAGCCGCCATGCTGTCGGTCGGCTTGCGTTTTGCGCGGTCGTGCCTGGCGGCCTCGACCCTGCCGGGGAGCGTCGCGACGATCGCATGAGTGATCTCGTCCTGGATGGCGAATATGTCTTCAAGCTCGCGGTCGTAGCGTTCGGCCCAGACGTGCTGGTCGGTTTCTGCATCGATCAGCTGCACGGTGACGCGGACGCGATCGCGCGCCTTGCGCACGCTCCCCTCGAGGACGTAATCGACGCCGAATTCGCGCGCGATCTCCCGCACGTTGACCGCCTTGCCCTTGTGCACGAACGTCGAGTTGCGCGAGATGACGAGCAAATCGCGGAACCGTGACAGCTCGGTAATGATGTCCTCGGTGAGGCCGTCCGCGAAGAATTCCTGCTCCGGATCGCCGCTCATGTTGGCGAGCGGCAGCACGGCAATCGACGGCTTCTTGGAGGCCGGCGCCGCCACCGCAGCGTCCTTCGCGCCCTCTGGCGCGGCTTCCGGATCGGCGTCGAGCCGAACCCGGAAGACGCGGATCGGACGGACGATGTTCTTGACGCTCTGCTCGCCGAGATCCTCGAATGCGACGTCATCCAGCCGTTGGCCGACCTGATCGCGCACCGCGCCGGAGACACAGATGCCGCCAGGCTCGGCGAGCATTTCGAGACGCGCCGCAACGTTGACGCCGTCGCCAAAGATGTCGTTGTCCTCGACGATTATGTCGCCAAGATTGATGCCGATCCGGAACTGTATCCAGCGCGCCGGCGAGACGTCGGCGTTGCGCCGCGCCATCCGGCGCTGAATCTCGGCAGCACACAGCACGGCATCGGCGACGCTGCGGAATTCGACCAGCATGCCGTCGCCGGTGGTCTTGATGATGCGGCCATGGTTCTTCGTGATGACCGGATCGATGAGTTCGATCCGGTGGGTCTTGAGACGGGCAAGCGTCCCCGTCTCGTCAACCTCCATGAGCCGGCTATAACCGACCATGTCGGCGGCAAGGACCGCTGCGAGCCTCCGCTCTGGTCCAGGCACGTCCATTTCCAGGTTCCCTTGCGGGCAGCCTAACAGAGGCGGAGCCGTGGCCCAAGCTGGTTTCCCCGGAAGTGCCTGCTAGAGCGTTTTCCAGCGAAGTGGACGCCGGTTCGCGTCAAGAAAACGCGTCAAACCAAGAATCCAGAGCCCCGTTCCGATTCCATCGGAACGGGGCTCTGGCTGGCGCCTCACAGCATCCCGAGCGCCTGCATGTAGGTTTCCAGAATCGTCTCCTGCTCGGCGCGCTCATTGGCGTCCTGCTTGCGCAGGCGAACAATGGTGCGCAGCGCCTTGACGTCGTAACCATTGCCCTTGGCTTCGGCATAGACGTCGCGGATATCGTCGGAGATCGTCTTCTTTTCCTCTTCCAGCCGTTCGATGCGCTCGACGATGGCCTTGAGCTGGTCTTTTGCGAACTTCGTCGCGGGTTCTTCCTGGACGGCGGCGGCAGAGTTGGCCATCGGGTACTCCTGAGTGGAACTGAATGGTAGGGCTGAAAGATCAAGCGCCGCACGCTTCACCGCGCGGCGCTTTCTGAGATTGACCCTCAAGAGTGCGGCGCCTTGCGTCAAGGCACCATCGCGCTCATCCACAGCGCGCCCACAGGAAGGTACATTGTAGCCCGGATGAGCCAACGGGTCGCGCGAATGCGCGCCCGATGACAGGCTCCGCGACATCCGGGACGGAGGCACGATCTTCCCGGATATCCGGGCTACGAAGCGCGCCAACGCTTTAATGCCCGCTATGGGTCTTCTTCATCGCCTCCAGCTGCTCGGGACTGGCGGTGCCCTGAAACTTCGACTTCCAGGTCTCATAGGGCATGCCGTAGACCGCCTCGCGGCTCTCATCCTTGCTGATCGCCACACCCTTGCCGTCGGCCGCTTCCTTCATCCAGTTCGACAGGCAGTTGCGGCAGAAGCCGGCCAGGTTCATCAGGTCGATGTTCTGGACGTCGGGCCGGTCGCGCAGGTGCTCGACCAGGCGCCGGAAAACGGCGGCTTCCAGTTCTGTTCTGGTTTTGTCGTCAATTGTCATGGCTTGGTCCCGCAGGGTTATTCCTGAGCATATTAATATCAGGTGGGAATTGTCACAGATTTTGCCATATCGGCGCGCAAACCAGCACGGGACCGGTTAATCCGGACGTCCCGCATCGTGGGAAACGCGCTTGCCCGGCGTTGACAGCTCCCGCCGGGCAAGCGAAATCGTCAATGATTTGATATAGCTTCGCCATATGATCGGAACAGATTCTCTGCCTTCACGCCCCTTCCCCGCTCGCCTGCCTGCCGGCCTCCTGCCGGCGCTGGCGTTGGCGGTGACGGGCCTGTGGAACAGTTCGGCAGCGGCTGACTTTCGCCTCTGCAATAACACCTCGAGCCGGGTCGGCATCGCGCTCGGTTACAAGGACGCCGAGGGCTGGACCACCGAGGGCTGGTGGAACGTTTCCTCGCGCAGTTGCGAGACGCTGCTGCGCGGAACGCTTGTCGCACGGTTCTATTATATCTACGCGCTCGACTATGACCGCGGCGGCGAATGGTCGGGGCAGGCCTTCATGTGTTCGCGTGACAAGGAATTCACCATCAAGGGTACCGAGAATTGCCTGGCGCGCGGTTTTGACCGCACCGGGTTCTTCGAGGTCGACACCGGCGAACAGAGAGCATGGACCGTGCAATTGACCGAAGCCAATGAACAACCCGCGCAGCAGCGCGTGCCGGGGATTCCGGGAACGGTCGGTCCCGGTGGTGTACCGGGCCTGTCGCCGGGCGGACCGCCGCAAGGCGGATCCGGGCAGCCGCCAGCTTCGGCGCCCAAGCAATGAGGCGCCTCCGTCGTATCAAGATCCTCGCCACCCTCGGCCCGGCATCGTCGGACAGCGCGATGATTCGCAAGCTGTTCGAGGCCGGCGCCGATGTGTTCCGCATCAATATGAGCCACACCTCGCACGACAAGATGCGCGAACTGGTCGCGACCATTCGCAATGTCGAGAGCAGCTACGGCCGGCCGATCGGCATCCTGGTCGATCTGCAAGGACCGAAGCTGCGTCTTGGCTCGTTCAATGAAGGCGCCACCCAGCTCAAGAACGGCCAGAGTTTTGTTCTGGATTCCGACAAGGCACCGGGCGACAACAGCCGCGTCCAGCTACCGCATCCGGAAATCCTGGCGGCGCTGCGGCCGGGTCACGCATTGCTGCTCGACGACGGCAAGGTGCGGCTGATCGCCGAGGAAACCTCGCCCGATCGCGCGGTGACGCGGGTGGTGATCGGCGGCAAGATGTCGGACCGCAAGGGCGTCAGCCTGCCCGACACCGACCTGCCGGTCTCGGCGATGACGCCGAAGGATCGCGCCGATCTCGAAGCGGCGGTGACGACGGGGATCGACTGGGTCGCGCTTTCCTTTGTGCAGCGCGCCGAGGACGTCAATGAGGCCAAGCGGCTGATCCGCGGCCGTGCCGCCGTGATGGCCAAGATCGAAAAGCCGCAGGCGATCGACCGGCTCGGCGAAATCCTCGAGGTCTCCGACGCGCTGATGGTGGCGCGCGGCGATCTTGGCGTCGAACTGCCGCTGGAGCGGGTGCCCAGTCTTCAAAAGCAAATGACGCGCATGGCGCGCCGCGCCGGCAAGCCGGTGGTGATCGCTACCCAGATGCTGGAATCGATGATCCAGGCGCCGGTGCCGACGCGCGCCGAAGTCTCCGACGTCGCGACCGCGGTCTATGAGGGCGCCGACGCAATCATGCTGTCGGCGGAATCCGCCGCCGGCAAATTCCCGGTCGAGGCGGTCTCGACCATGAACCGCATCGGCGAGGAAGTGGAGCGCGATCCGACCTATCGCTCGGTGCTGACGGCGCAGCGGCCCGAGCCGGAGCAGACCGTCGGCGACGCCATCGCGGACGCCGCGCGGCAGATCGCCGAGACGCTGGAATTATCCGCGATCATCTGCTGGACCAGTTCGGGCTCGACCGCGATCCGCGTGGCGCGCGAACGGCCGAAGCCGCCGGTGGTGGCGATTACGCCGAACCTGGCGACAGGGCGCAAATTGTCTGTCGTGTGGGGCGTGCATTGCGTGGTCGCGGAAGACGCGCACGACCAGGACGACATGGTCGATCGCGCCGGCTCGATTGCGTTCCGCGACGGCTTCGCCAAGGCGGGCCAGCGCGTGATCATCGTCGCCGGCGTACCGCTCGGCATCGCCGGCACCACCAACATGGTGCGCATCGCCTATGTCGGCCCGGAAGGCAAAGCGGATAAGTGACGGCGTGCCCTTAGCGCCGTCATTCCGGGATGGTCCGAGGACCAGACCTCAGGGGCGCAATTGCGCCCCGGGGAATCTCGAGATTCCGGGTTCGATGCTTCGCATCGCCCCGGAATGACATGATCACTGCAGCGTCGCGTCCAGCGTGATCTTGGTATTCAGCAGCTTCGATACCGGGCAGCCGGCTTTTGCCTTGCCCGCCAGTTCCTCGAACTTCGCCTTGTCGGCGCCGGGAATTTTCGCATTCAACGTCAGATGCACCGAGGTGATGGCAAAGCCGTCGCCTTGTTTCTCAAGCGTGACGTCGGCCTTGGTTTCCATCTGCTCGGCGGTGAGCTTGGCTTCACCGAGGATCAGCGACAGCGCCATGGTGAAGCAGGCGGCGTGCGCGGCTCCGATCAATTCTTCCGGGTTCGAGCCCGGCTTGCCCTCGAAGCGGCTGGCGAAACCGTAGGGATAGTCGTTCAGCGCGCCGCTCTTGGTCGAGATCGCGCCCTTGCCGTCCTTGATGCCGCCCTGCCATTTGGCCGAGCCTGATGTCGTCGTCATGGAATGCTCGTTCACCGCTGAATGACCGATCATGCGCAATCTGGCTGATGGTTGCGTCAGAGCGATGTCAATTGCCGGTGATATCAGCGCAAACGCGTTCCGCGTTTGTCGCGAGCGATCATGCCCTACGCACCCACCAGCGCCTTGGCCGGCAGCACCGCCTGCACCACGAGGCCGCGGGCGCGGGCGTCCATGACACCGACCGCGCGCAACGCCAGTAGCGTCACGGTCTGCACGGCGTCACGCAGTTTTGCGGAATCGTCCATATTGTCCGGGGCCAGCGGGCCGACGAGCGCCTCGTGCAATGCGCCGAGCAGCGCGGTGGCGGCGAGCGCGGTATCCTGCGCCGGCAGATGTCCGGCACGCACGGCCGCCTCGATCCTTGCTGCGATCTCGCCGGAGATTTCGCGGCGGCTGGCGAGCCGCGAAGCCGACACGTCGACATCGACCGGCTCCGCCAGAATCCCCCAGGCGAGCTTGCGCTGTGACAGCACGTGGACGGCAACCGTCGTGACCGCCGCGGCCAGCGCCGAGGACGGCCCGGGCGCCGCCTCCGCCGCGCGGCGGATCGCGGCCAATTCGTCGCGCGAGACTTCGGCGATCAATTCGGAAATCAGTTCGGCCTTGGACGGGAAATAGCGATAGACGGTTCCGGCCGCGACATTGGCGCGGACCGCCACGGGGGCGATCTGCACGGCCGCCATGCCGCCGTCCGCCGCAGCGTCCCGCGCCGCCGCCAGAATGGCGCTGCGCCGCGCCGCCAGCCGTTTCACCACTTGCTGGGTTCGCCGATAGACCATGGCGCGCTTCCCCATCCCCGGGCGCGTCCGCACCCGGGAGGGGTTGCAAGATCGCGCTGCGTCTTCAATGTTTTGAGCAATTGTCCCCAATCGCTTTGAAGAACTGAACAACTATTCAGGCCAGAAGACAAGAAGCAAATATGACGGTATGGGACACAAATGCCCACTGAACGCAGCGTCTAATTGGTGGGCCGATAACCATAGCCGTTTCCCGAATATTAAGCCTTCCCGCGCAACTGTGCCCTACAACCTCGCAGGGTGCGGCATGGTCAATTCGAACGCTTTCACGGCCTGGCGGCTGTTTCAGCTGAACTGGATTCCGATTGCTGCCATGGGCGCCGTGGTGCTGCTCGGGGGCGCGCTCTGCGGTTTCACGATGAAACCGCTCGCGCTGGCCATTACCCTGGGGATATCAGCGGCATTGGCGCTGATCGCCTACCTCCATGCCTTCGCCAAGGGCGATCAGGCGGATCCCAAGCTGATCTTTCCACTGGGGGCGATTTCCCAGCTGCTGTTGATCGCGACGATCATGGGACCGCTGACCTACGTCGCTGCTGTGACCAACTGGCCGCTGCAGGACCGCGCCTTGCTCGCGATCGATCGCGCCATGGGCATGGATCCGGAAATGATCGCGCGATACGTCAACGACCGTGAGTGGCTGGGCGCTTTGCTGGTGCGCAGCTACACCCTGATCAAGATCATCCTGGTCGCGATCCCGCTGGTCCTTGCCCTGACATCGCGTTTTGTGCGGCTGCAGGTGTTCGTGCTTGCGTTCAGCCTGACGCTGATCATGACGCTCGTGATTTCGACGTTCACGCCGGCGGTCGGAACTTACTACGGCCTCAACATCGACCCTGCGCAATTCTCGTCCCTGGATGCCTCGATGTATCAGGCGCAGCTGCGCGACATCCTGGCGCTGCGCGACGGCTCGCTGCGGCATCTCGAATTGCTCAAGATCACAGGCATCGTATCCTTCCCGAGCTTCCACGCGGCATCCGCCGTGCTCTACATCTGGGCGCTTTGGCCGGTGCGCTATGTTGGAGGGGCCGCCGTCGTCCTCAATATCCTGATGATGGCTTCGACGCCGGTGATCGGCGCCCACTACATGATCGACGTGTTCGGCGGTATCGCGCTGGCCGTGATCGGCATCTGCCTTGCCAAATATCTCGTGAACATCGTGGTGCCCGCGTCGTCGAAGGCACACGCCGCGCCGCAGGTAGCCCTGGTGCCGGCATTGGATTAGGCCGCCATCGTCGTCCCTCGCGATGGTAAATTCTGACTAAAACGCTTGTCCGCCTGGTTAACGGCTTCTTCGCCAAACATCGTCATTGTCAGGCGCGTGAGCCCGCAATTCACCAAAATGTATCGCTGCCATGGTCAGCTGGCGAAAGTTCCTGCGGCACGCCGTGCCTGTCAAATCAACGCAAGAAGCCGGCCCAAAATCCGATGACCATTTCCTTCGCCAATCCGATTGTTAATGGCGCCAGTGTCCGCAGCCTCGGGCGCGTGCTGATTCCGCTGCTGACCGGGCTCGTCGCCTATCTGATCTTCCTGTCGCTCGGGGAAATCCTGCTGCGGGATTCCGACACGCTCTGGCAGATCAGGATCGGGCAGTGGATCGTCGAGAACGGCGCCGTGCCCTACACCGACGTTCATACCTTCACCCGGTTTGGCGAACCCTGGATGTCGAGCTCCTGGCTGTCCCAGGTGCTCTATGCCGTTTCCTATGAATCTTTAGGTTGGGCCGGCCCGGTCGTCCTGACCTCGCTCGCGATCGGGGCGACGGTCACGATCTTCATGTACCTGTTTGCCGACTATCTCGACCCCACCCGCGCGATCCTGCTGGTCACGCTTGCGGTGCTGGAGTCGGCGACCCACTTCCTGGCACGCCCCCACATGCTGGCGTTCCCGTTCATGGTCGCGTTCCTCGGCGGGCTGCTGGCGGCCGCGGATCGCCGGAGCGCGCCGTCATGGTGGCTGCTGCCGGTGCTTGCCCTTTGGGCCAATCTGCACGGCGGTTTTGTTCTCGGACTGGCACTGATCGGACCGATTGGCCTGGAAGCGCTTTGGACCTGCGAACGCAAGGACCGCATCAGGCTGACGATGCAATGGGCGATGTTCGGTGTTGCCGCCGTCGCGGCGTGCTGCTGCACCCCCTATGGCTGGAACACGCTGATCGGCGCGGCAAAAATCCTCAGCCTCGGCAAGCTGCTGTCCATGATCTGGGAATGGATGCCGGCCAATTTCGCCACCTGGAGCTTTTTCGAATTCACGCTGCTCGGCCTGATCGGTCTCGGCTTCTATCGTGGCCTCTCATTGTCGGTGCCGCGAATCATCCTGCTGCTCGGCCTGCTCTGGATGGCGCTGTCGCATTCCCGGAACATCGAAATCTTCGCCTTCATCGCACCACTGGTCGTGGCCAAGCCGTTTGCCGAGCAGTTGGGAACGCTGCGCACGGCGATGGTGCCCGTTCGGGAAGGGCAGTCGCGTGCGCCTGTCGTGATGCTTGCCGCGCTCGCGGTGGCGGTGGCCGGATGGGCATCGACGCAAGTGTTCATCGCGCACCACCCGTTCTCGTTCCTGCCGTCCCAGACGCCGGTCGCAGCGGTGGACGTCCTGCAGAAGCGGCAGGCTCAGCGCATCTTCAGCACGTCGCCGTTTGGCGGCTATCTGCTGTCTCGCGACATCAAGGCCTTCATCGACGGCCGCGCCGAACTCTATGGCGAACAGTTCGTCCTTGACTATTTCGACGCGGTCACCGCCAAAGACGTCAACATACTGCTCGCCACGCTCGAGAAGTATCAGATCGACGCCACCTTGCTCGGGCCGGATTTGCCGGCCACCAAGGTGCTGGATCATATCGCGGGATGGAAGCGGGTGTATGCGGACAACGTCGCCGTGATCCACGTCCGCGACGATCAGCGCAAGGCCGCTCCATCTTCCGCGCCGGGCTCGTCGAACTGACGCCCGGCTCTCATTCCCAGGTCAGCGCGCCACCGTTCTGATATTCGATGACGCGGGTCTCGAAGAAGTTCTTTTCCTTCTTCAGGTCCATCGCCTCCGACATCCACGGGAACGGGTTCTCGGTCTCGTCGAACACCCGCGCCAGCCCGAGCTGCGCGCAGCGGCGGTTGGCGATGAAGTGCATATAGGTCTCGCACAAAGCCGCGTTCAGCCCGAGAAAGCCGCGCGGCATGGTGTCCCGGCCATAGGCGGCTTCGAGCTCGGCTGCGGTGCGCACCATGTCACGAACCTCGTCCTGGAACGCCTTGGTCCACAGATGCGGATTCTCGATCTTGATCTGGTTGATGACGTCGATGCCGAAATTCAGGTGAATGGATTCGTCGCGCAGGATGTACTGGTACTGCTCGGCAATCCCCACCATCTTGTTGCGGCGGCCGAGCGACAGGATCTGCGCAAAGCCCGTGTAGAACCACATGCCCTCGAAGATCACATAGAAGGCGACGAGGTCGCGCAGGAATGCCTGGTCGGCCTCCGGCGTTCCGGTCTTGAAGTCGGGATCGTCGAGATGCTGGGTGTGCTTCAGCGCCCACGCCGCCTTGTCGGTAATCGACGGCACCTCGCGGTACATGTTGAACAACTCGCCCTCGTCCAGCCCCAGGCTCTCCACAATGTACTGGAAGGTGTGGGTGTGCACCGCTTCCTCAAACGACTGCCGCAGCAGATATTGCCGGCATTCCGGATTGGTCAGATGGCGGTAGATCGCCAGCACGATGTTGTTGGCGACCAGACTCTCGGATGCCGCGAAGAAGCCGAGATTGCGCTTGATGGCGCGGCGCTCGTCCTCGGTGAGGCCGTCGCGCGACTTCCATAGCGCGATGTCGGCCTGCATCGAGACTTCGGTCGGCATCCAGTGATTGTTGCAGCCGGCGAGATATTTCTCCCACGCCCATTTGTATTTCAGCGGCAGCAATTGATTGACGTCGGCGCGGCAATTGATCATCCGCTTGTCGTCGACCGACACACGGCCACCGCGGCGGTCGATGGTACCGAGCCCGGTTTGATCGGCCTCGGCAGCAGGTGATGCCGCAAAGGGCGGCGGCGCGTGAGATGCGGGCGCGGAAGGTTCGGACCAGTCGAGCATTGGGTTTATTTCCTTATGTTTCTTGCTGCTTACTGGCAGGCTTCGCATTCGGGATTATCGATGGAGCACGCCACCGCACCGGATAAGTCCGGCGCGGTGGCGGCCAGCGGGACGATGATTGGGGCTGGAGCCATCATCGTCACGGAGGCGACACTGTTGAGCTTGCCGTCGGTGCCCTTGAGCGTGGACTTCTCGACATGCGTCGCGCTGCGCGAGCGTAAGTAATAGGTGGTCTTCAAGCCACGCGTCCACGCCAGGCGATAGAGCGTGTCGAGCTTCTTGCCGGACGGGTTGGCGATATAGAGGTTGAGCGACTGCGACTGGTCGATCCATTTCTGGCGCCGCGCCGCCGCCTCGATCAGCCAGGCGCTGTCGATCTCGAACGAGGTGGCGTAGAGCGCCTTGAGATCATCAGGGATGCGGTCGATCGAGCCGACGCTGCCGTCGAAATATTTGAGGTCGTTGACCATCACCTCGTCCCACAACCCGCGCGCCTTGAGGTCACGCACCAGAAATTCGTTCACGACGGTGAAGTCGCCGGACATGTTGGATTTGACATAGAGGTTCTGGTAGGCGGGTTCGATCGACTGCGCGACGCCGCAGATGTTGGAAATCGTCGCCGTCGGCGCGATCGCCATCACGTTGGAATTGCGCATGCCGGTCGATCTGACCCGTTCGCGCAAGCTGCCCCAATCGAGCGTCATGGAACGATCCATCGCGACACCGCCGCGCGCTTCCGCCAATAGCTCGATCGAATCGATCGGCAGGATGCCCTGGCTCCACAGCGATCCGTCGAACGAGGGATAGCGGCCGCGCTCAGCGGCAAGATCGACCGAAGCCGAGATCGCGTAGTAGGAGATCGCCTCCATGCTGGTGTCGGCGAACGTCACAGCCGCATCGGAGGCGACAGCTATCCGCATTGCCTGCAGCGCGTCCTGGAACCCCATCAACCCGAGACCGACCGGGCGGTGGCGCAGGTTGGAACGCCGCGCTTCCGGAATCGTGTAGAAATTGATGTCGATGACGTTGTCGAGCATCCGCATCGCAATCGTCACGCTCTTCTTCAGCCGCGCCTCGTTCAGGCGGCCGCCCTGGATGTGATTGAGCAGGTTGATCGAGCCGAGATTGCAAACCGCGGTCTCGTCGTCGGAGGTGTTGAGCGTGATTTCCGTGCAGAGGTTGGAGGAGTGGATGACGCCGGCATGGCGCTGCGGCGAACGGAGATTGCAGGGGTCCTTGAACGTGATCCAGGGATGCCCGGTCTCGAACAGCATGGTCAGCATCTTGCGCCACAAATCAGTGGCGCGGACCTGCTTGAAGACGCGGATTTCACCGCGCGCCGCCCTGGCTTCATAGGCGGCATAGCGTTCGGCGAATTTTGTGCCGTAGAGGTCGTGCAGGTCGGGCGTCTCGTCAGGCGAGAACAAGGTCCATTCGCCGTCGGTTTCGACGCGTTGCATGAACAGGTCAGGCACCCAGTTCGCGGTGTTCATGTCGTGGGTGCGGCGGCGGTCGTCGCCGGTGTTCTTGCGCAGATCGAGGAATTCCTCGATGTCGATATGCCAGGTCTCCAGATACGCACAGACCGCGCCCTTGCGCTTGCCGCCCTGGTTGACCGCAATGGCGGTGTCGTTGGCGACTTTCAGGAACGGCACCACGCCCTGACTTTCGCCGTTGGTGCCCTTGATGTGGGCCCCGAGCCCGCGCACGCGGGTCCAGTCGTTGCCGAGCCCGCCGGAATATTTCGCCAGCAGCGCGTTGTCCTTGACCGACTTGAAGATGCCGTCGAGATCATCCGCGATCGTGGTGAGGAAGCACGACGACAATTGCGGCCGCAGCGTTCCAGAATTGAACAGCGTCGGCGTCGAAGCCATGAAATCGAAAGACGACAGCAAATCGTAGAATTCGATCGCGCGGGCCTCGCGATCGATCTCGCGGGTCGCAAGTCCCATCGCGACGCGCATGAAGAACGCCTGCGGCAGCTCGATGCGGTTGCCGCCTTCATGCAGGAAATAGCGGTCGTACAGCGTCTGCAGGCCGAGGAACTGAAACGCCAGATCGCGTTCCGGCTTCAGCGCCGCGGCGATTTTCTTCAGGTCGAAGCGCGCCAGATCCGGATCGAGCAGTTCGGCCTTGATGCCGGTCTTGATATAGGCCGGGAAGTATTCGACGTAGCGCGTGGCCATGTCGGCCTGCGAGGCGTTGGTCGGCACGCCCTGAACGTAGGACAGCACTTCGGTGCGCAATTTGTCGAGCAGCAGCCGCGCGCTCACGTAAGCGTAGTTGGGCTCCTGCTCCACCAGCGTCCGCGCAGCCATCACGGAAGCGAGCGCCAGCTCGTCCTGGCTGATGCCGTCGTAGATATTGCGCTGGGTTTCCGCGATGACGGGCGCGGCGTCGACGCCATCAAGACCGGCGCAGGCCTCGCCCACGATCAGCGCGAGCCGCGCGGTATCGAGCGGCACTTTGGTGCCGTTCGCCAGCGTCACATGCAGCACGGGTCCTGCCGCAGGCTTGGCCGATTTGGCGGCCTCCTGCTCGGCGCGCTGCCTGGTGCGCTCGTCGCGGTACAGCACATAGGCGCGCGCCACCTTGTGGTGCTCGCTGCGCATCAGCGCCAGTTCGACCTGGTCCTGCACGTCTTCGATGTGAAAGGTGCGGCCTTCGCTCATCCGGCGTGACAGCGCGCCGACGACTTCCGCGGTCAATTGTTCCACCACCTCGTGCACCCGGCGCGAGGCCGCCGCGGTGTGGCCCTCGACGGCGAGAAACGCCTTGGTCATCGCGACCGAGATCTTGCTGGCATCGAATTTCGAAACCGTGCCGTTGCGGCGGATCACCTGCATCGGAAGTTCGGCGTCCGGCGCGGCGAGCGTTTCGGGACGCAACTGGAATAAGGGAGCGGTTTTGGCTTCGAGAGAAATGAGACCGGAAGATTCGGACATCGGCAGACCCCGTGGTGTTGTTGAGGCCGGATGTCTTTGGGGACGCTGCATCGAATGCGCGACGGCAACGCCGGCATAGATCTGCAAGCGACCGCCGGGACACCCCGCCCGTGGACGTTTTTTCGGTGTCGCGGCAGGTCTCCTGGCTCGCAGGTCGTCGTTATTCCCTGTCTTCCCAATGCGAAGCCGCATCAGTGACGTAAAGGCGGGAACAACTCACTGCTTACAGTTGCGGGGGCAGCGTCGGAATTTCGCGCCCTTTGGCGCAGTCACCGACTTCCCTCTTAGCCACCATGACTTGCGTCGTGATGGACCGTGACAACTACATCTGGTGCGATTTGGGCAATCGTGTCAATGGTGCGCTAGCCGAGCCTGCGAAAATTCTGGTCCACCCTGTTGAAGCTGTGAACAACCGCAACAACCGGCGATCGAGTTGACGGGCGCGCCGAGTTGCCAGTAAGTGGACGCGTCGTGGTTCTTCGGGATGGTTTTCCCGAAGCTAAGAGGGAAGCCGGTGTGAAGCCGGAGCTGCCCCCGCAACTGTAAGCGGCGAGCCGCTGTCCAACAAAGTCACTGAGACCCGCAAAGGTTTTGGGAAGACCGGACAGCAGCATTGACCCGCAAGCCAGGAGACCTGCCTCGACAACATAAACGTCCTCGGGCGGGGTGTCCCGGTGGTGCGGTTGCGATTCCGCGCGCCTCCTGACGCCTGGAATCCAGACGTGTCACTTCGGCCTTTGCCCCCAACTTTTGGGGTTAAGCCATGTCTGTTTCCAATGCGACTGCTTCTGTAAATTCTACCTCCTCACTTCCCGTCGCTTCGCTCGGCACGCCGCGCATCGGTCCGCGCCGCGAGCTGAAATTCGCGCTGGAGAGCTTCTGGTCGGGTACGACCGACGAGAAAGCCCTGATCGAGACCGGCATCGGGCTGCGCGCGGCCAATTGGGCGCGCCAGAAGAAGCTTGGTGTCAGCATCATCCCGTCCAACGACTTCACGTTCTACGACCAGGTGCTCGACACCTGCGTGATGGTCGGCGCCATTCCGAAAAGCTACGGCTGGAACGGCGGCACGGTTCCGCTCGCCACCTACTTCGCGATGGCGCGCGGCGCCCAAGGCGCGGCGCATGATGCGGACTGCGGCCACGCCCACCACGACGCGGCCCACGGCGTGCCGGCGCTGGAAATGACAAAATGGTTCGACACCAATTACCACTACATGGTGCCTGAACTGGAGAAGGATCAGACCTTCACGCTCGCCTCGCGCAAGCCGATCGAGGAGTATCTGGAAGCCAAAGCGCTCGGCTACCAGACCCGCCCGGTGCTGGTCGGCCCCGTGACGTTCCTCAAACTCGCCAAGTGCAAGGATGCGGGATTCAACACGCTGTCGCTGCTAGACCGGTTGGTGCCGGTCTATATCGAGGTGCTGCGCGAACTCACCAAGGCCGGCGCGGAATGGGTGCAGATCGACGAGCCGTGTCTGGTCCTCGACCTCGACATCATCGCGCAGCAGGCACTGCATTATGCCTATGCGGAAATCACCAAGGCGGTGCCTGAGCTCAAGATCATGCTGGCCACGTACTTTGGCGGGCTCGGCGCCAACCGCGACACCGCGCTGGCCCTGCCTGTCGCGGGTCTGCATCTCGACCTCGTGCGCGCACCCGAACAACTCGATGATCTCGCCGGTTTCCCAAAGGACCGCGTACTGTCGCTCGGCATCATCGACGGCCGCAACATCTGGCGCGCCGATCTGAGCCGGCTGCTCGACCGGTTGGAACCTGTGGTCACCAGGCTCGGCGGCGACCGCGTGCAGCTCGCGCCATCATGCTCGCTGCTGCACGTCCCGATCGACCTCGCGCTGGAAACCAGCCTCGATCCCGATGTGAAGAGCTGGCTGGCGTTTTCGGTGCAGAAGATCGAAGAACTGGCGGCGCTCGGAACGGCATTGGCGCGCGGCCGCGTCCACGCCGACGCCATCCTGAAAGCCTCCGATGAAGCCGCAGCGGCGCGCAAAGCTTCGCCGCGGATCCACGATGCCAAGGTGGCGGCGCGTGCCGCCGGCATCGATAGCGCGATGCGCCGCCGCCTCAACGCGTTTACCGATCGCGCCGGCGTGCAGCACAGCCGCTTCAACCTGCCGGCCTTCCCGACCACGACCATCGGCTCGTTCCCGCAGACCGCGGATGTCAGGAACGCCCGCGCCGCGCATGCCAAGGGCGCGCTGACCGACGACGCCTATAAACTCTATCTGCAGAACCAGACCGCGCGCGCGGTGCGCTGGCAGGAGAATATCGGGCTTGATGTGCTTGTTCATGGCGAGTTCGAGCGCAACGACATGGTGCAGTATTTCGGCGAGCAGCTCGAAGGTTTCGCCTTCACCGGGTATGGCTGGGTGCAGTCCTACGGATCACGCTACGTCCGCCCGCCGGTGCTGTTCGGCGACGTGTCGCGCCCGAAACCGATGACGGTCGAGTGGTGGCGGTATGCGCAGTCGCTGACCAAGCGGCCGATGAAGGCGATGCTGACGGGGCCGGTGACCATTCTGAACTGGTCGTTCGTCCGCGACGATATTCCGCGCAGCGAAGCCTGCCGCCAGATCGCGCTGGCGATCCGTGACGAGGTCGCCGACCTCGAAGCCGCCGGTGCCGGGATGATCCAGATCGACGAAGCGGCCCTGCGGGAGGGCCTGCCGCTGCGCCGGTCGGAGTGGAAGAGCTATCTCGACTGGGCCGTGGACGCCTTCCGCATCTGTTCGTCGGGCGTGCGCGACGACACCCAGATCCACACCCACATGTGCTACTCGGAGTTCAACGACATCATCGATGCGATCGGTGCGATGGATGCCGACGTGATCTCGATCGAGACCTCGCGCTCGAAGATGGAACTGCTCGACGCTTTCCGGAACTACCGCTATCCGAACGAGATCGGCCCCGGCGTCTACGACATCCATTCGCCGCGGGTGCCTGAAACCGCCGAGATGACCGACCTGCTCAAGCTGGCGCGGCTGCGGCTCTCCGACGCCCAGCTCTGGATCAATCCGGATTGCGGATTGAAAACCCGGAAATGGGAAGAGGTGCGGCCCGCTCTGGTCAACATGGTCGCCGCCGCCCGCGAATTGCGGGCGCTCGCTTAAACGCCCGCCCCGTCTCCCATCCCGGCACAATTGAAAGGATACGCCATGCGCTTCTGGATCGAATGCTCGAGGTGCGAGACGGGGCAGGCCACCCACATCAATATCGCGCTGGTCGGCAGCATGTGGCGCGACGGCGAGCGCACCGTGCTCGCCTTCGTCGGCGGTGACGGCCAGCGCATCGAGGTCACCGAGACGCCGGAACAGATCATGGCGCTGCATCTCGGACCGCTGGCAAAGGCGTAACGACGCGATGACAGTGAGGCCTGATAATGCCTGGTCGGAAGCTTCTGTCGATCTTCGCAAGGTCGGCGCGAATCCGGATTACTGGTATCCGGTCGCATGGTCGCACGAGGTGAAGTCCGGCCAGACTTTCGCGGCGCGGTTCGCGGGCGAGCCGATCGTGCTGGTGCGCCCGAGTGAGGGCGCGATCTTCGCGCTTGAAGACCGCTGCGCGCACCGCCAGGTGCCGCTGTCGAAGGGAACGGTCGATGGCTGCACCCTGCGCTGCGTCTATCATGGCTGGCGCTACGACGCGTCGGGCGACTGCATCGACGTCCCCTATCTTGGTAAGGGCAAGAGGCCGAACGGCGTCCGCCGCTATCCCTGCTTCGAACGCGACGGGTTGATCTTCGTATGGCCCGGCACAGGGCCTGCCGCCGCCCCCTTGCCGCGGATCGGCGCAGCCGCTGATACTGCCTACAAGACACGGCGGTTCGGCAAGCTCGTCGCCTGCCACTACACTTTCATGCATGAGAATTTGATGGACATGAACCATCAGTTCCTGCACCGGCGCACCACCGGCAAGGTCGTGCCGCGCTATCTCGGCAGCCGCGCCGGCGAACGCTGGATGGAAGTCGATTACAGTTTTGCCCGGCCTGGCGAGAAGCCGCCCCTTGGCGAGGCCGTCATCGTCGGCGGCCTGCGCGGCCGTGCCGGCACGGCGCGCGATCTGATGACGGTGCGCACCGAATATCCCTACCAGACCCTGCAGATGTGGACGAAGGGCGACGCACCGGTTCTCAACGTATGGCTCGGCTACACGCCCATCGATGCCGCGCAGCGCCGTAACCGGACCTTCGTGGTGCTGTCGGTGCGCAAACCCAGAATTCCCGGCATCCTCGATCTCGGCTGGCCGGTGCTGGCCTGGTTCACCAACCGGGTCTTTTCGGAGGATTGCGAGATCGTCGAGATGGAACAGGCCGCACATGACGCGCAAGGCGCCGACTGGAACAGGGAAGTGTTTCCGCCGATCCACGCGCTGCGGAAGCTGCTGCGTGAGTGCGGGGAGCCAGGCAGTAGCCCGGATGGAGCGCAGCGAAATCCGGGACGCACGTGACGTCGCGGCATGCCCCGGATTTCGCTGCGCTCCATCCGGGCTACAGCGATTCCGAGCCGCTCCCACGTCTTGCCGCTGATCCTCATGGCGCCGGACCAGGACGCCACCATAAAAAAACGCGGCGTCACCGCCGCGTTTTCTATTTCAGATGCAAACCCACTTAGGCCTGCGGTTGCGGCTCCAGGCCGGGATCCGGATCGGGGCGCGGGCGCGACTTGCCGGCGGGCGGCACAGCCGACGCGCGCGGCGTGGTCGGCTCAAGCACCGACTCGCGGTTCGGCTTCTTGCCATTGAGCAGGTCGATGATCTCGTCACCGGACAGCGTCTCGAATTCGAGCAGGCCCTTGGCAAGCGCTTCGAGGTCGGCGCGCTTTTCCGTGAGGATGCGCGTCGCTTCGTTGTAGCCGTCTTCGACGAAACGCCGGATCTCGGTATCGATCTTCTGAACCGTTGCCTCCGATGCGTTCTGGGTGCGCGACACCGACATGCCGAGGAAAACCTCGTCCTGATTCTCGCCATAGGACACGGTGCCGAGCGCCTCGGACAGGCCCCAGCGCGTCACCATCATGCGCGCCAGGCGCGTGGCCTGCTCGATGTCGGATGACGCACCCGAGGTGACTTTCTCGCGGCCGAAGATCAGCTCTTCGGCAACCCGGCCGCCCATCATGATCGCGAGCCGCGACGTCATCTGCTCGAGCGACATCGACAGCTTGTCACGCTCGGGCAGCTGCATCACCATGCCGAGCGCACGGCCGCGCGGGATGATCGTGGCCTTGTGGATCGGATCGGTGGCGACGACGTTGAGGCCGACGATGGCGTGACCGCCCTCGTGATAGGCCGTCAGCAATTTCTCTTCCTCGGTCATGACGAGCGACTTGCGCTCGGCGCCCATCATCACCTTGTCTTTTGCTTCCTCGAACTCGGCCTGGGTCACCATGCGCTTGTTGCGGCGGGCGGCGGTCAAGGCGGCTTCGTTGACGAGGTTCATCAGGTCGGCGCCGGAGAAGCCCGGCGTGCCGCGTGCGATGGTCTTGAGGTTGATATCCGGCGCCAGCGGCACCTTGCGGACGTGGACCTTGAGGATCTGCTCGCGGCCGACGACATCCGGGTTCGGCACCACGACCTGGCGGTCGAAACGGCCAGGGCGCAGCAGCGCGGGATCGAGCACGTCGGGACGGTTGGTCGCCGCGATCAGGATCACGCCTTCATTGGCCTCGAAGCCGTCCATCTCGACCAGCAACTGGTTGAGGGTCTGTTCGCGCTCGTCATTACCGCCGCCGAGACCGGCGCCACGATGGCGGCCGACCGCGTCGATTTCGTCGATGAAGATGATGCAGGGCGCGTTCTTCTTGGCCTGTTCGAACATGTCGCGGACGCGGCTGGCGCCGACGCCGACGAACATTTCAACGAAGTCGGAGCCCGAGATCGTGAAGAATGGCACGTTGGCTTCGCCCGCGACCGCACGCGCGATCAGCGTCTTGCCGGTGCCGGGAGGGCCGACCAGCAGCACGCCGCGCGGAATCCGTCCGCCGAGGCGCTGGAATTTGCCGGGGTCGCGCAGGAATTCGACGATTTCCTGCAAATCCTGCTTGGCTTCGTCGACGCCCGCGACGTCCTCGAAGGTGACCCGGCCATGCGCCTCGGTCAGCATCTTGGCGCGCGACTTGCCGAAGCCCATCGCCTTGCCGGCGCCGCCCTGCATCTGGCGCGACAGGAAGATCCACACGCCGATCAGCGCGATGAAGGGCAGCCAGGAAACCAGCAGCGACACGAACCACGGCACGTTGTCGCCGGGCGGCTTCGCGCTGACGTTCACCTTGGCATCAACCAGGCGCTTGACCAGCGACGGATCGTTCGGGGAGTAGGTCTGGAAGCTGGAGCCGTTGGTGAAGGTGCCGTGGATTTCCGGCCCCTGGATCACGACGTCGCGGACGGTGTTCTTTTCGACCTCGCTCACGAACTGCGAAAACGTGATGTCCTGCGAGGACGCGCGCTGCCCCGGATTCTGGAAAAGCGTGAAGAGTGCCAACAGCAACAAAACAATGATGACCCAGAGGGCGAAATTGCGCAGATTGGCGTTCATCGATCTTCCTTCGTGGCCGCGCGGATCGCAGCCTTATGTCCTTGGCAGTAAACCTTGGGTCGTCCTAGAGCAGTCAGGCGAGAATCCCCGAAGCACTGCTTACAATCTAGGTGGCGCCCGGGTCGATGCCAAGGGAACCACGCAGGACTATTTAGCGCATCTTAACGGGATTCCCGGTCAAATAATGGCGTAAAAATCAGCGTTTTTCGGGGGTGGTTAAGACTCCACACCGGTTTATGACCGGATATCAAGGTTTAGGCTTGCCTCTTATGCCGGCCTGCGACGACGCGGAGGAGCCGGCTCGACGTGAATCCGGCCTCCAATGAAGCTGATTGCGGCGCCCGCGAGGGTCTGTTTCAACCTCGGCTGGCCTTCCGATACCGCCCGATCCAGTACCGTCAGCACGGCCTCGACCTTGCCGAGTTCCGCAGGCCCCTCGTGACCGACGCGGTCGATGGCCCGCATCAGCAGCCGAAGCCGGATTTCCTCAGGCAGACCCGCAAAGGCTGACGCATCGAAGCCAAAACGCGCGGCGTCATGGCGGTCCCTCAGCGCCAGATAGCGCTCGGCGCCATCGACGAGCACTTCCAGCGCGGCATTGGCCCGCGCCAGCCGCGACGCCAGCCGCGCCAGGATTCTCGCATCGCCGCCCTCTTCCGCCAGCGCCGGCATCAGCGCCCGCAAACGAGGCCGCGTGTAATTGACGTCGCGGTTGGTCGGATCATCGGCGAAGGCGATCCTGGCCTTGTTCAATGTCGCGATCAGTTGCGATTTCGGGACATCCAGCAACGGCCGCGCCAGCCACACGCCGTCGCGTTCCGATTGCCGCGCCATCGCCGCCAGACCGGCGATGCCGCTGCCACGCAGCATCCGCATCAACAATGTCTCGGCCTGGTCATCGCGGGTATGCGCGGTGAGGATATGGGTCGCTCCACCAGCGCGTGCTGCCTGCGCCAGCAGGCGATAGCGCGCCGCCCGCGCCGCGGCCGGCACGCCCGTGTTCGGCTTGGCTCCATGCCAGCGCAGCGTGCGATGGGGCAGATCGAGATGCCTGGCGAGCTTTTTGACGTCACGCGCCTCGCGCGCGGCTTCATGCCGCAAGCCGTGATCGACGGTCACCGCGATCAATCGCGGCCCGCGCTTCAGGGCACGGCGCCAGCGCGCGGCGAGCCACATCAGGGCGATGGAATCAGGTCCGCCGGAAACGGCGAGCACGATCGCGGGCGCAGCCTTCCAGTCGGCGAACAGAAGTTTCGCCTGGCTCGCCGTGATCGCGGAATGGTCGTCCTCTGCCATGGGCCGACCATACCGTTTTCAAGCGAGGGCTGTCCCGCACTTGATGCGGGATGGCCTATCCCCGACGGCCGGAGCAGCGGTTGATGAACTCTGTGAGCAAGCCCGTGATGTCCGCCGGTCGCTCCAGGCTCGGCAGATGGGCGACGCCGGCCAACTCATGACGCGACCCGTTCGGCATCGTACTTGCAACATGACGGCACCGGTCTTGAACGAAGGGAAAGTCGAGGTCACCCCAGATCACAAGCGATGGCGCCGATATCTCGTCCAGACGATGGAAGGCGGGCGCGATATCAAGGTTGGACCCGGTCGGCGGCGACCGCAGCGCAATGGCGTGCATGTCGTGGAACAGCCGGCGAGCCTCGCCCGTGACACGACCCTCGGGCGCCAGCGGACCGCCCAACCAAAGGCGAGCTTTGATCGCGTTCACCTGATCCAAATCTCCGACCGCTTGGGCTTCCTGCAGCTCAGTCATCACACCCTTGATTTCCGGCGGATAGATCGGCTCGGGCGCGCCGGTCACGTTGGGCGCGATGAGAACGAGGGCGCGGACATCTGATGGGTGCCGAAGGGCCGCGTCGATCGCGATTCCTCCGCCGCGCGAGCATCCTACAAGGATCGCCGGCGTGCCGTTCCCCATGGCGTCAATCACCGCCATCAAATCCGCGACTGCAGAATAGTCCTGCTTTTCGGCGCGGGTCTGGCCAAAGCCCCGCTGATCGTAGGCGATAGCCTTATGGGTAGCGCCGACGCCATCCAGTTGCGCGCGCCACATGCGGCTATCGCAGACGGCGGCGTGCAGAAAGACGACAGGGTCGCCGCTGCCGACGACTTCCGCAGCCAGCGTGGCGCGGCCGGACGCAATCCGATGATTGGAACTCACCTTAGCACTTCACCCGCTTCTGCTCGCGGTCCACGGCGGCCTTCACGCCGGCCGAGGCGCGCGGATATTTCCGCGTCACTTCGCCAAGCGCGGCGCAGGCCGCTTCCTTTTCCTTCAGCGCCGCCAGCGACTGGCCGAGCCGCAGCAGCGAATCCGGCGCCTTTGCGGACTTGTCGAACTTGGTGGTGACGCCGAGAAAGGCTTCCGCGGCTTCGCGATATTGCTGGCGCTGGAAGAAGCTTTCGCCAAGCCAATATTGCGAATCCGCGATCAGGGGATCGCTCGGATATTTCTGCGCGAAATTTTTCATGGTCTCTTCGGCGAGCGCATAATCCTTGCGCTGCATGTAACCGATGCCGAGATCGAACTCGTCCTTGGGCGTGGCCGAAGGCGGCAGCGTCGTCAGCGCGGCGCTGGCGCCGGGCGCACGCACGGGCGGCGGCGCGCCGCCGGGATCGCGCGGGCTGGTCGCGCCGAGGTCGAGCGGCTCGCCCCGTCCGCGGCCGCCGGGAGCCCCGACCGGCGCGTCGTTGGCAACCGGCAACTGACCGCCACCGAGCGCGCGCGGCGCGCCGGGGGCGTTCGGATTCTGGTTGGGGTCGAAGGCGTCGCCGCGGCGGCGGCCGGTCGCCGGTGCTGTTGCCTGCTCCTGCATGATCGGCGGCGGTGCCGCGATCTGCGGCTGCTCATAGGACGGCTGCGCCTGCGGATAGCCCTGCTGTCCCTGCGGATAGCCTTGCTGCGCCTGGGGTTGCCGGGCGGGCGGATAGGCCTGGACCGGGGGCGGCACCGCGGCCACGCTGGGCTGGGCCGCCGGGGGCTGACCGGCAGGTGCTACCGCCGCACCGCCACCAAGCTGCCGCAGGCGCTCCTCGAGCTGGCGGTTACGATATTGCAGTTCCTCGTTCTGGCCGGTGAGCTGCCGCAGCTGGTTCTCGAGCCGCTGGATCCGCATATCCGCGTCGGCGTCGTCGGATTGCGCCTGGACCGGCGGGGAGCTTTGCGGAGAAGAGGACCACGGGAACGATACCTGTGCGAAGGAGGCCTGCGAAGACAAGGAGAGCATCGCGGCAATCGCCGCGGCGCTGATCGCATTGAGAAACCTGAATGACATTTTGCCCTGACGACGAAAATTCGGCGTGACATCGAAAGCCGAACACATTGAGAGAGGGAGTACGCCAGAATTGTGACTGGCGTTTCCGAATCCGGAAGCCGGATTTCGGTATGGTTTAGTATCAGCTTCAAAACAAGCAAGCGGCTTGCTCGGCGGGCCGTTCATCAACGGAAGGGATCAGGCCCATGCACGCACCCGTGAACGGGATGATCTTCGACGTCGAAGCCGCGAAACTGGTTGCCCGACGGAGCGGACCCTGGCCGTCATTCGCGGCTTCATCATGAGACCAAAATGAAACCGGCGCCCGAAGGCGCCGGTTCTGAACTCGGTAGTCGCAGCCGCTCAGGCGCCGGCGTTCAGCACCGTGACCGCGCGGCGGTTCTGCGACCAGCAGGAGATGTCGTTACACACGGCGACCGGGCGTTCCTTGCCGTAGGAGATCGTGCGCATGCGGTTCGGATCGACTCCGCGCGAGGCGAGATAGCTCCGTACCGACTGGGCGCGCCGTGCACCGAGCGCGATGTTGTATTCGCGGGTGCCGCGCTCGTCCGCATGGCCTTCGATGGTGAAGGAATAGCGGTTGTAGGTCTGCAGCCACTGCGCCTGCTTTTCCAGGGTCGCGATCGCCTGCGGGCTGAGCTCGGTCTGGTCGCTCTCGAAGAACACGCGGTCGCCGACATTGACCACGAAGTCCTGCTGGCTGCCCGGGGTCGCCGCACTCGCCATCGCCCCCTCGGCGCCGACGTTCTTGTTGGCGCAAGCGCCCATCGACAGGGCCACCGCGAGTACCGCGACCAGTTTCAATCCCTGGAGGATGCGCATCTGATGTTTCATTCCGGAGCCTCCACGCTCACGTTTTCCGACTGTTATCCGGTCTACAGGGCGATGGTTAAGCGAACGTTCCGTCAACCTTGATGGAACCTTGCCAGACCCGATCAAATGCCGACAAACCGTGAAAAGCGCCCACGATGGTTAATGGTTTGTAAATGTGGCGCGACGGTGAAGGCAAGCGCAGGCGGGGCCGAAATCGCCCTTTTGGCGTTGGCATCGCGGACAGTACCGGGCTGAGGACACGTCAGGCGGCGGGCCAGGGCCCGGCAGCGGGGCCCCGATCAGCCGCGAAGCGGGCGGATCAGGCGTTTGGAACGATCGAGGCGCTCTCGAACGAGGTGACGCCGCCCTGCGGGGAGAATTGGCGCTCGCCGGCGCGCTGGAACAGCATCCGCCGCTCGAAAGCACTTGAGCGCATGACGGGAAAACGGGTCATGACGCGTTCCCGCACGGCCCGGTAATCGGACGCCATCAATGCCACCTTTGGCAAGAATCCCGGAAACGAACGCGGGTCGGCGATGACCTCGGACATGAAGACCCGGCGATAGAATGCCTGGTGCTCCGCACGAACGAGCGCGAGCCCGAAATCGGCGTTGAAATGCTCGCATGCCATATAGGCCAGCCGGACCGTCAGATAGGGGATCTCAGGGAACTGCCTGGCTTTTTCGGGGAGCGCAGCAAGACGAAGCGGGTCGATGAAGACTTCGCCTTGATCGATGCGCGGGTGAAGAACATCGCCGAACAAATCGACCGAACCGGAAATCCGACATTCTGACGTCACGACGTTGAGGCGGAGCGAACTACAGAGTTCTCCGTCAATGTAGATTCCGAACATCCAGGCGTTGGGCGCATCGTCGTAATGATCGCTGACGCGCTGAGACTCCGACGGCGCGGTTACTCCGCCATGCAGATAGGCTTTGTAACGCATCAAATAGATGGAATCTTTTTCCTCGGGAGTTTCCATGAGCCGGTAGTCGACGCGATCAGACAGTCCCGACTCCGGCACAAAAAGCGACGTGCGCGGTTCGGATCTGGACTTCATCTGATACTCCATAACTTCAACTTCCGAACAACTTGTGCGAGTGCGAAAGCTTAACAGCTCCTTAACAAAATTGCAAAGCTATCGAGACGTTAGGGTTAACCTTGCGGCCGTCTGCACGCGCATCTGAACCCGTAAGATTACGGAGGTTGTGTCAGGAAACTACGGAGGTTGTGTCAGGCGATTGAGCGCGATGGAACCACAACCAGCGGTTCGTCCGGCGAACGGCGGCCGTGGGAGGCGTTCAGCAGCTGGCGGATCCGCGCCGCTGGAACCGGCCGGCTGAACAGATAGCCCTGCGCCTCGGTCACCGCGCCATCGGCACTGACCAGTTCCAGTTGCTGGTTGGTCTCGATGCCCTCGACCACGACCGACATGCCGAGATCGGCCGACAGCCGCGCCACGCCGCGCAGCAACGTCAACGGACGATCGGTATCGATGCCTTCGAGGAAGGAGCGGTCGATCTTCACCTTCTGCAATGGGAAGTTGTGAAGATAGCTCAGGCTGGAATAGCCGGTGCCGAAGTCATCCAGCGAGATCCGCACGCCGAGCGAATGCAGCTGCGACAGCACGTCGTGCGTCAGCTGCGTGTTGCGCAGCAGCGAGGATTCGGTGATCTCGATTTCGAGACGGTCCGCCGGCAGGCCGGAGACTTCGAGCGCGTAGCGAACTTCGCTGAGCACGTCGCGCTGATGGAATTGCTGCGGCGAGAAGTTGACGGCGACGCTGACGGCCTCGGGCCACTTCATGCATTCCATGCAGGCCTTGCGCAGAATCCAGCGGCCGAGATCGACGATCAGGCCCATATCCTCGGCGACGGGAATGATATCGATCGGCGACACCGTGCCGCGGACCGGATGATTCCAGCGCAGCAGCGCCTCGCAGGTCGAGATCTTGCCGGACTTGATATTGACCAGCGGCTGATAGAACAGCTCGAACTCCTCGTTCGCCAGCGCCTTGCGCAGGTCGAGTTCCAGGATGCGGCGCGCTTCGACGGTTTGCGCCATCTCGTCGCGGAAGAAGCAGAAGGTGCCACGCCCGTCCGCCTTGGCGCGGTACAGCGCCATGTCGGCGTTCTTGAGCAGCGTGTCGGCGCTGACACCGAGAGAGGTCATGGCGATGCCGACGCTGGCGCCGATCTCGACCAGATGATTGTCGATCTTGTAGCGCTCGCTCAGCCGGTCGACGATGCGCCGGGCGAGACCCGCCGCGTCCTCGTGGGAGTGAATGTCCTGTTGGAACACGACGAATTCGTCGCCGCCGAACCGCGCCACGAAGTCCTCGGGCCGCAACATCTCGCGCAACCGCCCGGCGACCGCGCACAGCAACTGGTCGCCGCAGGGATGGCCCAGCGTGTCGTTGACCTGCTTGAACTGATCGAGGTCGACGAACAGCAGCGCCGACAACCTCTCGGCGCCCTGCTGTATCGCCATCAGGCGCCCGATCTCGTCGCGGAAATTGACCCGGTTGGGAAGCTCGGTGAGTTCGTCGTAACGCGCAAGATGGCTGATCTTGGCTTCCGCGTCGCGCCGCTCGGTGATGTCTTCGAGCAAGACGACCGCGCCTCCGCCCGCCATCGGCTGGAACGTCCATGACAGCGACCGGTTGCGCGTGGCGTCGGGATCGGTCGTGATCATGTCCCGCGCCTGCGAACTCTCGATTTCCGACAGGATCATGCTGCCGCTTGCGTTCGAAATCGAACCGGAGGCGACGCAGGCAGCGATGATGTCGGCCGCACTGACGCCGCCCTGCACGGAATCGTCGGACAGCTGCATCATGTTGCTGAACCGGTGGTTCATCACGGCCAGGCGGCCGTCAGCGCCGAACATGCAGAGCCCGTGCGGCATGTTGTTCAATGCGGTATCGAACTGGCCGGCCAGCGCCGCCTCGCGTTCGCGCGCCACCAGCGCCTGCATGAAAATTCGGTGCAGATTGGCCGAGATCTGCAGCACCGCTACGAGGAACGCGGTGCACACGACTGACATCGCGATGTAATAGGGGGCACCACGCAACGCCAGCGCGATCACGGTTGGACCGTAGATGAGTGCGGCCTGCAGTTGGAATACCCACTGCCGTCCATAGGCCCTGCCCGCACCTAACGCCAAGGTCCCGGTGGTGGTGGACAGGCAGATCATATGAGCCACGGCATCATCAGTGAACAGCAGCGTCGCGGAGCACCATGTGCCGAGCGCGGTGGCTTGGATCATCGCGCCGATCTGATGATACCTCTTCCAGCGCGCAGCTTCCTCAACAGTCGGGGTCGATTTGCGCGCGTGGTACCGCTGCACGATGAATGCGCGGACGACGCCAGCGAAGACGAGCAGCGCGACACACGCCCAGATCAGCGTTGAGCCCGTCTTCAGCGCGGTCATCGCTGCGGCGCCGGCGCCGAAGGCGAGGCCCGTCAGCATCGGAGCGGAAGTCTCGAACAGCGAATCGATCAGCGCCGCGCGAAGATATGGCGACGTTTGTTGATCCGGCTCTCCGCTCTGTTTGGCAAGCTGCATTTTCGGGCGCACGTCCTTTGGATTAGACGTTGTACCCTTTGCAGATGAAGTCTTTCTGAGCGAACATCGTTACCAAGACGTTGCTTTTCGTTTCCTGTCGTAGAAATCTGCCTTATAAATCAGCATGCTAGGCAATGTTTGCCGATTAACGCCCTAACCCGTGGAACGCTCAGGACAACAGCGGAGACCATGCCGGATCGGAGGCGAAGCCGGGGGTCGGAACCCGCAACTCGTTGCGCCCGGAGATATCGACGGTGAACAATGAAGGGCCGCTGTTGCCGCCGGGCTCGCGGAAGAACATCAGCACCCGGCCGTTCGGCGCAAAGGTCGGGCCTTCGTTATGGAAGCCCGAGGTGAGAATGCGTTCGCCCGATCCGTCCGGCTTCATGATGCCGATCGCGAATTGACCACCGCCCTGCTTGGTGAAGGCGATGTAGTCGCCGCGCGGCGACCACACCGGCGTCGAATAGCTGCCCTCGCCGAACGAAATGCGCTGCGCGCCGCCGCCGGTCGCGCCCATCACATAGATCTGCGGCTTGCCGCCGCGATCGGACTCAAAGCAGATACGGGCTCCGTCCGGCGAATAGGACGGCGAGGTGTCGATCGCCGGCGTGTCGGTCAGGCGCGTCGTCGATTTCGAGCGCAGGTCCATCACGAACAGATTCGAATTGCCGCCCTGCTGCAGGCTCATGATGACGCGCTGGCCGTCCGGCGAGAAGCGCGGCGAGAACGACATGCCCGGGAAGTTGCCGACGATCTCGCGCTGCCCGGTCTCGATGTTGAACAGATAGACGCGCGGGTCGCCCTGCCCGAACTCCATATAGGTGATTTCCTGGGACGACGGCGAGAACCGCGGCGTCAGCACCAGATCGCTGCCGCGCGTCAAATATTTCACGTTGGCGCCGTCCTGGTCCATCAGGGCCAACCGCTTGACGCGGCGTTCCTTGGAGCCGGTTTCGTCGACGAACACCACGCGGCTATCGAAATAGCCCTTCTCGCCGGTCAGGCGCTCGTAGATCTGGTCGGAGATGATGTGCGCGATCCGCCGCCAGTATTCCGGCGAGGTGAAATATTGCTGGCCGGTGAGTTGCTGGCCGGTGTTGACGTCCCACAGCCGGAATTCGGCCTTGAGGCGCCCATCAGACTGCCGCGTCATGCGGCCGGTCACCAGCGCCTGCGCGTTGATGGTCTTCCAGTTCTGGAAATTCGGCGCCGCGTCGATGTTGATGGTCTTCTCGACGTAGGCCGCCTGGTCGATCGGCGCGAACAGACCGCTGCGCTTCAGGTTGTTGGTGATGACTTGCGTCACGCCGACGCCGACTTCGGCGTCTGCCGGCGTGCCGGCCGTGAAATTCGGGATCGCGATGGGGAGCGGAACGAACTCGCCTTCGGGAATAGGAATGCGCTTGGGCGCTTGCGCAAAACCCTCTCGAATGGATATGGCAGAGACCGCACCGAGCGCGGCCATTCCGGAAATGATTTGCCGGCGGCTCGGACGCAATACATCAGGCAACACAATTTTGTCTATCATCGCTTCAAACTTTGCTCGTATTGGCGTTCGCCGGCTGCGAACCCCGTCAGACTTTTTCCCTGAAGACCGGTGCGAAGTATTTCCATTCTTCAAAGAACGCGGCCGGCAGATTGTAAGGCTGGCACTCGATAATGGCGCGCAGTGCGCTCTCCTGGTAGACACGAAGGAACGGCGTTGCCGGAGTGCCCTCGGGCACCGGCATCCCTTCCAGCGTGCCATCACGCTTCAGGCGGATCGCAAAGGCGGCTTCCGGCTTTTGCGACTCGATGCCGCCATAGGGCTTCTTCCAGCACCGCTCGACCTGCCGCTGGAACAGCGCGCCCCAAGTCGCGGAATTGTCTGCTGCTGTGCCCTTTGAAGTGCCGAGCGCGGCGTTGGAATTCAGCGTGGAACCAGTCGCGGCTTGCCGCGTCGCGTCGCGCTTGTCCAAGAGCGCCGCAATCTGCGTTTGATCGAAGTGCCGTTCGACGATCTTCTGCTTCTGCTCCGGCGGTTTTGCCGCAGGCTGGGCGACCGGCTTCGGCGGCGGCTTCTTCTCTTCCTTCTTGATGGCTTCCGCGATCGGATCGACCTTCGGGGGATCCGGCTTCTTCTCCGGCTTCGGCTCTTCCTTGGGCTTTTCGGCGACCTTCGGCGGATCAGGTTTTTTCTCGACCGGCTTCTCCTCGGCCTTCGGCTGCGGCGGCGGCGCAGTTTCGGTGATGACCGGCGCCTTTTCGCTCACCTTGCCGACGGCGTCGTCGAGCGGCTTGGCTTCGGCGACTTTTTCCACCAGCGGCTTAGGATTTTCCTTCTTGCCGGTCTTCGAACCGGCCATGACCTTTGCGAGTTGATCAGAGGAAATGACATCGACGGCGACCGACTCCTCCGGCGTCATTTCGTAAGCCTTGGTCGAGAACGACACCAGTCCGTACCCCAGCACGAGGACGTGCAGGGCGACCGACGCAGCCAGTGTCTTGTCGATCTTGAGCTTCACTTAAGTCTTTCCGCTCCGCGCAAAAACGGGATCGCTCACGAGCCCCCCTCGGGGATGATCACGATGTTCGCCTTGAACCCCGCCGTCCTAATATACCCCAATAACTTCATCATATCCGTGTAACAGACGTCTTTATCGCCGCGCAGGTAGACCACGCTTTCGGCTTCCGACCGGGTTTCCTTGATAGCCTTGATTTTAGGCAACAACTCGGCGGCCGGGATCAGGGCATCCCCCAGATATAATTCGACATTCGAATTGCAGGAGCCGCCGGTGCGCTTGACCGACAGCGTCAATGGCGGGGCGTTCGACGCCAGCGACTTGCCGCCGCTTGCGATCGGCAGATCGATATCGATGGTCGAGGTCATCAAGGGTGCGGCCACCATGAAGATGATCAAGAGCACCAGCATCACGTCCACCATCGGCGTGACGTTGATCTCCGCCATCACGGCGGCGCGTCGCCGGCCGCGGCGTCCACCGCCACCTGCCGAACCTGCCATGTTCATCGCCATGATCGGATGCCCACAATGCTCACGATTGACCGCTCCTCACGCCGTATATCCAGGGCATGATCTGGTCCGAAAACCGGTTTCCACTTTTCGGGATCATGCCCGCTCGTCGATCTGGCGCGACAGGATCGCTGAAAATTCGTCGGCGAACCCCTCCAGCCGCTGGGCCTGCCGGTTCACCTCGGAAATGAACTTATTGTAGAAAATAGTCGCCGGAATGGCAGCGATAAGGCCGATCGCGGTGGCAAACAGCGCCTCCGCGATACCAGGCGCCACCACCGCCAGCGAGGTGTTCTTCGAGGCCGCGATCGACTGGAAGCTCGACATGATGCCCCAGACGGTTCCGAACAGGCCGACGAACGGCCCGGCCGAGCCGACCGTGGCCAGCACCAGGAGCCGCCGTTCCAGCCGCTCGACTTCACGGGCGATGGAGACGTTCATCACCTTCTCGATCCGCATCTGCAGGCCGGCAAAGGACCGGGTCTGGCTCTCGAACGAACGTTTCCATTCGCGCATCGCCGCCACAAAGCACGCTGCCATGGATTGCGTCGGCTTGGCGGAGAGCGAACGGTAAAGCTCCTCGATCGATTGCCCGGACCAGAACGCCTGTTCGAAACGGTCCATCGCGCGCTTGGTGCGCGCATAGAGAAAGATCTTGTCGATGGCGATCGCCCAGACCCAGACCGAACAGGCGAGCAGCCCCAGCATCACCGACTTGACGACCCAGTGCGCCTGCAGGAACAGCGAAATCAGCGACACGTCTGACGCGGCCAGCGACAGCGATTGCGTTTCGACCTGTTGGGCGCTGGCTGACGAAGCCGTTGCCAGAAGGCAGGCCAGCGTCACGAACTGCAGGAATCTCCGGATCACCAGATCATATCCTCTCAATGCTCTCGTTTGCGCATGATCCTCTTCGGAAAACACGTTTCCGGATCATGCTCTATCTCTTGTTTGGAGCATGATCTTTCGGAAAACCGGTACCCACTTTCCGGATCATGCTCCTTCCCAATCCTCCGGGAGCGACTGGCTGCCGGTTCCACAGCCGCGCATCGGGCGCGGCGAAAAATGCGCCAGCGCGAGAGCCTCATTGGTGTCACATGGGGGGCCCGTCCAAAGCCGGGTCCTGCTTCCCCTGCCAACGTGTCAAAACGAGGGCTATCCGCGCGTCTTTACGTCCCTAACCAGACGCTAATCTTAGTTAATGCGAGGTTACCAAAGGAGAATTTGACTGCCGGAAATCAAGGCAGGACGGGCGGTTACGGGGGCTGGTTCCCTTGAGGGATCTCCCTGAAGGTCTTGCTCAGTGTCGTCCCGGCCTTGAGCCGGGACCCATACCGCGTGATGTGCATTTGGCGGAAGGTGTCTAACGCTGGCATTTTCGCCGATGGGCCGCGGCGTATGGGTCCCCCGATGCGCAATTGCGCATCTGAGCTCAAGGCCGGGACCACGTGGATGGGCTATCGCGAACATAACTTCACCTTCTCGCGACGCATTGCGCCCGAGCTTTGCCAGAAATTCCTTGCCCTCCAGTGAGAGGGCGCAGGGAAGACCGGGTGCGCGCTGCACCCGCGGTCTCGTGTGCGAATAGTGCAAAGAAAGCTGCACACGAGCATACAGGGCAGCGGAGAACACCCGGCCTTCCCTGCGCAATGGCTTTACGGCTTATGCCGTGATCTCCCCGGAGACGAGTTCTTGGTTGACTCCGTCGCTGCCGTTCCCGCTTGCGCTTCTCCGACAGCTTGACGCCTGCAACGGGCGCCAGGACCACACGGTTTTGCCGTACGCCCGTCCGCGCCGTCGTCTCAGCGCAAACCAGCGTCCACCGCAACCCGCCCAACGTCCGTGACGACGGCCGACGCCCTTCTGAGTAGGACGGGATGGCCAAACACATACCGCTGATTTGTCTTCTGGAAAAGCGAAATATTTCTTATTTCGGGGCTTGACACGATTTCTGGCAATCGGAACTGATTTGCCCGTCGGGTTGTTTTGTCGCAGCCGCCGCACGATATCGTGCTTGCGCGAGTAGCGACGCAGCTCACGCCGGCAGCCCCGCCTCGGTGCAATTGACGAGCCGTGCCGGCATGCCGACGGCGGTGCATCCGGCCGGCACGTCTTGCTCGATGAGCGCGCCGGCGCCGATCTTGGCGAAGTCGCCGATGCTGACGTCGCCTAAAATCGTGGCGCCGGTGCTGAGCAGCACGCCTCGGCCGATCCGCGGCGCGCGGCCCGGCAGCGCCTGCTTCCGGCCAATGGTGACGTTTTGCAGGATCGTCACCTCGTCGCCAATCACGGCGAAGGCGCCGACGATGATGCCGGTCGCGTGATCGAGAAACACCGAGGTGCCGATCGAGGCGGAGGGGTGAATGCTGACCTGCAGGGAATCCGACGACAGGCTTTGCAACAACAAAGCGAGGTCGGTTCGCTCGTGAAGCCAGAGCCAGTTGGACACGCGCCAGGCCTGCAGCGCGACGTAGCCCTTGAAGTTGAGCAGCGGCGGCAGCAGCCCTTTGGTCGCAGGATCGTGAACAGCAATGCTTTGCAGATCGAGGCTTGCCGCGTCGATCAGGTCTGGCGCGGCGTGAAAGGCCTCACGGGCCACGCGTGCGAACAACTCGCGGTCATCAGCGGTCTTACCGAGCCGTTCGCCGATCTGATGGGCGAGCGCGCGACCGAAATCGACATGATCGAAGATCGCTGATGACAGCGAGGCGCCGAACAGCGGATCGTTGGCGAGGATATTTTCCGCCTCGCGGCGAACGGATCGCCAGAGCTGGTCGACTGGTGCAATTGCGTTCTGGATCATCGCCATCACCTCGGGTGCGCCGGCCCGAAATATAGGTCGTCCGGGGGACTTCGCCAGCGCAAGCGGTGCACCAAAAGCAAACCGTTCGTCGAAACGTCAGGACTGTTCAAAGGCAGCCCACGCCGCCTCGGCGGCCTGGCCTTGCCGCGCGATGGGGCGGAAAAGACGAATTTCGATAGGGATCTGCAAATCCGCAGCGCCGGCTTCAACCAGTCGTCCAGCAGAAATGTCCTCTTCGGCCAAAGTCCGCGGCAGCCATGCCACGCCGTCTCCAGCGCGCGCCATCGAAAGCAGGGTCGCAGCCAGATGGGAAGTAAAGATCGTTTCGAGCGCAAAGGCTCGGTCTTTCGTCCCCCACTGGGCGGCCACGATGCGTCCCAATCCCGACTGCGCACTATAGGCAAGGTATTTGACCGGCTTGCCGCCCCGAAGCCGCCAGTGCGGAGCTCCGTTTTTACCGGGCGCGCTGAGCGGAACGAGCGTGTCGGATCCGACCACGATGCTCCTGAACTGGCGGGAATCTAAACGGCTGCTCATTTGCCGGTGGTAGTGGCAAAGCAGAAACTGCGCATCGCCGCGCAGCATCATCTGCTCGCACGCCTGCATGCTGTCGGAAATCAGGTTGAGATTGCCAAGGGCCAGAACCCTTTCATTGCCGCGAACCCACTTTGGAAAGAAAGTGAAGGAGAGCGCGTGGGTCGCCGCGATCGACAAGAGCTTTGCACCGCGGCCGGAAACTTCCAGCGTGTCGCGGCGCAGTTGATGCACCGCGCGGGTCAGTATCTCCGCCTGATTGTGGAAATGTTCGCCCGCCGGGGTCAGCGCGACGCCATGCGTCGTGCGGGTGAACAAGTCAGCGCCGACCCAGCTTTCGAGCGCGCGAATTCTGCGGCTGAAGGCCGGCTGGGTGACGTGGCGTGCCTCGGCCGCCCTTGAGAAGTTCAGGGTTTCGGCAAGCGCCAGGTAGTCCTCGAACCAGATCAGTTCCATTGGTAATGCCGTATCAACATAACCAATTCAGGTAATAGCATTGGCCTTGAAGCAAATCCAGCCGTACTAGCCATTCCGAACGGGCTTGCTGCTGTCGTTATCAGCATGACCAGCGCCTCCAAACAACGGCCGATGGAAGGAAAACATCATGCGTATCGTCGACGTCGTCGAAATCACCAAGCCGATCGCCTCTCCGATCCGCAACGCCTATATCGACTTCTCGAAAATGACGGCGAGCCTCGTCGCCGTGGTAACGGATGTCATGCGCGACGGTCGCCGCGTCGTCGGATACGGCTTCAATTCCAATGGCCGCTATGGCCAGGGCGGTCTGATCCGGGAACGCTTCCGCAATCGCATCATCGCGGCCGAGCCTGCGAGCCTGCTCGACGATTCCGGCACCAACCTCGATCCGCATCGGATCTGGGCAGCGATGATGTCCAATGAAAAGCCGGGCGGGCACGGCGAGCGCTCGGTGGCGGTGGGCACGCTCGACATGGCGGTCTGGGACGCCGTCGCGAAGATCGCCGGCAAGCCGCTGTTCCGCCTTCTCGCCGAAAAGAAGGGCCGTGAGGCCAATCCACGTGTCTTCGTGTACGCGGCAGGCGGCTACTATTATCCGGGCAAGGACAATTCGGCGCTGCAGACGGAGATGCGCGGCTATCTCAACCGAGGCTACAACGTGGTGAAGATGAAGATCGGCGGCGCGTCGATCGACGAGGACCGCGGACGGATCGAAGCCGTGTTGAAGGAGATTGGCTCGGAAGCGCGGCTTGCCGTCGACGCCAACGGACGTTTCGATCTCGAGACCGGTATAGCTTACGCGAAGATGCTGCGCGATTACCCGCTGTTCTGGTACGAGGAGATCGGCGATCCGCTCGACTACGCTCTACAAGCCGCCATGTCGGAATTCTATCCGGGTCCGATGGCGACCGGCGAAAATCTCTTCTCGCACCAGGACGCGCGCAATCTGCTCCGCTACGGCGGCATGCGGCCGGATCGCGACTGGCTGCAGTTCGATTGCGCGCTGTCGTACGGGCTTGTCGAATATCTGCGGACGCTCGATGTCCTGGCACAGCATGGCTGGTCGCCGTCCCGCTGCATCCCCCATGGCGGACACCAGATGTCGCTGAACATCGCGGCAGGTCTCGGCCTCGGCGGCAATGAGAGCTACCCGGACCTCTTTCAACCGTATGGCGGCTTTCCCGACTCCGTTCGCGTCCAGGACGGCCACATCGTGATGCCCGACCTTCCCGGCATCGGCTTTGAGGGCAAATCCGACCTGATCAAGGTGATGCGCGAACTGGCTGAATGACGAGATCGGCCGTGAGTTACAAGGCTTCCGCCAAAACGGCAAGACGCCGCATCGGCGGATAAAGCAAACCGCGCGTCTCAGAGCAAACGCCCGATAGGCGCCGGCAACTAAGCATCCCGGGACGAGTGATGGATGTAGAGTATTTCGATCGTCTGGTTCGTTACCCGGTAAAACACCTTGTACGGATACCGAACGAGCGGCACGACTCTTACGCCGGATTGATCGGCCACTTCTTGCGCGCTCTCCGGCCATTTCGCAATGCGAGCGACAACGAATTGGAGGCGAAGGCGAAATGTCTCGGAGATCGTCGGATAGTTTTGGCGGATGTAATCGCTGATATCATCGAGGTTGCGGAGCGCTTCCTCGGTGTAGACAACCTTCATACACGACGAAACTTATCAAACGCGGCCCTAACTTGCTCGTCCGTTGCAAAGCGTCCTTCGCCAGCGTCGTTCAGGCCACGCTCAATCCCTGCGCGTTCCTCGGGAGTGGCGCGATAGGCTTCCCCGGAAAACCCCGCGTCGATTTCCAGCGCAAGCTCGGCAAGCTCCACCTGGGCAGCCTCCGGCCAAGCCTCGACACGTCGCATTGCGTCCTGAAGTATTTTCGTGGTCATCGGGCGAAGTATGACATATCGGCCCTGTTTTTTACAGTGGCATCTCTGCGAGGTGGCCGCGCTTCCGACCAAACCTGCAAGACGCCGCGTATCCGCACAAAGCAAACCGCCCGTCTGTGCTGATCACAAACGGGCGGCTCGTTAGCCTTCAGGCGCTATGGGGGCACATCGCCCGAGGCGTTAGCTCACGACTGGAAGTTCAGCTTTGCGGCTGATCGTTCGGCGGGGTCGGACGCGGCTTGTGCTGCGCCATGAACTGGTCGAACTCTTCCTTGTCCTTGGCGTGACGCAGGCGATCGAGGAAGTCGCGGAATTCGACCTGCTCTTCCTCGAGGCGCCGCAGCGTTTCGGTGCGGTATTCGTCGAAGGCGCGGTTGCCGCTCGAGGGCGGGCCGAAACCACCGAAGCCGAAACCACGGCGCTCCATGCGGCCGCGCATCCGGTCCATCTTGTACTGCATCCGCTCCATCTTGTTCTGCCAGCGATCCTGGTGACTCCAGCAACCCATTTTTCTGCTCCCGAGTGTGAAAAAGAGAAGGGCAAGCCCGATCGGCCACCAGATGATGAAGCCGAGGATGGTTACGGCGATCCAGCCAGGATGCCAGGGGCTATCCAGCATATGCGGGGGCCGACTGGTTTCTTCAGCGGGGCCGCGCCATCGATTGACATCTGCGGTGTAGGCCATTTCCCTCTCCATGACGGCGATCACGCCGTTGTGAATGTAAATAACATTTACATACCTAAACCATCCACGTTTTTTGTCAAGCGGGCGGCAAGCGGCCGTCGTTAAATTATTTTGGAGAGCCCCAAGGACCGGCCGGGGGAACCGGCGGCGGACCGGACGGCTTCTCGCTCGCCGGGTCCTTCGCGGCAGGCCTGCGATCGGTCGGGAAGCCGAGACCGCGCAGATAAATCAGCACTTCGGCTTCCAGCAGATCCTCGGCCGACATCGGCAGCTTGCGGCGCGCCGCATCGCCGCGGGCGAACAGCGACGCCACGCCGTGCGACATCGACCAGATGTGCAGCGCCATCATCATCGCCGGCGGCCGCGGCATGCCCGGCGGCACCAGCGCAGCGAGACGCTCGGCTGCCGCCCTGATCACCGCGAAGGCGCGTTCGCTCGCCGCCTGCAATGTCGGACTGAGATCGACGGGAAGGCCGGATTCGAACATCGCCGAGTAGAACGCCGGCTCATTGCGCGCGAAGGCGAGGTAGGCTTTGCCGAGCCGCTCGAACGCCGTGACGGTGTCGGGGCGGCCGTCGTCCCAGGCTTGCAGCAAGAGCGCCTCGAACTGTTCGAAGCCGCGCTGCGCGATCGAGGACAGCAATTCGTCGCGATCGCGAAAATGCCGGTAAGGCGCCGCCGGGCTGACGCCGGCCATGCGCGCGGCGTCGGCAAAGGTGAAACCGGCCGCGCCCTTTTCGGCGATCAGGCCGAGCGCCGCCTGCAGCAGCGCCTCTTTCAGATTGCCATGATGGTAGCCGCGCTCGGCGCGGCGCTCTTCCTTGCGCCAACTCATGTGAAAGGCTTTTACATGAGTTGGCTATAAAGGTCACTTATTTTGCGCGTTCAGGAAGGTTAACAGGCGGAAATGCGTGGGTCCAAGCTGCTCCACCGCCTCAAACGGCGTGCTTCGCTCGTCTGGAACCAAAAAACGGAAGAAGCGAGCGCAAGCCGGGAGAGGTTCCAGCGCCTCACCGCGCCTTGTGCGCATTTCCCTTCTGCAACTCCTCGAAGCCTTTGGCTGCCTGCTGCACTTCCTCCGAGAAATCGGCCATTTCCTGCACCTGGCGGATTTCGATGATCTCGTTCTCGGAAGCCGGGCACTTCTTGGCCCACGCGATCGCCTCCTCCCGCGACGCGACGTCAATCATCCAGTAGCCGCCAAGCACTTCCTTGGCCTCGGTGAAGGGACCGTCGGTGACGACAGGCATGCCGGTCGCGAACGACACCCGCGCGCCCATCGACGGCGGGTGCAACCCGTCGAGCGCGATCAGGACTCCGGCTTCACTCAGCGCCTCATTGTATTTCATCATCGCCGTGACGCGCTCGGGATCGAGCTGCACGTCCGGCGCCGCGGTCTCATAGCCCAGGGGGATCATCAGCATCATGAATCGCATGGTGGGGTCCTGTTCGGTTTGGCGTCATTCCGGGGCGATGCGAAGCATCGAACCCGGAATCTGGAGATTGCAGCGCGAGATTCCGGGTTCGGCTCTTACGAGCCGCCCCGGAATGACGGTGTTGAACTTATTTCTTTCCGGCCTGCGCGCGCAGGCGATCTTCCTGCTCGCGCAGTTCGGGGGTGAAGGCCTCGCCAAAATCCTCGGCCGCGAACACCTGGCGGATTTCGATCTCGGCGCCGCCGTCGAACGGCGCGCGCTTCATCCACGCGATCGCCTCATCGAGCGATTTGGCGTTGATCAGCCAGAAGCCGGCGACGAGGTCGCTGGTCAGAGGGAACGGCCCCTTGGCAGCACTGCCCTCTCCGCCCTGATATTTGACCCGCGCGCCTTTCGAAGAAGGATGCAGGCCCTCGCCCGCCTCCATCATGCCGGCCTTGACCAGTTCCTCGTTGAATTTGCCCATCGCAGTCAGCATTTCCGTGCTCGGCATGACGCCGGCTTCGGTATCCTTGCTCGCCTTCACAATCACCATGAATCGCATCGTTTCGCTCCGTTTGTCTGTCTGGCCGGTCGGCCGATACTATCGCTCGTCAACATGACGAACCGGGTTTTGCGGCACCGACATGGCTTCCGAAATTATTTTGGAAGGCCATTTTCCGCGGACCAGATGGGATCGGAGGGACTTAGCTGTCGCCCTGGCGAACGAAGACGCCGTTTTCGTAGGTCGCGCCGAAATAGACGTCGATGCGCCTGATCCTGTCGCCCGCAAAAGCGAAGAACTCCGTATTGCGGAAACTCTTGCCTGCCTTGGCGACACATCGATAGGTCACAAACGCCGCCTCGCCCTCGACCATGATCCGCTCGATATCCTGTCGTTCGATCCAGTCGCCGTTCTTCCAGCACCGCGCGAAATAGCTCGCCTTGTCGATTTCGTCGTCATAGGGGCTGGTGAAACGGAAATCGTCGGTGAAGGCGGCCTCGACCGCCGCGCGGTCGTTCGCCAAATAGGCGGCGAACAGGTTGCGGATGATCCCGGTCTTGCTTGCGGCGCTCATTCAGCGCTCCTTCGGCACCATGCCAAAATAGGGCTCGGCCTCCTTCAGCACCCGTGCGAACGACGGCCGGGCCTTCAGGCGTTCGAGATAGGCGGCGAGGTTTGTTTCGCCGTCGCCGAACGGCACCACCATGCTGCCATAGAACAGCGACGGCGCCGCGGCGCAGTCGGCGAGGCCAAAATCTTCGCCCATCGCCCAGGTGCCGCTGATCATCTGCTGCTCGATCATCGCGTATGAAGTGCGCAACTGCGCCCGCGCCTCCTCGACGCCGTGCGGATCCTGCTTGCCATCGGGGCGAAGCCGGTCGCCCATGATCTTCTGCATCGGCAGATGCACATAGAGATCGTAAAAGCGATCACGCAGACGGGTCTGCAAGGCGCGTTCGGCATCATCGGGAATCAATCGCGTGCGACCGGGATAATGGCGGTCGAGATATTCGATCACGATGCTCGATTCCGGGACGATCTGGCCTCGCGCTTCGTCCTGCAGCACCGGAAATTTTCCGATTCCCCACAGCTTCAGCAGCGCGGCGCGTTCGGCCGGATTGCCGAGATCGACCAGATTAGGCGTGAACGGAACGCCGATCTCGTACAGCGCAATCAGCGCCTTCCAGCAGAACGATGACAGCGGGTGGAAATGCAGGGTCAGTGACATCTGGACTCCGGAGTGTATTGGGCACGTCAGCAAGACGGACCAGGGTTTGGCAGGCCGACATTTGCTCCGAATTATTTCGGAGCGGCGGGTGCGTAGCGCAGGATCACGATCCCGGTCGACAACGCCCGGCTGTCCAGCAGCTTCAGCTTGATCCGCGCGCCCTGTTTGAACAACGGCGTTCCGCCGCCAAGGATGATCGGGTTCAGCGCGATGCGGAATTCGTCGATCACGCCGTGCGGGATCAGGTGCGACGCCAGATCGGCGCTGCCGAACAGAAAGATATCCTTCGGCGCATCGCGCTTCAATTTGGTGACGGTATCAGCCACATCGTCCGCGAACATCCGCGTGTTGTTCCAACCGGATTGTTTCAGGGTGCGCGAGAACACGTATTTCGGCGCCGCGTTCATGAAGTCGGCGACTTCGCCGGTCGCATTCGGCCAATGGTTCGCCATCAGCTCATAGGTGACGCGGCCGAACAGCAATCCGCCGGCGGCGTTGAGCTGCTCGATCGACAATCGCTCCAGTTCTTCGCCCCAGACGTCTTCATGCCAGGAGATGTCCCGGCTCGGCCCTTCGACGAAGCCGTCCAGCGTCATCAGGTTCCACATGATCAGCTTTGCCATCCCGTCGCTCCTGTTAACTGATTGCGATTTGCAACTGGTTGTAGCCTGAGCCAACCGGTGCAATATTGCAAGCAGTTTTTCGAGGACGCTTCCATGACCGACGACCAGCGCTCCGGCTGCCCGATCAACCTCACGCTGGAAGTGGTCGGCGACAAATGGAGCCTGCTGATCATCCGCGACATGATGTTCGGCAACCGGCGGCATTTTCGCGAGCTATTGACCAAGTCCGAGGAAGGCATCTCCTCGAACATCCTCGCCGACCGGCTGAAGACGTTGCTCGACGCCGAAATCATCACCCGCGAGGACGATCCCAGCCACAAGCAGAAGGGAATCTATTCGCTGACCGAACAGGGCATCGAGTTGCTGCCGGTCCTCGCGCAGATGGCGGCCTGGGGTTACAAATATCTGCCGGTTTCCGAAGAACTCGGCATCCGCGCCAGGCTGCTCAGCGAGGGCGGTCCTAAAATGTGGGCAGAGTTCATGGACGAGTTGCGCGAGACTCACCTCGGCATTGCCAGACGAAAGAAAGGGCCGTCGGTCGGTGAACGGCTCCAGGCTGCGTATGAGAGTGTCGTGAACCGGACATAACGTTCAAAAAGCTCAAGAATTCCCTCCGTATGAATACGTAGGCCGGCAGGCATCGTCGGAGGCCTTCACTCTGCCCATCAGCGTGCACACGCGACAAATTATCGCGATGGATGAAGGGCGCACAGGAAGTTCACACCGGCGAGCGCATCGCACGAATTTCATCAGGCGAAACATTGGCGCGCGAGATGGTTTACGGTTGATAAACGGGTATCTGCAACTTTTTCCCGTACTGAATTATCAGCCATCCATTTTTAAACAGCGCGCGGAGCCTCACGTGTTCAATCTGCAAAAGAAAGCAAACACCCAAAGCGCGCTTGCCCAAGCCGCTGCCATCAACAAGTCGCAGGCCGTGATCGAGTTCAAGCTCGACGGCACCATCGTCACCGCGAACCCGAATTTTCTCGCCGCCGTGGGCTACACGCTGGCCGAAATCCAGGGCAAGCATCACGGCATGTTCGTCGATCCGGCCGAGCGCGAGAGCGCCGCCTATCGCGAGTTCTGGGCGCGGCTGAACCGGGGCGAATTCCAGGCCGCGCAATACAAGCGGTTCGGCAAGAGCGGCCGCGAAATCTGGATCCAGGCGTCCTACAATCCCATCCTCGATAGCGGCGGCAAGCCGGTCGGGGTGATCAAGTTCGCGACCGACATTACGGCGCAAAAGATCCACAGCATGGAGGACGCCGGCAAGATCGCCGCGATCGGCCGGGCCCAGGCCGTGATCGAGTTCAACATGGACGGCACCATCGTCACCGCCAACGAGAACTTCCTCGGCGCGGTCGGTTACCCGCTCGACGAGATCCAAGGCAAGCACCACAGCATGTTCGTGGTCCCGGAAGAGCGCGACAGCGCCGCCTATCGCGAGTTCTGGGCGCGGCTGAACCGCGGCCAGTACGAAGCCGCCGAATACAAGCGCCTCGGCAAGGGCGGCAAGGAAATCTGGATCCTCGCCAGCTACAATCCGATCCTCAACGAGGCCGGCAAGCCGTTCAAGGTGGTCAAGTTCGCCACCGACGTCACCGCGCAAAAGCTGAAGGCCGCCGACAATGACGGCCAGATCTCCGCGATCGTAAAATCGCAGGCCGTGATCGAATTCAACATGGACGGCACCATCCGCACCGCCAATCCGAATTTCTGCGCCGCGCTCGGCTATTCGCTGCCGGAAATCCAGGGCAAGCATCACGGCATGTTCGTCGATCCGAACGAGCGTAACGCACCGGCGTATCGCGAATTCTGGGAAAATCTCAACCGCGGCCAGTACCAGGCGGCGGAATACAGGCGGATCGCCAAGGGCGGCCGCGAAATCTGGATCCAGGCGTCCTACAATCCGATCCTCGACCTCAACGGCAAGCCGTTCAAGGTGGTGAAATACGCGACCGACATCACCGCCCAGGCGATCGCGCGCAAGAAGGCCGAGAACGCCCGCGGCCTGATCGAGTCGGTGGCGGCGGGCAGCGAGGAGATGAGCGCCTCGATCCGCGAAATCTCCGAGACCATGACCAAGTCCAAGGCGAATGCCGCGAACGCGACCGCCCGGGTCGAAGCCGCGGACGCGCAAGCCGTGAAGCTCAGCGCCGCTTCGCAGGCCATGAGCGGGATCGTCGAGCTGATCGGCAACATCACCGGACAGATCAACCTTCTGGCGCTGAACGCCACCATCGAATCGGCGCGGGCGGGCGAAGCGGGCCGCGGCTTTGCCGTGGTGGCCTCCGAGGTCAAGAACCTCGCCAATCAGGCCAAGCACGCCACCGACACGATCTCGAAGGAGATCGAACAGCTCAACGGCGTCGCCAGCGAAGTCGTGGGCTCGCTCACGGCCATCAAGGAGGCCATCGCCAGCGTCAACGAGTTCATCGCCTCCACGGCCGCCGCCGTGGAAGAGCAGAGCGCCGTCACATCGGACATGTCGTCCAACATGCAGCGCGCCTCCGCCGAATTGGCCTGATACGGGACAGCCAGCCCCTCGTATCGGCTCAATCAGCCTTCGGGAGCCATCCCGAAGGCGAGCTTAACCGGCACCGCAGGCGCAGAAGCGCAGCGGTGCCGGCTTTTTTATAGGGGGGCGTTCGCTCAGACCTGGTCCCACCGCCGCGTCACTTCCGTTGAGCCCTCCACCGTGGCCTCGAAGATTGGCGACGCCAGCACGGCATGGATGTGTAGCATGTCGGTGCCGGAATTGCGGAAGCCGTGCAGTTGCCCGGCCGGCACGATCAGGGATTGCCCCGACGTGACGATGCTGCGTTCCTCGCCGAGCCACATCTCGGCCTCGCCCTCGCGCACGGTGAGCACCTCCTCTACGGGGTGCGAATGCGTCGGGGCGCCGGCGCCGGGCGCGATCCATTGCTCGAAGATGCACAAATGTGCCGCGCCGTTGCGCGCCGAAACCAGCATGCGGGTTTCCACGCCCAGCCGCCATTGCTCCGGTGGCATATCCCTGACGTCGACCACCATCATTGCCGGACCCTTTCGGTTGCCGTGACCTCGCGTGGTTTGAGAACGTGCGCCGGATGCGGCGCAGCATGCAAGCGCGGGCTGCCGGCAGGTTCGAGACACAATGAGCGGCGTGGGGTATAGAGCGAAAGAATCAATCACCAGCGGACCCCCTCCATGCCTCCTTCCCTATCAAAAGTCGCACTTGTCACCGGCGCCGCGCGTGGCATCGGGCTTGCGACCGCAAAACGCTTTCTCGCCGATGGCTGGCGGGTGGCGCTGCTCGACATCGAGGGCGAATTGCTGCGTGGCGCGGTCGCGGCGCTGGCCGATCCCGACAACACGCTGGCGCTGCATTGCGACGTCAGCGATGCCGGCGCGGTGGCCTCCGCGATGACAAATGTGATCGGGCGTTTTGGCCGGCTCGATGCGCTGGTCAACAACGCAGGTGTCGCGGTGTTCGCACCCCTGCTCGAGACATCGGACGAGGACTGGAACCGGATCCTCGCGGTCAATCTCACCGGGCCATTCATCTGCACCAAGGCCGCAGCCCCCCTGATGCGCGAACATGGCGGCGGCGCAGTGGTGAACATCACGTCGATCTCGGCGGTGCGCGCCTCCACGCTGCGCTCGGCCTACGGCACCAGCAAAGCGGGGCTTGCGCATTTGACAAAGCAGCTCGCGGTCGAACTGGCCTCGCTCGGCATCCGCGTCAACGCCGTCGCTCCAGGCCCGGTCGAGACCGCGATGGCGAAGGCGGTTCATACCCCGGAAATCCGCGCCGATTACCACGATGCCATTCCGCTCAATCGCTATGGCCTCGAAGAAGAACTGGCGGAAGCGGTGTTCTTCCTGTGCAGCGACCGTTCCAGTTACATCACCGGGCAGGTCCTCGCCGTCGACGGCGGTTTTGATGCCGCCGGCATCGGCTTGCCGACGCTGCGCGGGGAACGAAGGAACGGCTGACGGAGCCTTGCCGGACGCGCCAACGTTGACTAATTCAACAGCTCCGGGACGAAGGAGCCGCACATGCGAATGGCGCTCATCAAGGCAATTGTTGTTGCGGCGGCGCTGTGCGCTGCGGTTTCACCTGTTCGCGCCGAGGTGCGCATCCTCGCCAGCCCCGGCGGACAGGTCGGCCCGTTTCTCGACCTGTTCGAGCGCCTGCGCGCGTCCGGCGAACGCGTCGTGATCGACGGGCCATGCCTGTCGGCCTGCACGCTGGTGCTGAGCACCGTGCCGAACGAACGCATCTGCGTGACGCGCCGCGCGGTGCTCGGCTTCCACGGCGCGCGGTCGATCGACCGCCGCGGCCGGATGTATGCCGAACCGGAAGCGTCGCAGGCGGTGCTGGAAGCCTATCCGGAGCCGGTCCGTAACTGGATCAGCCGCCGCGGCGGATTGACGTCGCGGATGTTGTTGCTGCGCGGGCGCGAACTCGCCGCGATTTACCCGTCGTGCAGGTGAAGGGCTTTGTACCTTTGTAGGATGGTAGAGCGCAAGCGTGCCCACCAATCCCTGCGCGACGTAGATGGTGGGCACGGCGCAAGTGCGCCTTTGCCCACCCTACAACGTCAATTACCCACCATCATGACTGCATATCTGCCGGGCAGTTGACCATCCAGGGCGTGCCGAACTTGTCGACGCACATGCCGAAACCATTGGAGAAAAAGGTCTTGGCAAACGGCATCTTCACGGTGCCGCCATCGGCCAATGCCTTGAAGCGGCGTTCGGCATCGGCGGGATCATCGACCTGCAGCGCGACCGCAAAACCCTGCGGCTGATGGAAGTCGCCGGGAAATGCATCGGAGGCCATCACCACCTCGCCATCGACCGTGAAACTGGCGTGCATGATCTTCTTCTTCCATTCCGCCGGGGTCGGCATGTCGGCCGGCCCACCTTCATAGAGCATCATCGCGTCAATCTTGGCGCCGAGCACTTTTTCATAATATCTCAGCGCTTCCTCGCAATTTCCGTTGAAGAACAGATAGGGATTGACCTGCATCGTTGGCTCCTTGGGTGAACAGATTTGGCGTGAACGAATTTGCGGTGAACGTGCGCTACTTCTCGGTGAGCTTTTTCAGATTGGCAAGACCAGTCTCGAAATCCCTGCCGATCATGCGGTCCAGGTTCATGAACACCTGCATCACCTTGGACAGGAACACGGCGGGCCCGGTCATCGTCCAGGTCAGATGAGTAGCATCGCCCTGCGGCAGCATTGTGAATTCGGCGGTGTTGTGACCTTCGAACGGCTTGAAGAAATCGAGCTTGATGAGGATCCTCGAGGGCACTGACGTTTCAAGGATTTCCATGCGGCCGGACCCGACATTCTTGTTGCCGTCCCAGGCATAGACCGCGCCCTTGCCGCTGTCGGCGCCGCCATAGGTGCGCTTCAGCACGGGATCCCTGTCCTCGTAGGGCGACCAGCTGCGCCATTGGTGAAAATCGTTGATCAGCGGAAATATCCTGTCCGCCGGCGCCTTGATGCTGATGGCGCGCTGGACCTCGAAAGTATTCGGCTTGGTCGCGGCCAGAATCAGCACCGCGGCGATGGCAATCGCCAACACGACGGCGATGATGGCAATGATGTCGAGCATGTCAGGCTCCGTACGGGTTGGTGATTATGATGCAATTCGGCGGCGGAAAGGAATGAAACTGCGCAAGGCCGGGTCGCGCAGCCAGAGCCCGCCCCATACCATCAGGCCGAGATAAAGCCCGAACAGCGTGTGGGTGAACAGCGGGCTGTCGATCCGGACATGGGATGCCATCGCGCCGCCGAGATAACCGGTGAGCAGGATGGCGCCGAGAATCGAGGTCGGCGGCATTGAATACAGCACGGTGCAGACGATGGTGATGATGCCGAGGCTGCGCGCCAGCGTTTCGCTCGAACCATAACCCATCCTGTCCATCGTTTCCGTGACGACCGGCCACGGCACCAGCTTGATGGCGCCGTCGAACAGCAGGAACACGATGACCAGGCCGGAGAGAATACGGCCGGTCCAGCGGGCGGTTTTGGCGACCGGCGCGGGTTCGGCGATCGCAGACATGGTGGACATGGCTTTCTCCTGTCATTTGCACAATTCCAGGACGAACGAGCCCGGCGCAAACAGACAGACGGGCCGAACTTTTTTCAGGGGCCGCAACTCACGCCGCAAGCAATGGGAATCGACGGAGCACGCCGCCAACACAGTCTCTGGCGAGGGCATCTCTGATCGAGATGGCACACATCACCATGGCCGATTTCATGCGTGCGATCAGCGACATGCGATTGAAATAACCGCGCGCCCGGCACGAACCTTTCATCGCGAAGGCGCGACTAACGGCTGTCAATCGAAACAGCCACCCCCGGCAAAACCCATCCATTCTGGAGCACGACCAATGTCCTGCGAACAAAAGACGCTTGTCAAAACAAACCGGCCTGAGGACTCGATGTCCTACGCCATGATCGTCATCGGCGGCGGTGTCGGAAATCTCGCCGCAGCGATTTACTCTGCTGTTGCAAGCGGCCTGCGTCGCGTCCTGACTGCGCAAGCGCCGGCGAGGGAACGCCATCTCCCGGCTGCATATTCTCAGCAGGGTTAATTGCGATCGCAGCTTCCGCGCAGCTTTTGATAGCGAAAGCACGATCGACGAAATTCATCGAAGACCAATCATTGCAGATCATTCATTTGGAGCACGACCATGACCCCCGAACAAAAGGCGCTTGTCAAAACCACCTGGAGCCTCGTGGTCCCGATCGCCGATACCGCCGCGACCTTGTTTTACGGCCGGTTGTTCGAAATCGACCCCTCCACGCGCCCCATGTTCAAGAGCACCGACATGCCGGAGCAGCGCAAGAAGCTGATGCAGGCGCTGGCGACCGTGATCGCCGGTCTCGATAATCTCGCGCCGCTGATCCCGGTGCTGGAAACGCTCGGCAGGAAACATGTCGCGTACGGCGTCCTCGACAAGCATTACGACTCGGTCGGCGCCGCATTGCTGTGGACACTCGAACAAGGCCTGCAAACCGCATGGACACCGCCCGTGCAGGACGCCTGGATCGCTGCATACACGGCAGTCGCCGGCGTGATGCGCAATGCGGCAAAGACGGTTCCGAACGCCGCATGACCGGCGCCGCCGGTGCTTGTCGAACCTCGGACGAGGTTGAGGCGACATAGGTCGGTTCATCTCGAACGAGAGTGGAAGGACATGGATCCGCAATTGGAGCTTGATTCGATCCTGATCGCCCTGCGCGGCGCAAGCCTCGAGGAGCAAGCGGAGATCGGCCGGGGCGATCTGGCGTCCCTGCTTCATGTCGCGTCGCCGCAACTGGTCGACAAGATCATCAAGATGGCGCGGCGCGACAATCGGGTCAGGTGCGCGCTCGCCGCGTCACGGTATTATTGCGGCCTTGGAAAGACGATTTGCGACAAGATTGATTCCGTGGTGAGCGCGCCATTTCCGGCGGCGCTTCAGCCCAAGCGGAAGCCGTCATCGAGGCGCTAGCTATCGATCCTGCTTTCCAATTCCGTCCACGCAATCAGACCAGGCCACGCAGAACAACGTGAACACGAAGATGTTCCAGCTTGGCTGGATGTCGCACCACGCCGCCACGACAGGAATGGGCAAAGCGAACAGAAGCGGCCGCGCGATCCAGCGCAGGCAGAAAAATTTCGCGCTGGCAGGTTCGCCGAAAGCGACCTTTCGCAGAATGCCGATCATCACGAGCCCGTGCTCCACCTTTGCCGATTGGTCGCGGGGCGTTACGGCGCGGTTCAAATCCGGGAGGCCGGATGGCCCGGCGTCACGCGAAACGAGGCTATTTCCCGGCCTTGGCGCCGCGCGGCTTGCTGTCGCGCATCAGGCGGTCGAGATGCATGCGGATGTGGGCGGCTTCGGCCGAGGTGTTGGCCAGTGCGATGGCGCGGTCGAAGGCGACACGGGCTTCCTCGTTGCGCCCGAGCTGCATCAGGAAGGCGCCGCGCACGCCGAAGTAATGAAAGTAATTCGACAGCCGCGCCGCCAGCGGCTCGATCATGTCCAGCGCGGCTTCGGGACCTTTCACCTTCGAAACGGCGACAGAGCGGTTGAGCGTCACCACGGGTGACGGCTGCATGATTTCGAGCGCGCCATACAGCAGATCGATCTGGGTCCAGTCGGTATCCTCAGGCTTTTCGGCGCGGGCATGCAGGGCGGATATCGCCGCCTGAATCTGATAGGGCCCGCTGCGGCGATGGCGCATCGCCTTGTCGATCAGCGCCAGCCCCTCGGCGATCATCTTGCTATTCCACAGCGTGCGATCCTGGTCGTCGAGCAGGATCACCGCGCCGTCGGCATCGAACCGCGCCGCGGCGCGCGCGTGCTGCAGCAACAGCAGCGCGGTCAGCCCCATGATCTCGGGCTCGCTCTGGAACAGCCGCAGCAACAGCCGCGCCAGCCGGATCGCTTCCTCGCACAAAGGACTGCGGATCTCGGCGGTATCGCCGCTCGCCGAATAGCCCTCGTTGAAGATCAGGTAGATCATCGCGGCTACCGCAGCCAGCCGTTCGGTGCGCTCCACCGCGCCCGGGGTCTCGAACGGCACATCGGCATCCGCGACGCGCGCCTTGGCGCGGGTGATGCGCTGCTCCATCGCGGCTTCCGAAACCAGGAAAGCGCGCGCGATCTGCTTGACGGAGAGGCCCGAGACGATGCGCAGCGCCAGCGCGATCTGCTGCGTTGCCGGCAAATCCGGATGGCAGCAGATGAACAGCAGCCGCAGAATGTCGTCACGGTAATGCGAGCCGTCGAGCCGCTCGGCGAGTTGCTCCTCGGCGTCGCCGGTATCCGAGATCGCGTGGTCGTCCTCGGGCAGCGGCTCCTGCTTGCGGCCTCGCCTGATGTCGTCGATCGCGACGTTGCGCCCGACCATGATCAGCCACGCCGCGGGATCGCGCGGCGGGCCATTCTGCGGCCAGCTCTTCAGCGCTCGCAGGCAGGCGTTCTGGAAGGCTTCCTCGGCGGTGTCGAGATTGCGGAAATAGCGCAGCAGCGCGCCGACCGCCTGGGGACGCGCCGAGGTCAGCGCGCTATCGATCCAGGCGGTGTCAGTCATTTCGGGGCGCTCCCGGGTGTGAAATGGCCAACTGGACGGATTTCATAGGCGCCACCGGGATTGGCCTTGCCGAGATCGCGCGCGACGTCGAGCGCCGCGTCGAGATTCTCGCAATCGACGACATAGAAGCCGAGCAATTGCTCCTTGGTCTCGGCATAGGGGCCGTCGATCACGACCGGCGGATCGTCCTTGCGCAAGGTGGTCGCCGACGTGGTCGGCAACAGCCGCGCCACCGGGCCGAGCCGGCCCTGCTTGGTGAGCTTGTCCTGCACGACCCGCAGTTTGGTCATGACCGCGGCGTCCTGTTCCTTGGTCCAGGAACCCGTAAAATCTTCGTCGTGGTAGCAAAGGATGGCGTACAGCATGCGACCCGCATCTCCGTTCTCTGTTATGACGAACGATTATGCCTGTAGCCGACAGGGGAGCGAAAGAAATTTTCGGGTGTTCCGTGCCTGTCAGAGACCGACAACCGAAATACCGGCAGGTGCATGACAGCCATGATCGCGGCCGGAATCACGGTGAATTTGGCCGTTGGTATCTCCCTTGCTTGGTGAAAGGAGGCTAGAGGAATGGTTCAATCCATCAGACGGTCACGCTGCGTGGCGATACGAAGGGAAAATCAATGAAAAAAGGGGCGCTTGCGCTGCTGGTGCGTGGCGGGACCGATAACTGGGCAGCGTCGCGGTGGATGAAGCGGTTTGGCGACGTCTGCCCGGATCGCTCCATAGTGGAGATGCCGGATGCGTCGTTCGACCCGGCCGAGGTCCATTACGCCGCGGTGTGGAAGCCGAAGCCCGGGGAGCTCGCCGCGTTCAGGAATTTGCGCATCATCTTCAATCTCGGCGCCGGCGTCGATGCGCTGATGGTGGATTCCACGCTGCCCGACGTGCCGCTGGTGCGGGTCGCGGTCCCCGATTTGACCGAGCGGATGACGGAATATGTCGTGCTGCACGCGCTGATGCATCACCGGCAGGAGCTTTATCTGCGCGAGAGCCAGCGGGTGAAACGCTGGTCGCCGCAGCCGCAATGGGCGGCGGGCGCGATCACGGTCGGCATCATGGGGCTGGGCGCGCTGGGTGCCCATGCCGCCGGCGTCCTCAAACATGTCGGCTTCAAGGTCGTGGGCTGGAGCCGCAGCCCCAAGGAGATCGCCGGCGTCCCCTGCTTTCACGGCGAGCAGCAATTGGAAACGTTTTTGCGGCAGACCGACATTTTGGTCAGCCTGCTGCCGCTAACGACGGATACGCGCGGTATCCTCAATCGCGCCGTGTTCGAAAAACTCAACCGCTCAAGCCCAATGGGCGCGCCGGTCCTGATCAATGCCGGCCGCGGGGCTTCGCAGAACGAGGCGGATATTCTGAGCTGCCTGGAAGACGGCACGCTCGGCGGCGCCTCGCTCGACGTCTACGTCACGGAGCCCTTGCCTGCCGACAGCCCGTTCTGGACCCATCCGAAGGTCGTGCTGACCCCGCACAACGCCGCCGACACCGATCCTGAGGAAATTTCGAAATACGTCGCGCGCCAGATCGAACGCTTCGAGGCCGGCGGCGCGCTGGAGAATGTAGTGGATCGCAAGCAGGGGTATTAGTGGTCGTCGTCCCGGCGAAGGCCGGTGACCCATAGCCACTAGCGATTATTGGTTTGCACGCTGATCGTTGCCTTCTTGTCAGACAACATCCGCCGCGGCGTATGGGTCCCGGCCTTCGCCGGGACGACCAAATCTACCCCCGCACCATCACATCGACCGCGCCGTTGACGAGCGCTTCCAGTTCGGCGCGCGGCATCTGCGCGCGGGCGCGGATTGCGATGGTGTGGATCGTCGCCGACGCGAGATTCGCCAGCACTTGCGGATCGGCGGAGGCGGACAGTTCGCCGCGTTCCTGTGCGATCTTGAACAGCCGCGCAAAGAAGCGGTCCATCTCGACGAGGCCGTTGACCACCAGGGCGCGGATGTCAGGGTCGAACACCGCTTCCGAAGTCGCGGTCATGACCGTGAAGCAGCCGCGCGGGCCGCCTTCGCCCGACAGATACATGTCGAGCGCGATGCCATAGATCCGAAGCAGCATCGGCCGCAGCGGCATGTCGGCCGCAAAGGCTTCGCCCATCCGCGCGCGGGCGCGGTTGCGGTAGCTCTCATAGGTCTTCTTGTAGAGTTCGCGCTTGTCGCCGAACGCGCCATAGAGGCTCGGCCGGTTCATGCCGGTGGCGGCGCTGAGATCGTCGAGCGAGGTCGCGGCAAATCCGTCCTTCCAGAACACATCGAGCGCGCGGGACAGCGCCACGTCGGGCTCATAGGCGCGCGGCCGGCCGCGGCGTTTTGGTGGGGCGCCGCCGGCCGGGGGCTGCGGCTTCGCAGGCTGAGGCTTTGCGGGCTTCAGCAATGCAGCCTCCGGCCGGGCCCGTGGCGCCGGCGGGTTTCTTTTTTGTACCATCTTGCAAATAATCCTTGACGCTTATTTATACTGAGCGGTACATAAATCAAGCTTAGCCGTTACGACCGACTGAACCCAAGCGCAAAAGTGACCCAAGGGAGATTCGTACATGGACCTTTATTTCTCGCCCCTCGCCTGCTCGATGGCAACCAGGATCGCGCTGTATGAGGCCGGCAGCCAGGCCAACTTCATCGAGGTCGACCCCAAGACCAAACGCGTGTTGAAGGACGATTCGGATTTCTACGCCATTAACCCGCTCGGCCTCGTGCCCGTGGTGCGGACCGACGACGGCGTAACGCTGACCGAGAACGCCGCGATCCTGCAGCACGTCGCCGAGTGGTTGTCCGATTCCAATATCGGCGCCAAACCCGGCATCGAACGCTCGAAGCTGCAGCAATGGCTGTGCTTCATCGGCACCGAACTGCACAAGGGCCTGTTCACGCCGCTGCTCGGCAAGACCGTGCCGGCGGAGGTCAAGGCCTATACGCTGGAGCGGTATCTGTCGCGCCTCGACTACCTCAACAAATATCTCGAGGGGCGTGAATTCGTGCTCGACCATTTCAGCGTGGCGGACGCCTATCTCACCACCGTGCTGAACTGGAGCATCGCAACCCCGATGATCGACTTTTCGAAATATCCAGCCGTGAAGGATTATCTCGAGCGGATGAAGAAGCGGCCGAGCGTCGCCAAGGCGCTGGCCGAAGAGTTCGCGCTGTACCAGGCCGAGGTCGCGCGGCACAAGGCGGCGGCGTAAGGCGGAATCTCACCACGAGTCGTCCCGGCGAACGCCGGGACCCATACGCTGCGGCGGGTGTAACTGCAGGCAGTATCTGCCGGCTTTTTTCTTGCGATAGATCACGCGGTATGGGTCCCCCGATGTGCAATTGCACATCTGAGCTCAAGGCCGGGACGACGTGGATGGAGAGTGGCGCCAATCTCACTTCGCCAGCAAACGCGCCTTCATATCCACCATCGCCTGCCCGAACACTTTGGTATCGTCGAGCGCCCGCGCCAGCACCAGCGCGCCCTGAATGGTTAGCAGCGCATCGGCGGATCGCCGCCGCGCGACGCTTGTGCTCAGCCCGGCGCGCCGCAGTGTTTGCGCCAGCGCATCGTTCCAGCGGCTGAAATAATCCTGCACCTGCGAGCTGAAAATATCCCGCGATGCCCCGAGCGCAATCACGCCGACCAGGCAGACGCGGTGCCCCGAGCGGAAATAACGGTCGACACAAGCGGTCATGTCGGCAATCGCCTGTGCGGGATCATCGGACTTGCGCAGGGCCGCGAAGATATTGACCTCGAACCAGTGATCGATCTCGGCCAGGACTTCCGCGGCCATCTGCGCTTTGCCGTCGGGAAAGAAATGATAGAGGCTGCCCTTCCCCAGGCCCGTGGCCTTACCGATCAGCGCCAGCGTCGCGCCTTCATAGCCGTGGCTGCGGAACACCTCCGAGATCAGCGGCAACAGATCGGCGCGTTCGGAAACGGTTTTGGCCATAGCTAGCTAGAACGGGCTCTCGCTCAAGCCCGCGACATCCGCCGGACGCGGTCCAGGCGCGGCCCAATGAAAGCGGCGGTCTTTCTCGGCAATCTCGACATGATTGATGCTGGCCTCGCGCCGGCGCATCAGGCCATGCTCGTCGAACTCCCACTGCTCGTTGCCGTAGGAGCGGTGCCACTGCCCGGCCTCGTCATGCCATTCATATTGAAAGCGCACCGCGATGCGGTTGGCATCGAACGCCCAGAGATCCTTGATCAGGCGGTATTCGTGCTCCTTCGCCCATTTGCGGGTGAGGAATTCGACGATCGCATCACGGCCCTGAAAAAATTCGGCGCGGTTCCGCCAGCGGCTGTCCTCGGTATAGGCCAGCGAGACGCGGACCGGATCGCGCGAATTCCAGGCGTCCTCCGCCATGCGGGCTTTCTGGGCGGCGGTCTCTCGCGTGAACGGCGGCAATGGCGGACGCGACATCAAGTATCTCCAGCTCTGAATAGAGCTCGAGACTGTACCGATCGGTACAGAGAGTCAAGTACTCGGCGAAATTAATCCAGATCGGCCTTCATCAGCTGCCGCAGCGATTTCGGGATCGGTTTTGCGCGGCCCTCGCAGATGAACGCGACGCGCACCTTGGCGGTGACCAGCGCCTCTTCGCCGCGCCGCACCTCCTGCGCCAGCGTGATCGAGGCGCCCTTCACCGCGATCGGCCAGGTCACCACATCGAGCAGATCGTCCATCCGCGCCGGGCGCAGGAAATCGATCTCCATCGAGCGCACCACGAAGGCAAAGCCCGGCGTCTCAGCCTGAGCCTGTTCGAACAGCGCCTGCTGATCGGCACCCATCAGCCGCAGATGATTGGTGCGGCCGCGCTCCATGAAGCGCAGATAATTGGCGTGGTAAACGATGCCGGAGAAATCCGTGTCCTCATAATAGACGCGGACCTGCATGTGATGGCGGCCGTCGCGGACCTCGCCGTCGATGTGGGGCGTCATTTCGACAACTCCCGCTCGATATCCATCCGGCTGTCAAGCACACGAACGATAACAATCTGGTCCGGTTCGACCATGTAGAATGCAGTATAGCCGTCCATTAAAAGTCCTCGCAGCGACGCGCGCAGTTCGCTCCGATCAGGTCCAAGGAAGGGAAACTCGCGGAGTTCATCGAACCGTTGAGAAAATCTGGCCAACATTCGATCGGCGACGACGGGACTGCGTTCAGAGAGATATGAATGAATATCGAGAATATCGGAACGAGCCCGCAACGAAACGACGACCCGCACGACAGCACCTACCCCTGCGCCTTTGCCCGTGCTTGCTTGAGGAAGGCTTCCAAATCCCAGGGAACAACCCTTCCCGCTTCGACGTCAGCCATTCCTTCGTCAATGGCGTCCTTGAGCGCACGGAATTTTCGGGCCTGAGACAGCAAATAATCGGCGGCCTGCTCCTGCATTTCCGCAGGCAGCAGTTCCAGGGCTTCGACAGCTTTTTCGACGGCTGAGGTCATGAAGATAGATTAACATATTTCAGACCGGGTGCACAGGTGCACCGCAGCTCACGCCATTGCGTTTCCGACAACTTATGCCACGGCCGGGCCCTGCCCGCCCAGCGTCACCAGCACGATCTCCGGGGGAACGCCGATGCGGAACGGCATGATGCTGCAGCCGAGGCCACCGGAGACGACGATGTCGTGCTTCATGCGGATGTGGCCATAAGCGAGCCGCTGGCCGGACGGTGCGACTGGCGACCAACCCAGCAACCGCACCTGACCGCCATGGGTATGACCGGAGAGCTGCAGTGACACCCGCGACGGCACGCGCTTGGCGATGTCGGGCTCATGCGCCAGCAGAATGACCGGCGCGTCATCGGTGACCTTCGCCAGCGTGGCGCCGAGATCGTCGACGCCGACCCGCCGCACCGGGCGGAAACGGCGTGCCGGGAAATAGGCCAGTTGATCGCCAAGGCCAGCCAGCCAGAACGGCCGCCCGTCCTTGGTGAGGCGCCTGGCGTCATTGTCGTAAACCGGAATGCCTGACGCCTCCAGCGCGCGGCGGGCGAAGGTGTGCCCCTTGCCTTCGCGCTGCACTTCCTTGTCATCCCACCAATCATGATTGCCGAGAATGGCGTGCACGCCGAGCGGGGCCTTCAGCCCGGCCAGCACCGGCGCCCATTCATCGGCCGGGATGAAGCGCGTCACCTTGCGGTGCCCGGCCACGTAGTCGCCGAGCATGACGATGACGTCGGCCTTCAGTGCGTTGGTTCGTTCAACGATCCCCTGGATGCGGTCGAGCGACATCCAGGGATCGCAGGCGTGCAGGTCGGTGATGACGGCGATCTTGAGCTTGAGATCGGTGGGCCATTGCGGCGGCGCAAGGTTGTATCGCGTGACGCGAAGCTGCAGCGCGGGTTCGGAGAATCCGTAGGCCGTGGTCGTGACGCCGAGGGCGCCCAATCCACCAAAGAATCGAAAGAAATGTCGGCGTGAAATCATGGCTGGTCAATCGTGATGCATCGCAAACATGGGCGGGTATTGAGCCGGAATTGGGGTGCGTTTGTGCAGATCGTCAGCAGTCGCATTAAGGTTACCACCTGTTCTCCCCGACCAGCGCGTCGAGCCGGGCCCTCAATTCGTCGGAGGCGCGGTAGTACCAGACGCCGCCCAAGAGATCTCGAAAACGATCGCTGGCCTGCGCCTCGCGCTCGATGCGGTCGATGGTTTCCATGCTGATGACATCCTCGAGCGGACCGGCGGCGAGCAGCGACAGCAGCGCCGGATTGGTCTCGATCTCGAGGATAGCGACGATCAGATCAATAGCCCTGTCCGGATCCTCACCACGCAGTTCGCTCTCATAATCCATCATCGCAAAGAAATTGTCATCGCGGTCGCAGTCGGATTTCGAATGTTGTTCGACCCAGGCGCGAGCCAGCTCCGGCAGCGTCATGGCTTCGCAATCGAGCGGCTGTTTTGGGGTCCGTCGCGCGATGTCGTCGGCCTTCCAGCCCTTGAGGTCGGCGATCGCCTGGATGCGTTGCTTCAACGGCTTGTTTGGACCGAGCAGAACGCCGCCGAGCAGCCAGCGCAGCCGGGCGTTATTCTTCGCCTCGGCCTCGATCCGGTCGATCACGCTTTCGCCGTGGGCATACATCAGCGACATCATGAACTTTTCATTGAGCTGCATCACGGTCGGTTTGTCGGATTCACTGCGCAGCACTTCAAGCGCAAGATCGAGCGCGCGATCCGGCTTGCGGTGCGGCAGATGATCGAAATAGAGCTTGGCCGCCCAGGCGCCGGAAGTCTGGTCGCGCTTGCTCAGCCGCTGCAGCACAGCCCACAATGAGGCCAGCTCGTCGACAGACATCGCGTTGAGGACGTCGGAATCGTCGGGCGTGCCCAGTTCCGGCGCTGCGACAATGGCCAGCACCTTGGCGTCTTCGGTCGATTTCATCTGGCACTCCACGGCAAAAACAGCCGGTCCCGCGCCGAGGCGCGTCGCCGACTTGTTGATATTTACCGTTAGTGCGTGATTAGGCCGATTCGGTTCGATAGCGTTCAGTCATCGCTGTCACCGCCGCCGAACAGGCCGAACTGCGCCGTATCGCGGGCGGGTTCGGCGAGGCCGAGATGCTTGAAGGCGTGCGAGGTCAACAGCCGGCCGCGCGGGGTGCGCTGGAGATAGCCACACTGGATCAGGAACGGCTCGATGATGTCCTCGATCGCATCGCGCGGCTCCGACAGCGCCGCCGCCATGGTTTCCACGCCGACCGGACCGCCGCCATAGTTCAGCGCGATGGTCGAAAGATATCGCCGGTCCATCGCATCGAGGCCGGCGGCATCGACTTCCAGCGCGCTCAGCGCGTGGTCGGCGATGGCGCGATCGACAGAGGTGGCATCCGCGGCGGACGCAAAATCCCGCACCCGGCGCAGCAGCCGACCGGCGATGCGCGGCGTGCCGCGGGCGCGGCGCGCGATCTCGTTGGCGCCATCAGGCGTCATGCCGATGTTGAGCACGCGGGCGCCGCGGGTGACGATCATCTCCAGCTCTTCCACGGTGTAGAAATTCAGCCGCACCGGAATGCCGAAGCGGTCGCGCAGCGGATTGGTGAGCAGGCCCGCGCGCGTGGTGGCGCCGACGAGGGTGAATTTCGCCAGCTCGATTTTTACGGATCGCGCTGCCGGCCCCTCGCCGATGATGAGATCGAGCTGAAAGTCCTCCATCGCAGGATAGAGCACTTCCTCGACCGCCGGGCTGAGGCGATGGATTTCGTCGATGAACAGCACGTCGCGCTCTTCGAGATTGGTCAGAAGCGCTGCGAGGTCGCCGGCCTTGGCGATCACAGGTCCGGAAGTGGCGCGAAAGCCGACGCCAAGTTCACGCGCCACGATCTGCGCCAGCGTGGTCTTGCCGAGACCGGGAGGGCCGACGAACAGCACGTGATCGAGCGCCTCGCCGCGCTTGCGCGCCGCCTCGATGAAGATCGAAAGGTTTTTGCGCGCCTGCGCCTGGCCGACGAACTCGGACAGCAATTGCGGGCGCAGCGCGGTGTCGCCGACATCGTCGCTGCGGCGTTCGGGGGTGACAATGCGGGACGGCGTGTTCATGCGGCAGTTCTAGCACGATGCAGGGGTTTCGCGAGCCACCAGCACAGGCTGGCCGGAATGACCGCCAGCACGGCAAGGATCGCTGACAGCGACAGCGCCTGTCGTGCAGACCGGACATCCGGCAAAATCACGGCCGATGATTCCGAGGGCACCAAGAATATGCCGAATACGACGAAACCGGCGACGGCAATGGCCGCGGCGAGCCACGCCATCCAGATCATGTTGATGCCGCCATAGACCGCAGCCAGTGCGAATATCAGGCCGGCCGCGACCGATGGCAGGAACGACGCGAGCATCGTCGCCAGTGCAAGCAGCACGATCGCGACAGAGACGATGGTGCGCAGTGCTTCGAGTTCGAGAAGCGCGAGAAACATTTGCAGCAGCGCGGCTCCGAAACCGACCACGATCAGCGAAATCAGCGCCGCAATCGTCAGCGGTCCTGCAATGGAAAAAATCAGGACGATGCCGATCGCGCGCGCGAAACGCCCGGCAACGGCGCCTGCCGAATAGTCGCGACGTTCTGCCGTGACGTTGCGGGAGGGCCTGGTCATGCGGCCGTTTTCGGAAACAATGGCCGGAAAAATGACCGTTCATAACGGATGAAGCAGCGCGTCCGTTTTGCAAAGGCGACCGCCTTCTGGCAGTCGGGATCGGTGCTGGCATCCTTACGATACTGTTCATAGGCCGCGAGGCTCGGAAAGCTGAACATCGCCAAAGCGACGTCGCTCTCGCCTTCGGATGGCAGAAAGTAGCCGTGATGGACGCCGCCGAAGCGCGGCAGCAGCTCCAGCCACATGGCGCCGTACGCCTCGAAATCGGCGAGCTTGTCCGGATCGAGCCGGTAACGCAGATAACACGTAATCATTTTGTAATGCTCCAGCGCAGTTCGCTCACTTCGCGAGTTCCTTCAGGCCCAAGCGGATCAGCTGCGCTGTTTCCGCATTCTCGCCGGCGCTGCGCGAGGCCGACGCGATGGCGGCCGCGGCCTGCGGCTGGCCGTAACCGAGATTGACCAGCGCCGAGATCGCGTCGGTGACCGGGCGCGGCGCGCGGTCGTTGTCGATGGCGCCGGAAAGATGCACCAGCGCCGGATCGACGTTGGCAAAGGCCGGCGCCTTGTCCTTCAATTCGGTGACGATGCGCTCGGCGACTTTCGGGCCGACGCCGGGCGTGCGCGTCACCGCGGCCTTGTCGCGCAGCGCGATCGCATTCGCAAGCTCGGCCGGCGGCAGCGTCGAGAGCACCGCCAACGCCACCTTGGCGCCGACGCCCTGCACGGTCTGCAAGAGGCGGAACCATTCGCGCTCGATGTCACCGCGAAAGCCGAACAACTTGATCTGGTCTTCGCGCACATAGGTCTCGATCGAGAGCACCGCGGCCTCGCCGGGCGCGGGCAGCGCCTGCAGCGTGCGCGACGAACAGTGCACCTGATAGCCGACGCCGCCGACGTCGAGGATCACGTAGTCCTCGCCGTAGGAGTCGATCAGGCCTTTCAGTTTGCCGATCATAGGCCTGCCACCTTCAGCCGCAGCGCCGTGCCGGCGCGGTGATGGGCGTGCGTGATCGCGATCGCCAGCGCGTCGGCGGCGTCGGCGGATTTCGGCTCGGCCTTCGGCAGCAGGATCTTGAGCATGACAGCGATCTGGTTCTTGTCGGCATGACCGGCGCCGACCACGGTCTTCTTGACCTGGTTGGGCGCGTATTCGGCAACCGATATGCCGAACATCGCCGGCGCCAGCATGGCGACGCCGCGCGCCTGCCCGAGTTTTAGCGTTGCGACGCCGTCCTTGTTCACAAAGGTCTGTTCGACCGCAGCCTCCATGGGGCTGTAGTCGCCGAGCACGGCAGCGAGGCCTTCATGGATCGCGAGCAGCCGGCTCGCCAGCGGCAGGTCGTCCGGCGGCTCTACCGAGCCGCAGCCGATGAAGACCAGGCGGTTGCCCTCGGTCTCGATCACGCCCCAGCCGGTGCGGCGCAGGCCGGGGTCGATGCCGATAATCCGGACGGGTTGGCGAATCGGAGGAGATGTCATGGCCTGTGATAACGCCAGAGCACCGTGAACGAAACATAAAGAGAACAGTCATCCCCGCTAAAGCGGTGGGACGTGCCCCGGACGCAACGCAGTGCGCCGCGTTTGCGGCGTGGTGCGTTGCTGAGCCGGGGCCCATCCATCAGCTCATTCTGCGGAGACATGGGTCCCCCGATGCGCAATTGCGCATCTGAGCTCTGCGGAGCAGCGCTCCGCGCTGCACCGCGTCCGGGACACGAGATCCCTACCCGCCCATCTTCGCCATCAGCGCGTCCGAGACTTCGAAATTGGCGTAGACGTTCTGCACGTCGTCGTGCTCGTTCAAATGGTCGATCAGCTTGAGCAGCTTCTCGCCGGTCTCGTCGTCCACCGGCACCGTGGTCTGCGGCTTCCAGGTCAGCGCCGCCTTGCGGGCCTCGCCGAATTTCGTCTCCAGCGCCTTGGCGACCTCGCGAAACGTTTCCTTGGAGGCATAGATTTCGTGGCCGCTCTCGCTCGAGATCACGTCGTCGGCGCCGGCTTCGATCGCCGCATCCAGCATCGCATCGTCGGAGGCCACCTTGGCGTCGTATTCGATGATGCCGGTGTGATCGAACATGAAGGAAACCGATCCGGTTTCGCCGAGGTTGCCGCCGGACTTGGTGAAGTAGGAGCGGATATCGGAGGCCGCGCGGTTGCGGTTGTCGGTCAGCGCCTCGACGATGACAGCGACGCCGCCGGGGCCATAGCCCTCGTAGCGAATCTCGTCGTAGTTCTCGCCCTCGCCGCCGCTCGCCTTCTTCACGGCGCGCTCGATCGAATCCTTCGACATGTTTTCCTGGCGAGCGGAAATGATCGCCGCGCGCAGCCGGGCGTTCATCGACGGATCGGGCTGGCCCATCTTGGCCGCAACCGTGATTTCCCGCGCCAGCTTGCCGAACAGTTTCGACTTCTGGGCATCCTGCCGCCCCTTGCGGTGCATGATGTTCTTGAATTGGGAATGGCCGGCCATGCGGGGTCTCTTGGATTCGTTCGTGAGCGGATTTGGATGAAAACGCGGCCTTATAGGCCGACAACCGGCCAAAATCAAAGATTCACGGCCGTTTTGGTACTTAAGTAGTGCCCCGTATGCCGGAATATCAGGCAGTTGTTAACCATGACTTCATGCCCGGATGAGAGGATGCGCCCCACATTCTCAACTTTTAAGAGCCCTCATGGCGTTCGGTTTATTTCGAAAGCGCGTGCCGGAAGCGACCACGGCTGCCGTCGAGCTTAAGGTTCCGGCGGTTGTGGCTGCGACCGACGCGCCCGCGCCCGAAGGCGATTCAGCCAAGGAAATCCTTGAACTGCTGGAACTCGAACTCGGTGGCATGATCCGCCAGCTCGAGCGCGCGGCCCATTCGGTCGCCGGGGGCGCCGAGGCGACCGCGGCCACACTGACCACCATCCGCCACCGCACTGACGCCCTGACCGGCCGCACCACCGCAGCCCAGTCTACCGCGACCACTTTCTCGCAGGCCGCCGACAAATTCACCCATTCGGCCCAGGGCATCGGCGAGCAGGTCCGCGATGCCGGCAAGCTCGCCGACCAGGCCAGCGAGGCCGCCCGCGAAGCCAGCGCCAATGTGGACCGGTTGCGCGAATCGTCCGCGGCGATCGGCAACGTCGTCAATCTGATCGCGCAGATCGCAAGGCAGACCACGCTGCTGGCCCTCAATTCCACCATCGAGGCCGCGCGCGCCGGCGAAGCCGGGCGCGGCTTTGCCGTCGTCGCCACCGAGGTGAAGGCGCTCGCGGTGCAGACCCAGAACGCCACCGAGGAAATCACCAGGAAGATCGAAGCGCTGCAGCGCGACGCCGCCGGCTCGGTCGACGCCGTGCATCGGATTTCGCAGGCGATTAAATTGATCCGGCCGGTGTTCGACAACGTCAACGGCGCGGTCGCCGAGCAAAGCCAGACCACCGGAGAAATGTCCGACAATGCCGCCTCCGCGTCGCGCTTCATCGTCTCGGTCGGCGAAAGCGCCTCCGAGATCGGCGTCGCGACCAAGGAAGCCGAAGCGCATGGTGAAAACGTCGCCAATGCCGGAAGGGCGGTCACGACCTTTGCGCAGAAGCTCAAATCGCGCTGCGCGGTGCTGCTGCGCCAAAGCGAGCGCCAGGGCCAGCGCAAACAGGAAAAGCTGCCCTGCAGCCTCCAAATCGAAATCCAGACTCCGCGCGGCCTGATCACGGCGCCGGTCTACGAGATTTCGATCGACGGCATCCTGATCAGCGGTCCCGACGCCGAAAAGCTGACGCCCAACCAAAGCCTCGACGCCACGCTGCCGGATATCGGCGCCTGCAAAATTCGCATCAGCGAGCGTTCCAAGGCCGGCGCGCAGGCGCAGTTCGAGCGGCCGAACGCCGCTTTGCGCGAGGCGATCGAAGACAAATTGTGGGCGATCCACGACGAGAACACCGAGTTCGTCACCCGCGCCATGGAAGCAGGCGCCGCGTTGACCAGGATTTTCGAGCAGGGCGTCGCCAGCGGCGCGATCTCGATCGAGGACATGTTCGACACCAACTATGTCGAAATATCCGGCAGCAACCCGGTGCAGCACCGCACCAAAATTCTGGACTGGGCGGACCGCGCGCTGCCACCGTTCCAGGAAGCCTTCCTCGCCAAAGACAAGCGCATGGCGTTCTGCGCTGTCATCGACACCAACGGCTATCTGCCGGTTCACAACAAGATCTATTCGCATCCGCAACGTCCGGGCGACGTCACCTGGAACACCGCCAACAGCCGCAACCGCCGCATCTTCAACGATCCCGCGGGCCTCGCCGCCGGCCGCAACCAGCGCGCCTACCTGGTGCAGAGTTACGCCCGCGACATGGGCAACGGCAACACCGTGATGATGCGCGAGATCGACGTGCCGATCCGCGTCAAGGGTCGGCACTGGGGCGGCTTCCGCACGGCCTACCGGCTCTAGATTCTTGATTGACGCGTTTTCCCGACGCGAACCGGTATCAACCCCCGGATCAAGTCCGAGGGCATGCTTCGCTCGAAAATGCGCCAGTTCGCTCTCAGGCAAGACTCCAAGGCGCGAATCGCGTTCTAGACTTGGAATTGGAATGCGCTCGCCGCGGTGGGCCGGTCATCGGCTCTGATTGGAGAAAGCTCGAGCATGTCCTTTGTGCAGCGTGCGGTCCTGGACACTCACTCCAACCAGACACTGGCCGAACGCCTCATTGACCAGCTTGCCGACCGCATCGGCGGGCTCGGCGTGGAACTTGCCGATATCGCCGGCAACGTCCAGGAGGTCGCCAGCCGCGTCGCGAACCAGTCGGACCGGTTCCACCACTTGCAGAAGACGGCCCAGACGATGGTCTCGGCCAACCGCGACATCGCCAATGCATCGCAGGCGGTGCAATCGACCACGTCCGCAGCCGTCGGAGAGATCGTTCAGTCGCGCAGCGCGGTGGATACGGCCGTCAAGCACATCGCCGAACTCGTCGACGCGGTCGGCCGTATCGAGGCCCGGCTCAGCGCCGTCGGCTCGGCCCTGTCGCAGGTTGCAAAAGTTTCCGGCTCGATCGAGGCGATTGCGAAACAGACTAACCTTTTGGCGCTCAATGCCACGATCGAGGCGGCGCGCGCCGGAACCGCCGGCCGTGGCTTTGCCGTGGTCGCGAACGAGGTGAAGAGCCTGGCGGAGGGGACGCGCCAGGCCACGCAGCAGATTTCCGAGACCATGCGCGATCTCGACGGCCAGATCGGCAGCCTGATCGGCGAGAGCAGCGACGCCTCGCTCCGCGCCAAGAGCGCTGGTGAAGGCGCACAGCAGATCAGCGGCATCATCGCGCGCGTGCACCAGGGCATCGCGTCCGTAGGCTATGAGATCGACGGCGTCGCCAAGGCCGCGACGTCCAATCTCGGCCATTGCGACCGCGTGATCGAGGAACTCGGCCAGCTTGCCCAGGGCGTCGATTTGTCCTCCAGCGAGCTGAAGCAGGCCGACGGACGGGTGGCGAAGCTGCTCGAACTGTCGGAAGGCCTGATCGCATTGATCGCCGACAGCGGCGTCGAGACTTCGGATGCGCCGTTGATCCGCGTGGTGATCGACACCGCAAAGCAGATTTCCGACGCGTTTGAGGCCGCCGTCGCGCGCGGCGAGATCACGGTCGAGCAGTTGATGGACGAGAAATACCGCGAAATAACAGGTACCGATCCGAAGCAATATCTGACCGACTATGTCGCCTTCACCGACCGCGTGCTGCCTTCCATCCAGGATCCGATCCAGAAGAGCGATCCGCGCATCGTGTTCTGCGTCGCCTGGGCCAAAGGCGGCTATCTGCCGACCCACAATCCGAACTACCGCCTGCCGCAGGGGCCCGACCCCGTCTGGAACAACGCCAATTGCCGCAACCGCCGCCTGTTCAGCGATCGCGCGGTGAAGAAGGTGGCGGCGAACACAAAACCGTTCCTGCTGCAGACCTACCGCCGCGACATGGGCGGCGGCAATTTCGTATTGATGAAAGACCTCTCCTCGCCCATCCACGTGCGCGGCCGCCATTGGGGCGCCTTCCGCATGGGTTTCCGGCAATCCTGAACGACAGACGTCAAAACGCCTTGCCCGGCGCGCGCTGTCACACCCCTGACATGCGCATTTGAAACTAACGGTGATGCCGTGCATTTCCTTTTGCGCTTCCCTGGGCGGAGTATTCTGATGACCGAAAAACCAGTCAATGGCTCCATCCATGATCGCATCCACGCGGAAATGATGGACAGTTTCGACGAGGAACTGGAACTCGAGATCGACGACGACCGCCTCGACGCGCTGACCAACGAATTCGAAAGCCATTCCGCCGAGGAGACCGTCGACCGCCGGCTTTATTTCAAGGAACTGTTCCGCCTGCAGGGCGAACTGGTCAAACTGCAGAGCTGGGTGCAGCACCAGAAGCTGAAAGTGGTTGTCATCTTCGAGGGACGCGATTCTGCCGGCAAGGGCGGCGTCATCAAGCGCATCACGCAGCGGCTGAACCCGCGGGTCTGCCGGGTCGCCGCACTGCCGGCGCCGAACGAGCGCGAACGCACCCAATGGTATTTCCAGCGTTACGTCTCGCATCTGCCGGCCGGCGGCGAGATCGTGCTGTTCGACCGCAGCTGGTACAACCGCGCGGGCGTCGAGCGGGTGATGGGATTTTGCACCGAAGCCGACGTCGAGGAATTCTTCCGCTCGGTGCCGGAATTCGAACGCATGCTGGTGCGTTCCGGCATCGTCCTGATCAAATACTGGTTCTCGATCACCGATGAGGTACAGCATCTGCGCTTCACCATGCGGATCCACGATCCCCTGAAGCAGTGGAAGCTCAGCCCGATGGACGTGGAAGCGCGCAGCCGCTGGGAGCAGTACACCAAGGCCAAGGAAGCGATGCTGGAGCGCACCCATATCGCCGAGGCGCCGTGGCACCTGGTCGAGGCCGTCGACAAGAAGAAGGCGCGGCTGAACTGCATCGCCCATCTGCTTGAACAGATTCCCTACAACGAGGTCCCGCAGACCCCCGTCATCCTGCCGCCGCGCGTGCGCAATCCGGATTACCAGCGCGGTCCGGTCCCGCCGGAGATGTACGTACCGGCGCGCTACTGAGCGCGTACCGCTAATCCGGCAAACCCGCGTCCGGACCGCTGGCCCGGATTCTAGCGCAGGGCTGCGGGCAATTCGAAGCCCTTGTACTCGCGCAGCAGCATCGCCTTGAGCACCGGCATTTCCGGCTTGGCGTCGGGCCCGGGCAGCGGATTGCTGTCCGCCTTGATGAAATCCGGTGGCGTCCCCGGCAATTTGTAGAGATTGAAACCGTTCCGCCGCACCGCGAAATCGGCCTGCAGATAGCCGTCTGCCATCATGCTGCCGGCAGGCGCGAGGTAGAAGCCGTCCTCACGATAGGGCCCGAGCATCGAATAGGTCTTCGAGCCTTTCCGGACGCCGCTGAGCTGGCTGCTCAACCTGACCAGTTCGGTTTCGCGGCCGTCGATATTCACATAGACCCGGCGCAGCGGCAGCTCGGCAGCGTCCTGCGTCACCACGCTGACGAGTACGAGCACATGCTTGGCCAGCGCGCGGTGTTCCTCGGGACTGGAAGCCCAGGAGAAGTCCACCGAGGATCCTCTTGCCGCACCCTTCGGCGCGACCTTCGCCGTGTTGATCGCGGACTTCTCCAGTCGCCCGGTCATGTCTTGCAGCGATACCGGGTCCTGCGATACCGGGCGCTGGGTGAGCTCTTGCGCGGACGCCGCCTGCGACAGCAACAACGCCAGCAGGAGGAACAGAAACCTTTGCATCACACCTTCTCGTAACCCGGTTCAGTGGCCGGTCCAAAATCCCGGCACTGCCGGCTCCAGCCTGCCGCCCGCCCGCACTGGCGCTATTCGCAGCGCCAGTCCGGTGGCATCGTCGGTTTCGACCGCGACCCCGCTTAGTGTCGCCACACCAAACGCCGGTTCGAATCGGCCGGAGGGAATGCCGGTGACGAAGCGGTGCAGCGGCTCTTCCTTCTGCATGCCGATGATCGAATCGTAATCGCCGGTCATGCCGGCGTCGCTCATATAGGCGGTGCCGCCGGGCAGCACCTGATGATCGGCGGTGGGCACATGGGTATGGGTGCCGACCACGAGGCTGGCGCGGCCGTCGCAGAAAAATCCCATGCCCTGCTTCTCGCTGGTCGCCTCGCCATGAAAATCGACCACGATGGCATCGGCGGCCTCGCGCAGCGGACAGGCGTCGAGCTCCTTGCCGACCGCGTTGAAGGGATCGTTCAGCGGCTCCATGAAGACGCGGCCCATGGCGTTGATGACCAGCGCACGCTTGCCGTTCTTGGTATCGATCAGGGCGGCGCCGCGGCCCGGCGTATGGCGCGGAAAGTTCAAGGGGCGGATCAGGCGCGGCGCGCGCTCGATGAACACCAGCGCCTCCTTCTGATTCCAGGCGTGGTTGCCGAGCGTGACCGCATCCGCACCGGCGTCGAGGAAATCCTGATAGATCGCCTCGGTGATCCCGAAGCCGCCGGCCGCGTTCTCACCGTTGACGATGACGAGATCGAGCGACCAGTCTCTGACCATGCCGGGGAGATGCTCGGAAATGGCGGTGCGGCCGGTCTTGCCGACGACGTCACCGATGAAGAGGATGCGCAAAATTCAGCTCCGGAAATCGAACACTTTCTTTTCCGTTAGCACAAAATCCAGCGCCACGTCGTGCGGCTGGGCCGGAACCGCCTTTATTTGCTGCACGGCAAACGCAGCACCGACGGCGACAATGGCTTTCGCCTTGCGCAAATGCTCCAGCGTGAAATCGTAATGTCCGGCGCCATAGCCGATCCGGTGCCCCGCGGCGTCGAACGCCGCCAGCGGCACCAGCATGATGTCGGGAATGAGTTCAGCGGCCGCCGGCGACGGTTCGAGAATGCCGAGCGGCCCTAACATCAGCCGGTCGTTGGGGGACCACGCCCGGAACGCCAGCGACTTGCCGCGCGCCATCACGGCCGGCAGCGCCAGCCTGGCGCCCGCTTCCGCGAGCTTGCGCATCAACGGCGCCGGGTCGATCTCGCTGCGGATCGGCGAATAGCCGGAGACAACCATTCCGGGCGCGATCTCGAACGGCAGTTTACGCTTGGCGAGGGCTTGCGCCGCGTCGGCGCGCTGCTCGTCGCTCAATGCATCGCGCTTTGCCAAAGCGGCAGCGCGAAGTTCTGCTTTCGAAGCACTTGCCGTCATGCAGCGTTCTGTTCCGCCGAACATCGCCCGCGAAGACGGACGAAGCGAAAGTTGCAGGGCCTAGGTGGTGAAGCCGGTAGAGTAAAAGCTCGACGCAAAAATCAACCGAAACAAAAGTGCGAAGCCGTAATGGCCGTTGAAGCACTCGATCCCGGAGTTCCCTACGAAAGTAGGTGGGCACCATATGACCGGATCCACGGACCCGGCCAGGGACAGTTCCCGGAAGGATCGATAAGGCCCCGGGGATATATGGCTTCTGACGCGCAACACAGCTTCGCCCTGCCAATGTAGCTACGATGCGGCCAAACCGCCAGCGTTAAGCGTGAGTTTTCAGCGTTTTCCGGGATCGCCATCGGACATAAGGTAAAAGCCCTTCGACGTAATCAGCCATTTGCCATCGATGCAGTGCCAAGTCAGATAATCCACGAATTCCATCGTAGCGATCTGCACGCGCGCCTTCACGAAGGCCATATCCGCGGAAGCAAAATCCATCTGCAGGATCTCATCGGCGCGAGCGGCGCCAAGCGACTTCGGCGATTGGCGCTTATCGAGGACGTTTTTGTAGGTCTCCATCGACCACGACATCATCTGCCCGTCGCGAAATCCGTGAAGGTGGGCGGTGGATCGAAAGACCTCAAGGAGGTGCGACGTGTCGCAATCGTACATAAGGTCGAAATATTTCTGCACGGCCTGAGTCAGGCTGGTTCGGCTAGCAGGGCTCACGGCGGGCGCGGTCAACTCTTGAAAAACCACGCCTTGAGAAGTTGGGGTCATCGAAGCCTCCGTTTGACGGATGAACAGGACCAGCCGCCGCACCTGAGGTCAGGGCATTTCAACTGGCCCGCTTCCGTTACGCCGGCGGCACGACCGGTAGCAAATTCATAATATGTAGTTCCAATATTCCATATCGGTCACTTCGCGATGACGAGCGAAAGCGCCTGCTCGATGTCATCAAGCGGTCGAGACAACCGTCCCAATTGAAGCCGGCGAATGAACCATGTCGAGACCGCAGGCTGAAAGTCGGGGACATGAAATGTCTTGATCTTTCGCTTGCCCGCAACCGCATTCAATTGGCTCACGGGCAACAGCCCAAAGCCAGCGCCGCGCGCGACGACCGATAGCTGCAGATCCTTGCTGAACGCTTCGACGATCACCTTCGGCGGCCCGGCGCCCTCGCGCTCAAGCGCCTGTGTCAGGGCCGTGCGATAGCCGCAGCCTTCCGGCTGAATCACCCAGCCGATTTCATTCATCGCCCGCAGCGAGCGCCAGCGCGTCGGCGAAAGATTGGCAGCACCCATGATTCGTACCTGCTCCTTGCCAAGTCGGCGCGCCGGAAGTTCGCTTCTTGGCTTGCCCTCGGTGAGCAGCGAAATCACTGCAGCGTCGAGAGCTCCGCTATGCAATCGCTCGATCAAGGCTCCGGCCCAGTCGATGGAAATCTGGAGGGTGAGATCCGGAAACGTGGATCGCAACAAATCCAGCGGGCGTTCTGCGACAAGCTCAGCCAGCACGTGAGCGGCACCGATACGCAACACGCCGCTCGGTGCCGCCGCGGGCGAGAGAGCCTCGGAAAACGCGTCCGTCGCACGGAGGACACGTTGCCCATGCTCAAGCGCGACCCGACCATCGTGCGTCAGAATCAGGGGCTTGGTCTGTCGGTCAAACAACGTCGCGCCGAGATCGAGCTCAAGCCGCTGAACCAGCCGCGACACCGCAGACTGCGTCATATGCAACTGTCTGGCGGCGCCCTGGATCGACCCGACCCGCGCCACCGTCACAAATGTAAGAATCTCGTTCAGGTTCACGAAAGCCTCCCGTCACGAACATTCCATTTCGGTAACATCTCCGGCAATGACTTGCAAAAACCGAATGGAGGACGGGATGCGGCATTGCGAACCAGCTGGTCGCGTGAATGCGCGCCTGACGACAAGCTCCGCGAAGCAATCCATGGGTCATCAAGACAGGATGGGTTGCTTCGTCGTTGTGCTCCCCGCAAAGGCGGATAAGCCTGCGGCGGGCAACGTCCTACCCGATCGCGACGCCGCCGCCGATGGTGCGGTTCAGCATCTGCGTGGTCTTTTCGATGCGGTCGGCTGCGGCATTGAGCGCGTTGGCGACCGCGGTCTGCGTCGTTCGGGCGCGATCGGTGGCTGCGACGCGCACATTGCGCAAGGCGTCGAGTTCTTCCTCGAGCGCACGGATACGCTGGTTGGCGTCGAGCAGTTCGTCGCACACGGTGAGCGCCGCCATCACGGTAAGCCGCGCATCGCCGATCTCGCCGAACTTGCCGCGCAGCGATTCGACGCGCGCTTCGAGGTTCTCGGCGAGCTTGAGCAGACGCACTTCCTGCCCTTCCTCGCAGGCCATGCGGTACTGCCGGCCGTTGATGGTGACGTTGATGTGGCTCATGAGCTTTCTCCGGCGTCCAGCACGGCGCGGATGGTGCCGATCGCGGCGTCGAGTTTTTCCGATATCTCGCGGTTGGTGCGCTCCAGCCGCCGGGTCTTCACCAGCGAGCCGTCGAGTTCGTCGGCCAGGCGCGAGCGATCGGCGCCGAGTGCCTGGATCCGGCTCGCGAGTTCATTCTCGTCACGGTCGGCATCGCGCCGCCGCTCGGCCGCAGCTTCCAGCGCATCGAGCGCCGCCATCAGCCGCCGGGTTGCAGCGTCGATGTCGGCAAAGGCGAGCTCGGGGTTGCCGGCCCCGTTGGCGGGACGATCGCTCATGAGAGACAGCGCGCACCTTCGGTTAAGCCGGCCGCACAGCAAAATCTGCGGTTCGGCAAGCGGTTAGGCCGCTAAATTTACGTGGCAAGCGAGGACAGCGCAACGCCCGCGCGAAGCTATGCACCGGTAGATCGGGACGACCGGTCATCCCGATCTACCGGTCTTGTCTGAGCATGACCTCTTCGGAAAACCGGTCTCCACTTTTCCGGGTCATGCATTAAGCAACCTTTCGCACCGGATTGGCGTTTCCTTGCCTTGGACTCCGGGATTTGAGGTGCTATCCAGCCCAGACTTCCCTAGGCCAAAGCCCTCGTATTGCGGCCCTTCCCGGTACGCACCCCGCAACCAAGCACCTCATTTCAGGCGGATTTTCATCATGACGCAGGTCGATCATTCCCGTATGGCCAATGCGATCCGTGGCCTCGCCATGGATGCCGTCGAGAAGGCGAAATCCGGCCATCCCGGCCTGCCGATGGGCGCCGCCGACATCGCGACCGTGCTGTTCACCCAGTTCCTGAAATTCGATGCCGCCGAGCCAAAGTGGCCGGACCGCGACCGTTTCGTTCTCTCGGCCGGGCACGGCTCGATGCTGCTGTATGCGTTGCTGTACCTGACCGGCAACAAGGACATGACGCTCGACCAGATCAAGAATTTCCGCGCATTGGGATCGCTGACGCCGGGTCACCCCGAGAACTTCCACACCAAGGGTATCGAGACCACGACGGGTCCGCTCGGCCAGGGCATCGCAACGTCGGTCGGCATGGCGCTGGCGGAGAAGATGCTCGCCGCCGAGTTCGGCAAGAAGGTGGTCGGCCATCACACCTATGTGCTCGCCTCCGACGGCGACCTGATGGAAGGCGTGTCGCAGGAAGCGATCGCGATGGCCGGTCACTGGAAGCTCAACAAGCTGATCGTGCTGTATGACGACAACGGCATTTCGATCGACGGCCCGACCTCGATCGCCGATTCCGTCGACCAGGTGAAGCGCTTCAAGTCGGCCGGCTGGGCCGCCGAACTGATCGACGGTCATGATCCGAAGGCGATCGCAGCCGCCATCACCCGTGCCCAGAAGTCCAACAAGCCGTCGATGATCGCCTGCAAGACCACCATCGGCTTCGGCGCACCGACTCGCGCCGGCACTGCAAAAGCCCATGGCGAGGCGCTCGGCGCCGAAGAACTGAAGGGCGCCAAGGAAAAGCTCGGCATCTCGCTCGAGCCGTTCTCGGTGCCCGACGACGTCCTGAAGGCGTGGCGCGCCGCCGGCAGCCGAGGCGCCGCTGCGCGCCAGGAATGGGAAGGCGTGTTCGGCGAACTGGGTCCGCGCAAGCGCGCCGAATTCGAGCGCCGGCTGCGCCATGAGCGCCCGGCCTCGCTCGCCAAGGCGCTGCGCGACCACAAGAAGAAGCTGCTCGAGACGCCGCAGAACGTCGCGACCCGGAAATCCTCGGAATCGGCGATCGAGGCAATCGCCGGCGCAATGCCGATGGAATTCCTCGCCGGCTCGGCCGATCTGACCGGGTCCAACAACAACAAGGCAAAATCGGCTGTCGCGTTTTCCGCCAAGACGCCGAAGGGCCGCTTCATCCATTACGGCATCCGCGAGCACGGCATGGCCGCGGCCATGAACGGCGTCTTCCTGCATGGCGGTTTTGCGCCCAATGGCGCCACCTTCCTAGTGTTCACCGATTACGCGCGGCCGGCAATGCGGCTCGCGGCGCTGATGGGCGCGGGCGTCGTCTATGTCATGACCCATGATTCGATCGGGCTGGGCGAAGACGGACCGACGCATCAGCCGGTCGAGCATCTGGCGGCGCTGCGGGCGATTCCCAACATGCGCGTGTTCCGGCCCTGCGACGCCGTCGAGGTCACCGAATGCTGGGAGCTCGCGCTCAACCGCATCGACGGCCCGACCGTGCTGGCGCTGACGCGCCAGAACCTGCCGCAATTGCGCGCGACCGCCCCGAACGACAATCCCTGCAGCCACGGCGCCTATGAACTGGTCGCCGCCCAGGGCGAGGCAAAGGTTTCTCTGTTCGCCTCCGGATCCGAGGTCGAGATCGCGGTCGCCGCCCAGAAGCAGTTGGCCGAACGCGGCATCGCGTCGCGGGTGGTTTCGGTGCCCTCGCTCGAATTGCTGCTGGCGCAGCCGGCGGACCGCCAGAAGGCCGTTATCGGCAACGCGCCGGTCAAGATCGCGATTGAGGCCGCGGTGCGCTGGGGCTGGGACGCCGTGATCGGCCAGGATGGTGAATTCATAGGCATGCACGGCTTCGGCGCCAGCGCGCCCGCCAAGGACCTTTACAAGCACTTCGGGATTACCGCCGAGGCTGCGGTTAACGCTGCCCTGAAGCGCCTCTAGAACCTTGTCGGTTCTGATTGAATCAGAACCGAAGCTCTAGACTCTTGTTTTGACGCGTTTTCCTTCGCTCGAAAACGCACTATTGCCCGTTTCCGAAGTTCGCGCGCCATTTGCGGCCCTGCGAACTTCGGACACAAAAGGGCAGTAGACGGCAGTTAACTTTGGTGTGCCGCTTATCGAAGTTCCTGACCGTGCTCTGCGCAACCATTGCAGGAACCTCAACTCGGCGGCGCGCTGCTGACGGTTGAGCTTGTTGGCAAAAAGGTCTACCTAAAAGCTCATCTTGACCGTTCTCGCCCGGCCGAACCGGGCGATCCGCCGTAAGCACCGCCGTGGAACCATTCCACGGGGGTGACACCAGCTATTAAAGGAGAAACGAGCATGGCAATCCGGGTCGCGATCAACGGATTTGGCCGCATCGGCCGCAACATCTTGCGGGCGATTGCGGAATCCGGCCGCAAGGATATCGAAGTCGTAGGGATCAACGATCTCGGCCCGGTCGAGACCAACGCCCATCTGCTGCGTTTCGATTCCGTGCATGGCCGTTTCCCCGGCACCGTGACCGTCGACGGCGATTCGATCAACCTCGGCAACGGCAAGATCAAGGTTTCCTCCGAGCGCGATCCCTCGAAGCTGCCGTGGAAGGAACTCGGCGTCGACATCGCGATGGAATGCACCGGCATCTTCAGCGCCAAGGCCAAGGCCACTGCGCACCTGACCGCCGGCGCCAAGCGCGTGCTGGTTTCCGCGCCGTCGGATGGCGCCGACGCCACGATCGTCTACGGCGTCAATCACGACAAGCTGACCAGGGAGCACCTCGTCGTCTCCAACGGTTCCTGCACCACGAACTGCCTGGCTCCGATCGCCAAGGTGTTGAACGACACCGTCGGTATCGAAACCGGCTTCATGACCACGATCCACGCCTATACCGGCGACCAGCCGACGCTCGACACCCTGCACAGCGACCTCTATCGCGGCCGTGCGGCAGCGATGTCGATGATCCCGACCTCCACCGGTGCGGCCAAGGCGATCGGCCTCGTGCTGCCCGAGCTTCAGGGCAAGCTCGACGGCGTCGCGATCCGCGTGCCGACCCCGAACGTCTCGGTGGTCGATCTCAAGATCGTCGCCAAGCGCGCCACCGACGTGAAGGAAATCAACGCGGCGATGAAGCGCGCTTCCGAGCAGGAGCTGAAGGGCATTTTGGGCTACACCACCGCGCCCAACGTCTCGATCGACTTCAACCACGATCCGCACTCGTCCACCTTCCACGTGGACCAGACCAAGGTGCAGAACGGCACGCTGGTGCGGGTGATGTCCTGGTACGACAATGAATGGGGTTTCTCCAACCGCATGGGCGACACCGCCGTGGCGATGGGGAAGCTGCTGTAAGCTTAAGTCCCGTGTCCCGGACGCGGTGCAGCGTTCTTCACGCTGCTCCGCAGGGCCGGGACCCATTTGCACCGCGACCAGCCCAACCATGGGTCCCGGTTCTGCACAGCGGCGTTTCGCGCCGCAGTGCGCCCGCGACAAGAGACCACCCCAATGACAAAATCATTCCGCACCCTCGATGACGTCGACGTGAAGGGCAAACGCGTGCTGCTGCGCGTCGACCTCAACGTCCCCACCGACAATGGCCGCGTCACCGACGCCACCCGGCTCGAGCGCGTCGCCCCCACCATCACCGAGATCTCGGGCAAGGGCGGCAAGGTCATCCTGCTGGCGCATTTCGGCAGGCCGAAGGGACGCGACGCCAAGGAGTCGCTGAAGCCCGTCGCGGCGGCGCTGGCGCAGGTCATCAAGAAGCCGGTCGGTTTTGCCGATGACTGCATTGGCGAGGCCGCTGCAAACGCGGTTGCCGCGATGAAGGACGGCGACATCCTCTGCCTGGAAAACACCCGTTTTCACAAAGAGGAAGAAAAGAACGATCCGGCGTTTGTCGCCGAATTGGCGAAGCTCGGCGACATCTGGGTCAACGACGCGTTCTCGGCGGCGCACCGCGCCCACGCCTCGACCGAAGGTCTCGGCCACAAGCTGCCGGGCTATGCCGGCCGCACCATGCAGGCCGAGCTCGACGCGCTCGGCAAAGCGCTGGAAGCGCCGACCAAGCCCGTCATTGCAATCATCGGCGGCGCCAAAGTCTCGACCAAGATCGATCTTCTGGAAAACCTCGTCAGCAAGGTCGACGCGCTCGTCATCGGCGGCGGCATGGCCAACACCTTCCTGCACGCCCAGGGCATCGGCGTCGGCAAATCGCTGGCGGAAAAGGATCTGGCGGCGACCGCGCTGCGGATCATGGAAAAGGCCGAGGCCGCCAACTGCGCCATCATCCTGCCCGTGGACGCCGTGGTCGCCTATCATTTCGCGGCCAATTCGCCCTCGCATGCCTATGGCCTCGACGCCATTCCGGCCGACGGCATGATCCTCGACGTCGGCCCGCAATCGATTGCGCGGATCCACGCTGCGATCGACGACGCCGCGACGCTGGTCTGGAACGGCCCGCTTGGCGCCTTCGAAATGACGCCGTTCGACCGCGGCACCATGGTATCGGCCAGGCACGCCGCCGAGCGCACCAAGGCCAAGAAGCTGATCTCGGTCGCGGGCGGCGGCGACACTGTCGCTGCCCTGAACCAGGCCGGCGTGGCCGGCGATTTTTCCTATGTTTCGACCGCGGGCGGCGCGTTTCTTGAATGGATGGAGGGGAAACCCTTACCCGGTGTCGAAGTTCTAAAAATTCGCTAGTACCTTCAACTGACAGCAGATGAGCGCTTAGGGCGCTGTAAATACAAGGAGAATTCGGATGGCTCGGATTACGTTGCGTCAACTGCTCGACCACGCGGCGGAGCATGATTACGGCGTGCCGGCCTTCAACATCAACAATATGGAGCAGGCGCTCGCGATCATGGAGGCCGCCTCCAGCCTCGATGCGCCGGTCATCATCCAGGCCTCGCGCGGCGCGCGCTCCTACGCCAACGACATCATGCTCAAGCACATGATGGACGCCGTCACCGAAATCTATCCGCAGATCCCGGTCTGCGTGCACCTCGATCACGGCAATGCTCCCGACACCTGCATGACCGCGATCCAGGCCGGCTTCACCTCGGTCATGATGGACGGTTCGCTGAAGGCCGACGGCAAGAGCCCGGCCGACTGGACCTACAACGTCGGCGTCACCAAGACCGTCACCGACATGGCCCATCTCGGCGGCATCTCGGTGGAAGGCGAGCTCGGCGTGCTCGGCTCGCTCGAAACCGGCATGGGCGACAAGGAAGACGGCCACGGCGCCGAAGGTAAATTGTCGCACGACCAGCTGCTGACCAACCCGGACGAGGCGGTAAAATTCGTCCAGGAGACCAAGGTCGACGCCCTGGCGATCGCGATGGGCACCTCGCACGGCGCCTACAAGTTCACCCGCAAACCCGACGGCGACATCCTCGCCATGAACGTGATCGAGGAGATCCACCGCAAGCTGCCGAACACGCATCTGGTGATGCATGGTTCGTCCTCGGTGCCGCAGGACCTGCAGGAAATCATCAACGCCAACGGCGGCAAGATGAAGCCGACCTGGGGCGTGCCGGTTTCCGAGATCCAGCGCGGCATCAAGCACGGCGTGCGCAAGATCAACATCGACACCGACAACCGCATGGCGATGACCGGGCAGATCCGCAAGGTTCTGAAGGACAATCCGGAAGAGTTCGACCCGCGCAAATATCTCAAGCCGGCGATGGAAGCGATGACCAAGCTGTGCAAGCAGCGGCTGCAGGAATTCAACACCGCGGGCCAGGCCAGCAAGATCAAGAAGGTGCTGACCACGGCCGAAATGGCCAAGCGCTACAGCAAGGGCGAGCTTGACCCGAAGGTCGCCTGACCCGCGCCATCGCGCCGCGGAGGCTGCCGGCCGCGACGAACGTTTTCTAGGCAATTGCCCGAGAACCGCCTATTTTGGTTTGCAAGGCAGGTGTCTGGAGAACGGATCAATGAATCTCGCTGACCTCAACAAGGTCGCCCTCGCCATGGTCACGCCGGGCAAGGGCGTACTCGCCGCCGACGAATCCTCAGGCACGATCAAGAAGCGCTTCGACGCCATCAGCGTCGAATCGACCGAGGAGACGCGCCGCGACTACCGGGAAATGCTGTTTCGCTCGCAGGAGGCGATGAGCAAATACGTCTCGGGCGTCATCCTCTATGACGAAACCATCTGGCAGAATGCCAAGGACGGCACGCCGCTGGTCAAGCTGATCGAACAGTCCGGCGCCATCCCCGGCATCAAGGTGGATGAAGGAACCCAGGGCTTGCCGAACTGCCCCGGCGAATTGATCACGGCTGGGCTCGACAAGCTCGCCGAGCGTCTGAAGAAATATTACGAGCGCGGCGCACGGTTCGCCAAATGGCGGGCGGTGATCGACATCGGCCAGAATATCCCCAGCATGACCGCGATCCATGTCAACGCGCATGCGCTCGCCCGTTACGCTGCGTTGTGTCAGCAAGCGCAGATCGTGCCGATCGTCGAGCCGGAAGTGTTGATGGACGGCGATCACGACATCGACCGCTGCTACGAAGTGACCCAGCGCGTCCTGAACAAGACATTCCAGGAATTGCGGATCCAGCGCGTCGCACTGGAGGGCATGATCCTGAAACCCAACATGGCAATCGCAGGCAAGAAGAGCGCAAAGCCATCGCCGGTCGAAGAGGTCGCGGAGAAGACCATCCGGCTATTGAAGAGCTGCGTTCCGGCGGCCGTTCCCGGCATCGCCTTCCTCTCCGGCGGACAATCCGACGAGGATGCGACCGCGCATCTCAATGCCATGAACCGGATCGGCGGCCTCCCTTGGCGACTGACCTTCTCCTACGGCCGCGCGCTGCAAGCGGCGCCGCAGAAGGCGTGGTCGGGCAAAGCCGAGAACGTCGCCGCCGGCCAGCGCGCATTCACGCACCGGGCGCGAATGAATGCGCTGGCGAGCAAGGGTGAGTGGGAAGCCGGCCTGGAAAAGAAGGTCGCATAGCATTGGCCGCCAAACCCGTTCCGCAGCGCCCGGTGCCGCGCCTCTATCTCGCGACATCAGTCGTGGACGATCCGTCGCAGCTCATGGCCAGCCTCCCCGGCCTGCTCGCCGCAGCCGACGTCGCCGCCGTGCTGCTGCGGCTGCGCGAGACCGACCAGCGCACCATGATCTCGCGCATCAAGACGCTGGCGCCCGTCGTTCAGGACGGCGGCGCGGCGCTGCTGCTGGATGGCCATGTCGAACTGGTGGCGCGCGGCGGCGCCGATGGCGCCCATCTGACCGGGATCGCTTCCATCGAAGACGCCTTCCCGTCCCTCAAGCCCGATCGCATCGCCGGCGTCGGCGGCCTCGCCACGCGGCACGATTCGATGGCCGCGGGCGAAGCGGGCGCGGACTACGTGCTGTTCGGTGAACCCGACGCCAGGGGCGAGCGGCCATCGGCGGAAGCGATCGCCGAGCGCCTGCAATGGTGGGATGAATTGTTCGAACCGCCCTGCGTCGGTTATGCGGCCTCACGCGAGGAGGCCTGCGAATTTGCCGCCGCAGGTGCGGATTTCGTGCTTGTCGGCGATTTCATCTGGGCCGATCCGCGCGGGCCCGAGGCGGCGCTGATCGATATCGAGCAGGCGATCACGCAAGCGCACGCCGCCGCGTTTGGAAAAAACAAGAGCACGGACAACACCACCGAGCAGACGACCGGACGGGGATAGCGCCGGACATGAGACTGCTGCGTCCGATATCGATCCTTGGCTGCTGCCTGATGGCGGCGGCCGGCGCATCGGCGCAGATCTCGCTGACGCCGCCCGCAGCGCAGACGCCCGCGCCTGCCAGCAAGCCGGCCGCGAAGAAAGAGACGCCCAAAGAGATTTCCAAGGATACTTCCAAGGAGGCCCCGAAGCCGAAGGCGCCCACTGTCGCCAAGAAGCCTGCGGCCACGCCCAAACCGGCCGCGACGCCCACTCCGGCAGCTTCACCCACGCCCAGCTTTGACGATCCCAATGTCGATCTCGTCTACGGCGCCTATCAGCGTGGCCTCTACAAGACCGCGCTCGATCTGGCGCTGACGCGGGCGCAATATGCCGGCGACGCCAAGGCGATGACGATGATCGGCGAACTCTACTCCGGCGCCCTCGGCGTCAAGCGCGACTACGCGAAAGCCATCGAGTGGTACCAGCGCGCCGCCGACGCCGGCGACCGCGAGGGCATGTTTGCGCTGGCGATGATGAAGCTTTCCGGCCGCGGCGGCCCGGTCAACCGCGAGCAAGCGGTCAAGCTGCTGGCTTCCGCCGCCAAGCTCGGCAATCCCAAGGCGGCGTATAACCTGGCGCTGCTGTATCTCGACGGGCAGACACTGCCGCAGGATGTGAAACGTTCCGCCGAATTGCTGCGGATCGCGGCCGACGCCGGCAACCCGGAAGCGCAATACGCGCTTGCGACCTTTTACAAGGAAGGCACCGGCGTGCCCCAGGACATCGACAAGGCGGTGCGCCTGCTGCAAGCCGCGTCGCTGGCCGACAATGTCGATGCCGAGGTCGAATACGCGATCGCGCTCTATAACGGCACCGGCACGCCGAAGAACGAGGCCGCCGGCGTCGCACTGCTCCGCAAGGCGGCCCGGCAGAACAGCCCGATTGCGCAGAACCGCCTCGCCCGCGTGCTGGTCAGTGGACAGGGCGTGGCGGTCGACAAGGTCGAGGCCCTGAAATGGCACATTGTCGCCAAAACCGCAGGCAAGGGCGATCCGATGCTGGACGACGCGCTGGCGAGCCTCAGTCCCGAGGACCGCGCCAAGGCCCAGGAGGCCGCCCGCAAATGGATCGGCAACGACAAGAAATGACGCCTTGACGGCGACACATCGTCAGGGCACCCAGTCCCTCACCCCTCGCTAAACCCTTGGGCGGCATTGGCCGTTTTCCTCCTAACCCATAAGCCCCGCATCATGCTGCATTCAGCCCTTATCAACGTCATGGTGAAAGCCGCGCGCCACGCCGGCCGCAGCCTCAAGCGCGACCTCGGCGAGGTCGAGCATCTGCAGGTGTCGCTGAAGGGGCCTGCGAATTTCGTCACCATGGCCGACAAGCGCGCCGAGGAACTGCTCTATGCGGATCTGACCAAGTCGCGGCCGGGTTACGGCTTCATCGGCGAGGAAGGCGGCACGCGCGAAGGCGCCGACAAGAGCCACACCTGGATCGTCGATCCCCTGGACGGCACGACGAACTTCCTGCACGGCATTCCGCAATTCGCGATCTCGATCGGCCTGCAGCGTGAAGGCACCATCATCGCCGGCGTGATCTACAATCCGGCCAATGACGAACTCTACATCGCCGAGCGCGGCAAGGGCGCGTTCCTCAACGACCAACGGCTGCGCGTCGCCGGCCGGCGCCAGCTCGACGAATGCGTGATCGGCTGCGGCCTGCCGCATATCGGGCGTGGCGATCTACCCCAGTCACGGCAGGAGATGACCGCGATCCAGGAAAAGGTTGCGGGCCTGCGCCGGTTCGGCGCCGCCTCGCTCGACATGGCCTTCGTCGCCGCCGGCCGCCTCGACGGCTATTGGGAGCGCAACCTGCAGCCATGGGACATGGCGGCCGGACAGATCATGATCCGCGAGGCCGGCGGCGTCGTGTCGGGCATGGCGGGTGACGACGATTGCCTCAAGACCGGCCACCTGATCTGCGGCAACGAGTTCGTGCACAAAGAGCTGGTGAAGATTCTGAAGCCGCTGTAACGGCGCCGGTCGAGGCGGCAGGCCGGGGGTTTGGCGAGTGATCGCTACTCCGCGGCCCTCGGCGCTGCCTGCGCCTGCTTCGCTTCCGTCACCTTCTCCCGATCGCCGGCAAGGAACCTCTGCACCACGACGAAGAACACCGGCACCATCAACAGCGCCAGGATCACGACCGCGATCATGCCGCCCATCACGCTGGTGCCGAGCGCCTGCTGGCTGGCGCCGCCGGCGCCGGTCGCGATCACCATCGGCAGCACGCCGCAAACGAAGGCAAGACCGGTCATCAGGATCGGGCGGAAACGCAAGGTACAGGCTTCGATCGTCGCTTCGACCAGCGGCTTGCCTTGCGCGCGAAGCTCCTTGGCAAATTCGATGATCAGAATGGCATCTTTCGCAGCCAGTCCGATGATGGTGATCAGGGCGACGGTGAAGTAAACGTCATTCGGCAAGCCGCGCAACGACGCCGCCAGCACCGCGCCGCAGATCCCGAGCGGCACCGTCAACAGCACCGCGAGCGGAATGGTCCAGCTTTCATAGAGCGCTGCCAGACACAGGAACACCACCAGCGCCGACAGGCCGAGCAGGAACGGCGCCTGCGAGCCCGAGAGCTTTTCCTGCAGCGATTGTCCGGTCCACTCATAGCCGAAGCCGCGCGGCAGCTTGCCCGCGAGCCGCTCCATCTCGGCGATGGCGTCGCCCGAGGTAAAGCCGGGCTTCGCCTCGCCGCTGATGCGCACCGCGGGATAGTAGTTGAAGCCGGCGATCTGCGTCGGCCCCTTCGACCATTCGACGGAGGCGAACGAGGACAGCGGCACCAGCTGGCCACGGCTGTTCTTGACGTTGTAGTTCAGGATGTCGTCGGCATTCATGCGGCTGCCGCGGTCGGCCTGCACGATCACGCGCTGCATCCGGCCCCGGTTCGGGAAGTCGTTGATGTAGTTCGATCCGAGATTGGTCGAGATGGTGTTGTTGATGTCCTCGAAGGTGACGCCGAACGCACCGGCCTTTTCGCGGTCGATCATCAGATTGACCTGCGGCCCCGGCGGCAGGCCTTCGACATAGACCTTTTGCAGCACGCGGCTGGCATTGGCTTCCGCGATCAGCTGCTCGGCGGCGCTGACCAGCGCCGGATAACCCTTCTGGCCGCGGTCCTGCAGGCGGAACGAGAAGCCCGAGGAGTTGCCGAGATTGTCGATCGGCGGCGGCTGCAGCGCGGAAATCCGGGCGTCGCGGATCGACGACAGATCGCGGTTGATGTCGTTGACGATCGAGGCGGCCGAATCCTTCGGCCCGCGTTCCGACCAGTCCTTCAGCGTGATGAAGGCCTGGGCGGTGTTGATGCCCTGGCCGAGGAAGCTGAAGCCGGTGAGGAAGGTGACGTTCTCGACGCCGGAACGCTTCGCCAGATATTGCTCGACCTTCTCGACCGCCGCCTCGGTGCGGGCATAGGACGAGTCAGCCGGTGTCTGCACGTCGGTGGTGATGAAGCCCTGGTCGTCGACCGGGAGGAAGCCGCCGGGCAAGCGAATAAAGGCCCAGCTCAGCCCGACGATCAGCGCCGCATAGATCAGCATCAGGCGGCCGGTTCGCTTCAGCGAATGTCCGACGACGCGCGTATAACCGTCCTTGGTGCCGTCGAGCGCGCGGTTGAACCAGCCGAACACGCCCTTCCTGGCATGGCCGTGGCCGGCCACGACCGGCTTCAGCAAGGTCGCGCACAGCGCCGGCGTCAGCGACATCGCCAGCAGCGCGGAGAACGCGATCGCCGCAACCATCGTTACCGAGAACTGCCGATAGATGACGCCGACCGATCCCGGGAAGAACGCCATCGGCACGAACACCGCGATCAGCACCAGTGTAATGCCGATGATGGCGCCTGTGATCTGCGACATCGCCTTGCGGGTGGCCTCCTTCGGCGGCAGGCCCTCTTCGGCCATGATACGCTCGACGTTCTCGACCACCACGATGGCGTCGTCGACCAGGATGCCGACCGCCAGCACCATGCCGAACATCGTCAACATGTTGATGGAGTAGCCGGCCGCAAGCAGGATCGCGCAGGTGCCGAGCAGCGCCACCGGCACCACGATGGTCGGAATGATGGTGTAGCGGATGTTCTGCAGGAACAGGAACATCACGATGAAGACCAGCACGATGGCTTCGACCAGCGTCATCAGCACCTTCTCGATCGAGGCCTTCACGACAGGTGTGATGTTGTAGGGAATCTCATAGGCGATGTTGGCCGGAAAGAAGCGCGACAGCTCCTTCATCTTGGCTTCGACCGCGCTTGCGGTCGCCAGCGCGTTGCCGGTCGGCGACATCAGCACCGACAGACCCGCCGTCGGTTTGCCGTTAAGCCGCGTGTTGAACTGATAGCTTAATCCGCCGATCTCGATCCGGGCCACGTCGCGCAAACGCACCGTCGAGCCGTCCGCATTGGCACGCAGGATGATCGCGCCGAATTCGTCCGGCGACGAGAGCTGTCCCTTGACCAGCACCAGCGCCGAAATCTTCTGGTCATCCGTGCTCGGCTCGGCGCCGATGCTGCCGGAGGCTACTTGCGCGTTCTGCGCCGTGATCGCCTTGTTGACGTCATCGGCGGTCAGCCCATAGCCGACCAGCTTGGCCGGATCGACCCAGATACGCAGACTGCGTTCGGTGGAATAGAGCGTCGCGCGGCCGACGCCGGGAATGCGCCTGATTTCGCCGAGAACGCTGCGAATCATGAAGTCGCCGAGGCCGACCTCGTCGAGGCTGCCGTCGGTCGAGCGCAGCGTGATGATCTGCAGCACGGCGCTGGAAGCTTCCTCGATCAGGATGCCCTGCTGGATCACCGCGCGCGGCAGCCGCGCCTCGACGCGCTTGATGCGGTTCTGCACCTCCACCGACGCCGTCCCGGTGTCGGTACCCGGCACGAAATTGGCGATGATCTCGACCTGGCCCAGCGAGTCGCTGGTGGATTCAAAGTTCAGGATGCCGTTGGCGCCGTTGAGCTCTTCCTCGATCAGCCGCGTGACGCTGTTGTAGAGGTTTTCCGGCGACGCGCCGGGATAGCTGGTCGATATCGAGATCGAGGGCGGTGCGATGATCGGATACTGCGCGATCGCCAGCAGCGGGATCGAGATCGCGCCGATCAGACAGATGAAAAGCGCGACGACCCAGGCGAAGATCGGCCTGTCGATGAAGAAACTCGGCATGGAATCTACCGTGTCGCTTGCGCGGACGGCCTGGCACCGGCGAAATCGGCGGACGCGTCGGCCTCGGTCAGCAGCTGCGGCCGGACCTTATCGCCGGCGGCAAACTTCTGGAAGCCCTCGACGATGACCCTGTCACCGGCCTTCAGGCCCTCGGTGACGAACCACTGGCCGCCCTGCAACGAGCCGGTGCGTACCGGCTGGACGGCGACGAGGTTGTCGCTCTTGACCACGAACACTTCGCTGCCACCGCCGCCATTGCGCTGGATCGCCTGCTGCGGCACCGCGATGGCGTCGGTATCGATGCCCTGCTCGATCAGCACGCGGACGTACATGCCCGGCAGCAATTCGCGCCTCGGATTGGGGAACTCGCCGCGCAACGTCACCTGCCCGGTATGGGCATCGACCTTGGCCTCCGAGAACAGCAATCTGCCGGCAATCGGATAAACCGAGCCGTCGTCCAGCACCAGGCGAACCTTCATGGCGTCAGGCGCGATACGGTCGAGATCGCCGCTCTCCACCGCCCGGCGCAGCTGATTGAGCTCGTTCACCGATTGGGTGAAATCGGCATAGATCGGATCGAGTTGCTGGATGGTCGCAAGGCTCGTGCTTTCGTTCTGCACGACAAGCGCGCCTTCGCTCACCAGCGCGGCGCCGACGACGCCGTCGATCGGAGCGCGGATGGTGGCATAATCAAGATTGAGTTTGGCGCGGGCGACGTCGGCCTTGCGGCCCTCGACGTCCGCAGCCGCCTGACGCTCGGCCGAGATGGCTTTTTCGTTCTCGGCTTCGGGGGCTGCGCGCTGGCTGGTCAGCGTGGCGATACGGCGCGCATGCGATGCGGCCTGATCGAACGTTGCGCTGGCGCGCGCCAGCGCGGCTTCGGTCGACTGCACCTCGACCTCGAACGGCCGCGGATCGATCCTGTAGAGGGCGTCGCCGGCCTTGACCTCGCTGCCCTGGTGGAACAGGCGCTCGACCACGATGCCGGACACGCGCGGGCGCACTTCAGAAACGCGGGTCGGCGCGATACGCCCCGGCAATTCGCGGATGATCGCACGCGACTGCGGCCTCACGGTAACAACACTGACGTCTGGCTCGGAAGAAGGCTGCACAGCAGCCGTTGCAGCGGTTGGCTCTTTGCATCCAGCCAACAGCGGCGCCATCGCAAGGAGCATCAGAGCGATGCATGATTGCGCACGAATTCCAGACATCGAAAATATCGCCCCTTTAGTCGAGTTGAAGCGCAAACAACTGTTTGCGCGATACTGTCGCGAAGACATCGCGTTCTTGTTGAGACAAGGATAGGGTGAGTTTGCTGCGATGCAATGCGCATGCGCGGCGGCCCAATGTCACACGACGCTATCGCACTGAACAAACGGCGATTTTGGCGACTCACCGGATTGTGACAACGTCACGCTTCAGCGCGTCGGAATGGAACGCAACAAGTGTGAGCGGGAACCAGAGCTCAAAACGCGGCATCCCGCGAATTTGCGGAAAACCGGCGCGAATCACCTGCTGCCCGTTAACGAACCGCCTTCATCCGGTAGTGGCTGATGCCCCATTCGCTGCCGTCGGCGTAACCGAACAGGCCTGACGTCGCGAGAAAGAACCAGCGCCAGCGCCGCATCCACAACGCGGTCTCGCCGCCATAGACGGGACGCAACACCGCTTCGATCTCCTCGCGGTGCAGATCGAAATTGGCCAGCCAATCCTGCGCGGTGCGGTGATAATGCAGCCCGCTCCAGCGCCATTCCTTTTCGATTTCGAGCAGATCGGAATATTGCCGGATCAGATGGTGGCTCGGCATCATGCCGCCGGTGAAGAAATGCTGCGCGACCCAGTCCTCGCCATCGGCGCGGTCGAACAGATAGGCGCCCGAGCGATGGGTGAAGATGTGCATGAAGAAGCGACCGTCGGGCTTCAGCCAGGAACGGATCCGCGACATCAATTCGCGCCAGTTCAACAGGTGCTCGAACATCTCGACGGAGACGATGCGGTCGAACTGCATCTGCGGGTCGAACAGATTCATCTCCGAGGTGACCACACGCAGATTCTTCAATCCGCGCTTGCCGGCTTCGCCCTCGATGAATTGGCGCTGCGAGGCGGAATTCGATACTGCCGTCACTTCCGAATGCGGGAACTGCCGCGCCATCCACAGCGACAGCGAACCCCAGCCGCAGCCGAATTCGAGAATCGATTGGCCGTCGGCGATATCGGCATGCCCGACGGTCTGACGCAGCGCCTCCTCTTCGGCCTCCTGCAATGTCGTGGCCGGCTCCCGGTAGAAGCACGAGGAATATTTGCGGTGTGGCCCGAGGACAAGCGCGAAGAACGCCGACGGCACCTCGTGATGCTGCGCGGTGGCCTCGTCGCTGTATTCGGCGATGGCGCGCGCGGCCATCTCGTCGGCAAACCAGGCGTCGCTTTCGGCGTTGCCGATGGCGAGCCTTGTTGCGGTGCGCGAACACAGCCGGTGGATCGCGGCGCGGATGATCACGTCAGGCAGCGGCACCCGCTCAGCGGTGCCGATGATCGTGGAAACGAAGCTCATGTGACCACTCCCTTTCTTGAGCACGATCCTTTTTAGAAAACCGGCCTCCACTTTCGGGAATCATCTTGCGGCGATAGCGAGAAGAACGGACGGACACGCAACTGACAGTCGCGATAGCGGTCATCGCGCGGGCGCAGCAGCTGCGGCTCCCGCGACGGAATGCCGGTTACGCGGGCCAAACCGGGCGAAACGGTCCAGATTGTATCCACCCAGCCGGCGTTGCCGGTGCGTGGCTGCACCATCCAGGTGCCCGCCATCCGGACCGAGAGCAAAACGGCCATCGCCGCCAGCGCTTCGAGATACAGGGCCGTCATGAAAAATCCCGGTTGGACAAAGAACGTTTCCAAAATACGCTCAAGTCAAAGCCCAGTTTCGGCGTGAAGTTCCCCGTCGTCTGCCTGAAACCGCGCTTTTCCGATCTTTTTTCTCAGCCGCGCTGTGCCATATTGGCCCCCCAAACGCGGCTTTTCGCAACGGAAGACCCCCGCAATGCCCCAAGGCCCCTCCGCCCGCTCCGAAATGGAGATCGAGCTCACCAAATTGTCGTCGCCACAGATTTTTCTGGTGCGGATGCTGGTGTTCCTGGTGCTGTGCGGCCTGGTCATGACCGTGCTCTACAAGCAGATCGTCACCGCGTTCTTCGCCAATCCCGGCCTCAACGCCCTGATCGGCGCGGTGCTTCTGATCGGCATCATCCTTTCGTTCCGGCAGGTGATCCGGCTCTACCCGGAAGTCTCCTGGGTCAACAACTTCCGCATCGCCGACCCCGGCCTCGCCATCGACCGGCGCCCGACGCTTCTGGCGCCGATGGCGGCAATCCTCGGCGGCGAGCGCACCGGACGGATGTCGATCTCGCAGCAGACCATGCGGCATTTGCTGGATTCGATCGCAACAAGGCTGGACGAAGCCCGCGACATCTCCCGTTACATGACGGGCTTGCTGGTCTTTCTCGGCCTGCTCGGCACCTTCTGGGGCCTGATCGAAACCGTAGGCTCCGTCGGCCAGGTGATCGAGGGGCTGAAGGTCGGTGGTGATTCGGGCTCGCTGTTCGATACCCTGAAGGAGGGTCTGGCGGCGCCGCTCAAGGGCATGGGCATCTCGTTTTCGTCCTCGCTGTTCGGCCTCGCCGGATCTCTGATCCTGGGTTTCCTCGACCTGCAATCGAGCCAGGCGCAGAACCGCTTCTATACCGACCTGGAAGACTGGCTCGCCTCGACCGTGCGCGAATATTCAGGCGACGGCACCACCGGTGTTTCCGGCGAGCTGCAGCACGCGATGGAGCGGCTGCGCGCGGTGGTCGAGGAAGGCGGCAGCAGCCGCAGCACCACGGCGGCGATGGCCAACCTCGCCGAAGCCATTCAGGGCCTGGTCGCGCATATGCGCACCGAGCAGCAGATGATCCGCGAATGGGCCGACGGCCAGGGCGAACAGAATCGCGAGATCAAGAAGCTGCTCGAGCGGATCGCGCGCCAGCCCGAGAAGAGTTAACAGCATGATCCCGAAAAGTGGCGTTCCGGTTTTCGGATAAGATCATGCTCAGACATAAAGAGATTTAGCCGATGGCCCTCGCGCGTGCACGCCGCAACGAATCGGGAATGAACTACTGGCCGGGCTTCGTCGACGCGCTGTCGACGCTGGTGCTGTCGATCGTGTTCCTGCTCTCGGTGTTTCTCGTCGTGCAGTTCTTCCTGTCGCAGGAAGTCACCGGCAAGGACAAGGCGCTGGAGGCGCTCAACGCCAAGATCGCGCAGTTGAACGACCTGCTGTCGCTGGAAAAACTCACCGGATTGAACCTTAGCGACCAGCTCTCGCAGGCGCGCGCCGGATTGACATCGGTGGAAGCGGAGCGCGATCGCATCAAGGGCCTTTATGAGGGGCTCGCCGGCGCCGGCAACGACGCCCAGGGCCGCGCCAACGAACTCAACAAGGCGCTGGATTCCGAGAAGGCGGTGACGTCGCGCGCGCTGGCGCAGATCGAGGTGCTGAACCAGCAGATCAGCGCGCTGCGCCGGCAGCTCGCCGCGCTTGAAGAAGCGCTCGACGCCTCCGAAAAACGCGACAAGGAATCGCAGGGCCGCATTGCCGATCTCGGCCAACGGCTCAACGTGGCGCTGGCGCAGCGGGTGCAGGAACTGACGCGTTACCGTTCCGAGTTCTTCGGGCGGCTGCGTGCGATTCTCGGCAATCGGCCGGATGTCCGGATCGTCGGCGATCGCTTCGTGTTCCAATCCGAAGTGTTCTTCGACACCGGACAGGCCTTGCTGCTGCCCGAAGGCCGCTCCGAGCTCGACAAGCTTGCATCCGCGCTGGTTGATCTCGACAAGCAGATCCCGAGCGAAATCGCCTGGGTGCTGCGGGTCGACGGCCACACCGACGTGCGGCCGATTATGAACAGCCCGGTGTTCAAGTCGAACTGGGAACTATCGTCGGCGCGTGCGATCTCGGTGGTGCAATATCTGGTCTCGCTCGGCGTCCCCGCGCAGCGGCTGGTCGCCGCAGGCTTTGCCGAATTCCAGCCGCTCGACACGGCGCCGACCGAGGAAGCCTACAAACGCAACCGCCGCATCGAGCTGAAGCTGACAGAACGGTAGTGATCACGTGAGAGGCCCCGAGGAAGCAATTCCACGCGGAAGGGTGACCGCCGTGCTTCACACTCGGGCGTCGTACCCCGCGAAGGCGGGGTACCCAGTACGCCGCAGCTTCTCGATTCAACAACGAACTTCTCTGGAATACTGGGTCACCCGCCTTCGCGGGTGACGACAACAAAGTCAAATCCCTTCGAACTGCAATCTTGCCAGCCTTGCATACAGCCCGTTCGCGGCAACCAGCTCGGCATGCGTGCCCTGTTCGACGATGCGGCCCTGGTCCATCACCATGATGCGGTCGCAGGACAGAACGGTCGCGAGCCGGTGCGCGATCACGAGCGTGGTGCGGTGGCGCATCAATTCTTCCAGCGCGGTCTGCACCAGGGTCTCGCTTTCGGCATCGAGCGCGGAGGTTGCTTCATCGAGCAGCAACAGCGGGGCGTCGCGCAGGATGGCTCGGGCAATGGCGATGCGCTGGCGCTGGCCACCCGACAGCGTCACGCCGCGCTCGCCAAGCTGCGCCTCGAAACCCTCAGGCAGGCGGCGAATGAATTCGGTGGCATGCGCCTGATCGGCCGCGCGTTCGACCTCGGCATCGCTGGCATCAGGCCGGCCGAAGCGGATGTTTTCACGGGCGCTTGCCGCGAACACCACCGAGTCCTGCGGCACCAGCGCGATGCGCGCGCGCACTTCGCGTGGATCGGCCGATTTGATCGGCACGGCGTCGACCGAAATCGTTCCGCTGGCGGGATCGTAGAACCGCAGCAGCAGATGAAACAGCGTGCTCTTGCCGGCGCCTGACGGGCCGACGATCGCGACCTTCTCTCCGGCCCGTACCGACAGCGAGACGCTGTCGATCGCCCGTACATCCGGGCGCGTTGGGTAGTTGAAGCTGACATTTTCAAAGCTGACATCGCCGCGCGCCGGCGACGGCAGGGCGACCGGCGAGGCCGGCGCCGTAATCTGCGGCTTGACGCGCAGGATCTCGAACAACCGTTCGGCGGCGCCCGAGGCGGCCGAGACTTCTCCCCAGACCTCGCTGAGCTGGCCGAGGCCCGTCGCGGCGAACGCCGCATACAGCACGAACTGGCCGAGCCGGCCCGGGCTGATCGAACCGGTCAGCACGTCGTGCGAACCGACCCAAAGGATCACCACGACGCTGGAAAACACGATGAAGATGATGATCAAGGTCAGCACCGCGCGCGCCCGCGTCGAACTGCGCGCGGCGTCATAGGCTTGTTCGACCTCGCGGCCGAAGCGCGTCGCGGCCAGCCGCTCGCTGGTATAGGCCTGCACGGTTCGGATAGCGCCGACCAGCTCGGAGGCATAGGCGCTGGCGTCGGCCAGCGTATCCTGCGCGTTGCGAGACAGCCGCCGCACCCAGCGTCCGAACGCGACCAGCGGAATCACAATCACCGGAATTGCCAGCAGCACGAACAGCGAAAGCTTCGGGCTTGTGATCACCATCATGGTGGTGGCGCCGATGAACAGCATCAGATTGCGCAGCGCGATCGACACCGACGCGCCCACCGCCGACTTGATCTGGGTGGTGTCAGCCGTGAGCCGCGACACCAGTTCGCCGCTGCGGGCGGAATCGAAGAAGGAAGGCGACAGCGAGATCAGATGCGCGAACACGTCGCGCCGCAGGTCCGCAACGATGCGTTCGCCGATCGTCATGACCAGATAGAACCGCGATGCGCTGGCGCAGGCCAGCACTGCAACGACCGCGATCATCACGCTGAAGTAGCTGTTGATCATCGCGATGCCTTCGGGGCTGAAGCCGAAGTCGATCATGCGCCGCACCGCGATCGGCACCACCAGGGTCGTCACCGCCGCGACGGTCAGCGAGATGAACGCCAGTATCGCCCGCCCGCGATAGCGCGCGACGTAGGGCGCCAGCGCCAGCAGGGGGCGCAGTTTTGCGCCGGTTTTGGCCGGCGACTGCGTGAGCTGGGTTTCGATGAAGGCCTCTTCCTCGAGCAGCGCGTCGCGCCGCGGCGGCACGCTGCCGGGTGGGTCTTCAAGCTGTTCGGCTGCGCTCATGAAAAGGGACCAGTTTCGATGCCCCCAGATAGGCCCCGGGAGCGGCGCTGGCAAATCCGGCAGATCGGCCAATCAGACGGCCCTGGCAGCTTGTTTTGGCGGCCTTGTTGCGTTATAGACCCGCCCAAATCCCGTACCCCTGACATTTCGAGACGGGCGCAGGCGCGCCGAAGGATATGCCATGAAAGCCGAAATTCACCCGAATTATCATACGATTACGGTCGTTATGACCGACGGTACGGAGTATCAGACCCGTTCCACCTGGGGCAAGGAAGGCGACAAGCTGAACCTCGACATCGACTCCAAGTCGCATCCCGCCTGGACCGGCGGCACCCAGCAGATGCTCGACCGCGGCGGCCGCGTGTCGCGCTTCCAGAAGAAGTTTTCGGGCTTCCTCAAGAAGGACTGAGGGTTTTTCGACCCCTCGCCATTCGGCCCAGGAATGCAAAACGCCCCGGTTTCCCGGGGCGTTTTTTTATGGACCAAGACTTTTTATGCACCAAGACGGTGGCGGAATTACCGCTCGAAGGCCGCCTTCAGGCGATTGAGCTGCGGCACCAGCGGATTGCCGATCGGGGCGCGTTCGGCCGCCGGCGCATGGATCGAAGTGTCGAGCCGCCGCACCCGCGACTGCAGGTTCATCGAGCGCTCGATCAGGTGCTGCAATTGCTGCGGCAGTTTGGCGATCATGTCTTCGGGACCGGGATCGGCGGCGGAGAGCTTGACCTTGGTCTTTTCGCGGTTGGCCTGGGTCAGCGTCATCTCGCCTTCCTTGACCGCGCGATGCAGCAGCAGCCAGGAGGCGAGCTGCATCAGGCGGGTGGTCAGCCGCATGCTTTCGGTCGCATAGGTGAGACTGACGGAGCGTTCGAGCGCCTTGGCCTCGGCGCGACCGTCACCGTCGAGATAGGCGGCGGTCTCCTCGACCAGATCCATGCCCTCGCGGAACAAGGTTCCGAATGCCGCCGAATTAGTCAGCCGCTCGCTGAATTGAACGAGCGCGGATTCGCTGTGCAGCCGGTCCGCCATAGTTAACGCCCTCACGCCACTGATACGCTGCCGGCTTTTCAAACCGCCGACTTATGATGAACAAATCATTGCGCTTGCGAGGGCGAGAGTCCAGCCGCAACCGGAAATATGGTTTCCAGCCTGCGGAGACAAAAAAGAGCCGCCGTTTCCGGCGGCTTTTGAAGTTGATAACAGGGAGGCGTCAAACAGAGTGGACAGGAGCCACTCGGTGTCCAAACGAGGACGACGCCAGTCATAAACCAGAAAGCTTAATTGATCGTAAACGAGCGATTTTCTTCAGGCTTTGTTTGCCATGTCGGCCATTGGCCCAGTTTGGGACTTGCAGCATTCCTTGCACCATTCAACGCGAGACGCTGCCCGAATTAGGCCATTGGCCACTTATTGTTCATCGCAGGTAAACCCCGGCGGGAACCGCTTCATATAGGTCTGGTCGCAGCTTCGGTCGCACTGGCGCTTTTGCTGCCGGGCGAGGACCGGACACGATTTGTTGGATGGCAATTCGGCGCACGCGGCGAGATTTTTCGCGAACGGCTTCTTGCAGCGCTGCGCCTTGCATTCGCCCGAGGTCATGTCGATCCCAACGCAGCTCGCCGGCGTCCGCGCATCGGCCGGGGCACTCAGTCCGGCAAACACAATACCCATAACGACCATGCCCAGGACGACCGCGCCAACAAGACGCCTTCCGCGCATTCCCATCCCGGCCCTCGACTACGACTTGAAAAAACTGTTCGCCGCATCCTTGGACGCGCGCTTCTTGGCCATCGCCGCCTGCAGCCGTTCGATCTCGGAATTCATCAGCGCGATGCGCTCGGTCAATTCCTCGACCGACAGCAGCGACAGGTCCTGCCCGATCTCGTGGGTGATTTTCTTCCTCGGCTTGTCGTCATCCTCGATGGCCATGCGTTTCCTCCGTGCTTGGCGATCCCTTGAGGCGGTTGCCAGCCGCATGACGGCTGGCTAATCAAGGGCCGCCTTCAAAATTCCCGTATTTCGCAAGGACAAATCATGGAAAAGCTGCCCGCGCAAATGACCGTCGTCGGCATCAGCAAGCCCGGCGGCCCCGAAGTGCTGTTGCCGGAAACCCGCAGCGTTCCCGTTCCCGGCCCCGGCGAAATCCTGGTCAAGGTCGCCGCCGCCGGCGTCAACCGTCCCGATGTTGCGCAGCGATCCGGCGCCTACCCGCCGCCGCCCGGCGCCAGCGACCTGCCAGGCCTCGAAATTGCGGGCGAAGTGGTCGCGCTCGGCGCCGGTGCGAGCAAGCACAAGCTCGGCGACAAGGTGATGTCGCTGGTGGCCGGTGGCGGCTACGCACAATATTGCATCGCGCAGGACGCGCAGGCGATGAGTGTGCCGCCTGTTCTTTCGATGCAGGAAGCCGGTGCGATTCCCGAGACGCTGATGACGGTCTGGCACAATGTGTTCGAGCGCGGCGCGCTGAAGCCCGGCGAAACGCTGCTGATCCATGGCGGCTCGTCCGGCATCGGCACCATGGCGATCCAGCTCGCCAAGGCCTTTGGTTCCAAGGTGATCGTCACCGTCGGCGGCCAGGACAAGGTCGATGCGTGCCTGAAGCTCGGCGCCGACCGCGCCATCAACTACAAGACCGAGGACTTCGTCGCCGAGGTCAAGACCGCGACCGATGGCGCGGGCGCCAACGTCATTCTCGACATGGTGGCCGGCGACTACGTCGATCGCAACTATGATGCCGCCGCGGTCGATGGCCGTATCGTGCAGATCGCAACGCTGAATGGGCCAAAGGTTACCGTGAATATCGCCAAGGTGATGGTGAAGCGGTTGACCCACACCGGTTCCACCCTTCGCCCCCGTACTAATGCGGATAAGGCGGCGATGGTCGCGGCGATCGAGGCCAAAGTGATGCCCTTGATGCGCGAAGGGCGGGTAAAGCCGCTGATGGACAGCGCATTCCCGCTGGAAAAGGCGGCTGATGCGCACCGGCGGATGGAGACCAGCGCACATATTGGCAAAATTGTGTTGGAGGTTTAACGCTCCGGACCGAAGCGAAGGCGGAAACCCTTTGATTTCCTTCGCTTTCATGTCATTTATCGCGGCAACGTTTGGGCTGTTCGCTGGCCCGGGAACATCGTTGATCGCGGAGTACTGAAATTGCGTCTGATCAGGTGCCTTGCGCGGCTCGCGCTGGGCCTCATGATTGTTGCGTATGCGCTTCCGGCGCACGCCATCGACGCCGTCAGCGTCCGCAGCGACGCGCCTGCCATCGACCTCACCGCAGTGCTCGACCATCAGCGCAGCGATGCCGACCGCATCCAGGTTTCGACCGCGCCCGGCACCGACGGCATCGTCCGCCGCATCGAGGTGCGCGCCCGTGAAGGCGGCCAGAACTGGGTGGTGTTCGCGCTCGCCAACAACACCGACGACCAGCTCGACCGCCTGATCGTTGCCCCGCACTACCGCATCGTGTCGTCGGGACTGCTGTGGCCCGATCTCGGATTGTCGCGCATTGCCACCATCACGCCCTCGACCGGCGACCGGCCCGAGCGCCAGGAAAGCGCCACCGCGGACATCTTCCGCATCACGCTCGATCCCGGCGCCGTCGTCACCTTCGTCGCGGAACTGCGCACCGACAAGCTGCCGCAGCTCTATCTGTGGGAACCGGACGCCTACAAGGACAAGGTCAACTCGTTCACGCTCTACCAGGGCATCGTGATCGGGATCTCCGGTCTTCTGGCCCTCGTGCTCACCATTCTGTTCGTGGTCAAGGGCAGCATCATGTTCCCGGCCGCCGCCGCGCTGGCCTGGGCGGTGCTGGTCTATATCGGCGTCGATTTCGGCTTCTGGGGCAAGGTTCTGGACATGCAGAACAACGCCGAGCGCGTCTGGCGCGCGGCGGGTGAAGCCATTCTGGCGGCGACGCTGCTGGTGTTCCTGTTCGCCTATCTCAATCTCAGCCGCTGGCATGTGCGCTATTCCCACATCACCGTCGGCTGGCTGACCTTCCTCGGATCCTTGGTGGCGCTGGCGCTGTTCGATCCCGCGGTGGCTTCCGGCATCGCGCGGATGTCGCTGGTCATGATCGCCTTCGCCGGTTTTGCCCTCATCGTCTATCTCTCCACGCACGGCTTCGACCGCGCGGTGCTGTTGATCCCGACCTGGTTCCTGCTGGTCGTCTGGGTGGTCGCGGCCGGCATGGCGGTGGCCGGAAACGTCACCAACGACATCGTCGGCCCGGCGCTGCTCGGCGGCCTCGTGCTGATCGTGATGCTGATCGGATTTACGGTCATGCAGCACGCCTTCGCGGGCGGCGGCGCCACCACCGGCGTGGTCTCCGACGTCGAGCGCCGCGCGCTGGCGCTGACCGGTTCCGGCGACCTGATCTGGGACTGGGACGTCTCCGCCGACAAGGTGTTCACCAGCCCGGAGACCGAAAGCCTGCTCGGCCTCAAACGCGGCACGCTGGAAGGCCCGGCCGCCAAATGGCTCGAGGTGCTGCATCCGCTCGACCAGGACCGTTTCCGCGCAGCCCTCGACAGCGTGCTCGACCAGCGCCGCGGCCGGCTGGTGCAGGATTTCCGCCTTCGTACCCCGGACGGCCACTTCATGTGGTTCGCGCTCAAGGCACGCCCGGTGGTCGGCTCCGACGGCGAAGTTTCCCGAGTTGTCGGCACCCTGACCGACGTCACCGAGCAGAAGAACGCCGAGGAGCGCATGCTGCATGACAGCGTGCACGACAACCTCACCGGCCTGCCGAACCGCAAATTGTTCATCGACCGCCTCGGCGCGGTGGCGAATTTCGCCAAGACCATGCCGAACCTGCGGCCGACGCTGATGGTGATCGACCTCGACCGCTTCAAGCAGGTCAATGATTCCGTCGGCATTGCGGTCGGCGACTCCATCCTGCTGACGCTGGCGCGGCGGCTGACCCGGATCCTTAAACCCCAGGACACGCTGGCGCGGCTCGCCGGCGACCAGTTCGGCCTGATCCTGATGTCGGAACAGGATTCGGCGCGCATCACCGCGTTTGCCGAAACCATCCGCAAGACCATCCGCGCCCCGATCGCCTTCAACGACCGCGAGATCTTCCTGACCGCTTCGATCGGCCTCGCATTGAGCGATCCGCAGACGCAGCTGTCCGACGAGATCATCAAGGATGCCGAGCTTGCGATGTATCATTCCAAGCGCATCGGCGGCGACCGCATCGACGTCTACAAGCCGGCAATGCGCGCCCGCAAGACCGACCGGCTGACGCTGGAAAGCGAATTGCGCCGCGCCATCGAGCGGCAGGAAATCACGATCCTCTACCAGCCGATCGTGCGGCTGGAGGATCGCTCGATCGCCGGCTTCGAGGCCCTCGCCCGCTGGGATCACCCCAAACTCGGGCGGATGTCCCCGTCGGAATTCATTTCGATTGCCGAGGAGATCGGCCTGATCGTCGATCTCGGCATGTTCGTGATGGACCAGACTGCCAAGCAGCTCGCGGTGTGGCAGCGCGCGATGCGCTCGCGCGAGCCGATCTTCGCCAGCGTCAACGTTTCCTCGCGGCAGTTGCTGCGCCACGACCTGATCCACGATATCAGAACCGTGCTGTCGCGCTCCTCGGTGGCGCGCGGCACGCTGAAGCTCGAACTGACCGAGTCGCTGGTCATGGAGAATCCGGAGCACGCGGCGCAGATGCTGACGCGGATCCGCGAGCTCGGCACTGGATTGTCGCTCGACGATTTCGGCACCGGCCATTCCTCGCTGGCCTATCTGCAGCGGTTTCCGTTCGACACCATCAAGATCGACCAGTCGTTCGTGCGCACCACCAGCCGCGGCACCCGCCCGGTGATCCTGAAATCGATCATCGCGCTCGCCCACGACCTCGGCATGGACGTGGTCGCCGAGGGCGCCGAGACCGATTCGGACGCAGTCGAGCTCTATCAATTGGGCTGCGAATACGCGCAAGGTTTTGCCTTTGGCGAACCGATGGACGCGGATGCAGCGATGCGGCTGCTGACCGAAGAGCGGCTCGAAGCGGCGAGCTAGTTTTCGCACAACTCTCTCCGTCGTCCCGGCGAACTCAGATGCGCAATTGCGCATCGGGGGACCCATACGCTGCGGCAGTTATTGTTTGCAGAAGGTCTCTAACGCCAGCGCTCCAACCGATGGGCCGCGGCGTATGGGTCCCGGCTCAAGGCCGGGACGACGGCGGTTCTTGTTGTTGCACTGTACTGAACACACTTTCCCGATCTCGCGACGCGATGCGCCCGAGCTTTGCCAGAAATTCCTTGCCCCCGAAATAGAGGGCGCAGGGAAGACCGGGTGCGCGCTGCACCCGCGGTCCCGTGTGCGGTTAGCACTAAGTAGGCTGCACACGAGCATACAGGGCAGCGGAGAACACCCGGCCTTCCCTGCGCAATGGCTTTACGGCTTATGCCGTGCTCTCCCCGGAGACGAGTTCTTGGTTGACTCCGTCGCCGCCGTTCAGCTCTCGCCTACCCGACAGCTTGACGCCTGCAACGGGCGCCAGGACCACACGGTTTTGCCGTACGCTTAGTCCGCGCCGTCGTCTCAGCGCAAACCAGCGTCCACCGCAACCCGTCCAACGTCCGTGACGACGGCCGACGCCCTTCTGAGTAGGACGGGATGGCGGGAACATGCACCTGATTTGCCTTCTGGTAAACAGAAATATTTTTTATTTCCGGGCTTGACATGATTTCCGTAAATCCGAACTGATTTGCCCGTCGGGTTGATTTGTCGCACCCCCGTTCAGATTGCATGACGCCGGGTCGGCGGCCGACGTGAGGCATCTTCTGCCAGCCAGCGTGCGCGGCGCCCCCATGTCGAAAAAACGACGCCATCCACTCCTGATCGCGCTTGCGTCGTTAGACTTCATCGGTAACGATCCACGAAACTGTCCTGAAGTCATTTTGTCGCCAGCTCGAAATCTGCCCAACACGATTTCCCGGTAACCTGTGCATCAGCCGTTCTTCCAAAGTTCGACGGCATGACTGTTTCACAGGTGCACTATGCGCGACGAATTTGCCTCATACGCGTTTCTTGCTGTGACCGCTGCAGGTATCGTCCTGCTGTGCTCAGGCCTTATGGCTTTGATGCTCACCTAGCGAACTCCGGTCGGCAGCTTCCTGACTGCCTTCTCGAGCTTGTTCCGCGGTGCGCAAAGCAAACGATGTCCGATCGGCGGCGTAAGGCAGACCTCACGGTCACAAACACTGCTGTCCGCAAATGACCCCAACCGGACATTATCTCCATCGACCGGGCGTTTATTTGACCCATCGAGCGATCTGCACATTCACTGACAAACCAGTACGGGAGTTTTCGCGAGCGTCAGCACCTTGTTTGTCACACTGCCGATTAGAAGCATGGAAAGTCCGCTGCGCCCATGCGATGACATAACAATGAGATCGCAGCCCTTGCCCTCGGCTGCTGCGTTGATGGCTTGATGGGGGTACCCGTTCTCCACTTGAACCGTCTCGCAGGAAACACCAGCCTCCTTGGCCGCCTTTGCCGCGCGATCCAATACGCTCGTGGCCTGTTCCTTGCGCAGCTCAGCATATCTTTCGATTGCTTCAAGGTACCGCCCTGTCATTTCTGAAAAAGGTTCAACAACGAAGATTACAGACACCCTGGCTCCAAGGGATTTCGCCAGCGCCAACCCATGCGTCACCCCATGCTCCGCTAGCTCCGACCCATCTGTCGGAATGAGAATATGCCGATACATGCTTCACCTCCTGCTGGTCTGGACGTATCGCTGCCTTCCGAATGTAAGCTGGGCCCGCGTTTCGGATACAGTCTTGAGTTAAATCAATCCATCGGCCCATCGTGTCGCGACCCGGATGTCCGCTGTCCCTCAGCGGCGACTTTTCGAGCTGGGAAAGACCCGTCTCGCTTTCCCAGTTGTCAAGAAGCGCGTGCCCCACAAGCCGCGGGTCTCCAGCCGTTGGCGCAAACTGCACATGCCATCGGTCGACGGTTGGGCTGGGTCGTGTTGGGGCTGATGCCCATCGTGTTAACCGCAATCGCGGTCCTCATCTGATGGACTGCCCCATACTAAGCCAGCGTGAGAAGCGCCTCTTGCGGCGTCTAGCCCGAGGCTACCCTGATCACGCCATTGCCCATCAGATCGGCGGGAGAGACGACCAGGTCGGCGAACAGCGGAAGCGCCTGTTGAAGAAGCTGCAAATCAGTTCGCCGTCCGAGATCGCAGAAGCCGCCGCGCGGTGGGCGTTCTGGTCATCCTACAAATCGACGACGGCCGCTGACGAGTTAGCTCCGCCTAAGCGTAAGTGGGACGGCGGCGACAAACCGCCATCCTGAACTTCGGCCGCTTAATACTGGTACTGCTGCGGACAGATATACTGACCGTAATTGTCGTAATAGCAGCCGTAGTTGTTGCCGTAGTAGCCATAGGCACCATACGCAGCGGCTGCGCCCACTGCGGCAGCACCGTAGCCCCAACCCGGTCGATAGTAGCCGCCACCATAACCGGGGCGGCCTGCTATCGGACGGCCGGGGCGACCGGCTATCGGGCGACCTGCTATCGGATGTGAGGGTCGAACACCTCCCGCATGGCGATAGCCTCCGCCATGAATCCTTCCAGCGCCGCCATGAAAACCGCCTCCACCGCCATGAAAACCGCCTGCACCGCCACGGAAGCCGCCGCCTCCGCCGCGGCGCGCATACGCATCATCGGGGATGAGAGTTGCAGTGAGCAGAACAAATGCCGCTAGACCGGCGAGAATGTATCTGAGCATCGTGCTCCTCCCGACCTTGGAGTTCGTGAGGGAGGAGACTGCTGCGCCTCCTACGGGCGACGTTGACCTAGATCAACGTCTACCCGAGAACCCGGACGCTCACTGAAATCGCGACCTGAACAACTCGCCCTGGCGCGCCGTGCCTTGGAGCCTTGGTCTCGATCCCACAATCAAGGAAAAAGGCCGAAGTCGGTAGGAAGTCCACGGCCGCTCCGGCACATCCCCGTACCACAGCGAGCATGCCAATGTGGGTCCTGATGTACGTCTTCTCCTACTCAGTCAGCCCGGCCGCCACCAACGACAGGGCGGAATGGAGGCTCCTTCCGACCGTAGTGTTTCAGGAGTTCTCGAACGAAGAACGCTGCAGGGCGGCTAAGTCCGCGCTGGACGCAAGTTTAAGGGACGCCGGAGTCAAGTTGCGAGGTGGCCTAGAAGACTTGAAGACCATAGGCAAAGCTGACCCGGCGCAGATTATCATTGCCTACAATGTGGAATGCCTTCCGAAATGAATGCGCAGCCACCGCCGGTCTTGTCACCCCCGATGATACCGTCGCAACGCCGGATGATCTGGCAAAACCAGTCTTCGACGACCGCGGTTGTAATGTCCGGTTGTGGCACACTTTTCGGACCTAGCGCCGCGAATCGGCGATGTCCGCTGATCGGGGGAAAGCGGAAGTTCGCGGCGCGCTGCCAGGGTGACGCGATTGACCCAAAGCCGCCGTTAACGAAAGAGAGGAGCGTGTCCGCTCGGCCTAATTTTTATGTTGCCGAACAAGAGTTCGGCGTTAACCACCGCTAACGGTTCCAGTCTGGGCGAAATCGCTTGGAAGTTTCTTAAATTTTGCTGGGTACCTCTTCCGGGCATAGTGACCTGGGGAAAGATATGAGTAAGCGGGCCAAACGTGGAAAGGCGGAGACATTCGCACTACCAATGGTCGGGAGAGTTGCAATTGGCGCCGTGGCGGTCGCCGCATTGGGGTACAGTTTGCTGTCTCGCCCGACGAGCGTGCAACCGATACGAAAGCCGTCCGCGCACCAAGCCATGGCGTCGTCAACTCCGGTTTACGTGTCAGCTCCAGTTCATGCACCAGCGTCAGCTCCGGCTCCGATTTCGGCTCCGCCGCCTCAATTCGAAACACCAAAAGCCGCTGACGTTCCCGGAGCATTTGTTCGGCAGGTGGTTGACTACGCCAGCCACCAGACGCCGGGCACCGTGATCATCGATACCAAAAACACATTCCTTTATTTCGTTCTGAACGACGCGCAAGCGATGCGCTACGGAATCGGTGTTGGCCGCGAAGGTTTCACGTGGTCCGGTGAACAGGCGGTGGCCCGTAAGACAGAATGGCCGGATTGGCGTCCGCCTGCAGACATGCTTGTGCGTCAGCCTTATCTGCCGCGATTCATGGCAGGCGGTCCCGGCAACCCGCTCGGCGCGCGGGCGATGTATCTAGGCGAGACTGAATATAGAATTCACGGTACCAACAAGCCCGATACGATCGGGAAGCGGGTTTCGTCCGGCTGTATCCGGCTGACCAATGAGGACGTCGTGGACCTCTATGAGCGGGTGAAAGTGGGAACGAAAGTGATCGTGCTTCCGGCAACCGCTGCCCGTCGACCATCCCAGGGAGCGCCGCCCGACGCCGCTTTCCGATCGCCGGACCCGGTATTGCCGTCGAACCGGCCCCCGGCAACCAACGCGCAGATGCTGTCATCTGGACCGAAGATCGCCGAGGTCCAGTAACTCAGTCCTCCGCCCTCGGTCTGCAACATTCGGGTCGCCGCTTTTGAGTCAGCTTCTGGGGCACTTTTCGCACCTCGCGCAATTTCCCGGTCGAGTTCGTCATGGGCACCAGAGCGGACATCAGCCAACGCCTCCGGATACGGTGATGCGCCTGTTGACGGACGAGCGGCTGGCAACGGGCGAGCTGAGCGGCATTACCGCTGTCATGCCCGCGAAGGCGGGCATCCAGTACGCCGCGGCCTTTCGATTCTATCACTGACGCCTCTGGAATACTGGATCGTCCGCCCCCGTGCGCAATTGCGCACTCGGGCGGACGATGACACCGAATATGCGTTCGCGATCTCGCGCCGCGAAGCGACCGAGGTTTGCTCCCTATTCCCTCGCGCGCAAGATGCTGATCCGGGTTTCGTCGACGAAGTTCTTGATGTCCTGATCGGGCCTGCGGAACAGATTGCGTTCGACGGTGAGCGAACGGCCGCTGACCGTCTTGGTGCAGCGCTCCTTCAGGTAGACGCCGCCCACCGGCTGGTCTCCGGCATCGGGCTGACCTTCGCTGCAATTCCACCCCTCCGGGCCGTAGCGCGACTTGGCCTGGATCCCGAGCAGGAACGCCTTCTTCCGGATATAGAGACGCGCCTTCGGGTCGGTCTCGATCTGCAGGCCGGCGACATGGCCGGTGTCGTCGATCAGCAGGGTCAGGATCGCCGGATGGCCCGCCACCATCGTGCCGTCGCGGCTGGTGAACGGATCGTAGCCAAACCGAATCGCCCGCATGGCCTTCGCGTCGGCAGGACAGTCGTGCCAGTTCTTCCAGCCGGCCAGCGTTCGCTTCGGATCATCCGCGCACGCAAATTCGACATAGCCGGTTTCATTCAGATCGCTCGCGGCCATTCCGAGCCTGATGTCACGCAGGTCGTTGCCGCCGAATTCTTCCGTCCGTGCCGGAGAGTGCGCCAATGCGACCGCCTGCCAGACAAGCAGGCCCGCAGCAACAACACCCGATAGCGTCAATCTGCTCATCATTGGCTCTTCCCCGTGTTGGCGGTGGCATGATCCGGCTTCGGCGCCTCGGCCTTGTAGACGTCGCAGACCCGCGACGAGCTTGAGAAGAAGGCGACGCATTCGGCGTAGGTGGGCTCGCCCGCTCCCTTGATGTGGGCGATCACGTAATCGGCGACGGCTTCGATATCCTTTGGCCGCAGAAACGTTCCGCCCTCGGGCGGCATCTGTGCCCCCGCGTCCTGGCGGTTCATGTCAAAGCATTTCACCTCATCGTAGGCGCCGCGCACGAAGAACGGCATCCCCGTGCCCGGCCGTCCGCAGCCGACGGTTTCGATGATCTGTTCGCGCGTCAGCTCGGTCTTGCGCAGCGACAACGCATCGCCGCCGTAACCGCCGCCGCCATTGCCGTGCCATTTGTGGCAGCCCATGCAGTTGGCGCGGCCGAACACCGCCTTGCCGGCGCTGGTCGGATCTGAAACCTGCGCCGACTGACCATAGGCAGAAAAATTCAGCGCGACGACGCTCACGAGCAGCATGCCCGCCGCCGGGAGTTTGTTTGACATCATTATGGCGTCTCTTGTCGGGGAAGCGGGAGGGCCCGCCGCTGGCGGGCCCTCCTTCGGGAATGTCAGAGCGCGAAGACGTAGAGCATCGATCCCGGCTGTATCTTCTTCAGCTCGGGCGTCGAATCGATGAACCACTTGTCCCAGGCGCCGCCGAGGCCGACCAGGATGGCGAGATATTGTTTGCCGTCGACCGAGAAGGTCATCGGCGGTGCATTGACGCCGCCGCCGGTGTTGAACTCCCAGAGCTTCTGCAACGACTTGGCATCAAGCGCCATCACCTCGCCGGATGGCTGGCCGGTGAAGACGAGATCTGATGTCGCCAGCATGCCGCCGAGATTCGGGAACGGCGTTTCCAGTTTGCCGGCGATCTTGCCGGTGGTGACGTCGATCGCCGTGACGCTGCCGGTGATCCTGAAGGGCTGGCTCGGGCCACCGCCGGTCCAGAACTCCCGCGGCTTCAGCTTGTCCGGCGTCATCACCTCAACCTTGATGCGGTTGCAGCTCTCGATCACCGGGATGTACCAGAGCTTGAGGTCCGGATTGTAGGCCGTCGGCGGCCAGTTCTTGCCGCCCATGTTGCCGGGGCAGATGTCGGTTTCCATATTGGTGCGGCTTGGCGTCACCGACGCGACATAGGTCTGCACGGCCTTGTTCGGATCGTACTCGATCGGCTTGCCGCTCTCCGGGTCGAGCCCCTTGGTCCATGTGACCTTCTTGACGAACGGCAGGCCCCAAACGAATTTTCCATTCGTGCGATCGATCGCATAGGCGAAACCGTTGCGGTCCGCTTCGAGCGCGAGCTTGCGCGTACCGCTCGGCCCGGGGATGTCCACCAGCACGTTTTCCGCCACGCTGTCATAGTCGTAAGGGTCGTTTGGCGTGTGCTGATAGTGCCACTTGATCTTGCCGGTATTGGCGTCAAGCGCCAGCGAACTGTCGGTGTAGAGGTTGTCGCCCGGCCGGTACGCGTTATCCCAGTCCGGCCCGGGATTGCCGACGCCCCAGATGATGGTGTCGGTCGCGGGATCATAGGTGCCGGTCACCCAGGTCGAGCCGCCGCCGGCGGCCATCGCGTTGTTGTTGTCCTTCCAGGTCTCGCTGCCGGGCTCGCCCTTGCCGGGGATCGTATAGGTGCGCCAGACTTCCTTCTGGGTCGAAAGATCGGTGGCGGCGATCCAGCCGCGGATACCGTATTCCGCGCCGGCCACGCCTGTGATCGCCATGTTCTTGACGATCAGCGGTGCGCCGGTGATGACCTCGCCCTTGTCCGGATCGGCCACGGAGCGCTGCCAGGCGACCTGGCCGGAGTCCTTCTTGGTTGCGATCAGCCGGCCGTCCAGCGTGTGGGAAATCACGAGATCGCCCCACAATGCGACGCCGCGATTATCGACGCCGCAACAGGCGACGGCACCCGCCCAGTCACGGTCGGTCTTGGGATCCATCTTCCAGACCAGCGCGCCGCGCCCGCCATGCGCATCGATCTTGTAGACCGAGCCCCATCCATCGGTGACGTAGAGAAAGCCGTTCTCGGCAATGGGCGTGCCTTCCAGGCCGCCATGGCTCCAGATGCCGCCGGGCTCGATGCCGCCAAGGTGCATCGTCCAGGCGACCTTCAGGTTCTTCACGGTATCGCGGTTGATCTCCTTCAGCGTGGAGAACCGGTGACCCGCATAATTCTGATGATGATGAAGCCAGTTGCCGGCTTCCTTGTCGACGTTGAGCAGCCGTTCCTGATTAACCTCGTCCGCGGCGGAGGCAGGCAGTACGCCCGCAGCGCTTGCGGCTGCCAATGCAACGGCAAGCAAACAGGCTCGCGTTGACATTTTCGTGTGACCTGAAGATCGCTCCATGATTAATGCCTTCCTTGTTGGCGGGTTGTTGTTGGCAGTTCATGTTGGCATTGTTGTTGGCAGTTCTTGTTGGCAGTTCTTGTCGGATTAAACGTCCGGCTTGTCCGGGCGTCCCGCCGACGGGCCCTGTTCAGAGCTTCACCAGTCTGCTGTCGCGATCAGGGCGTTCGCGAAATGTGCACCTCCGTTTCTTTGGTGCCGGCCTTCTGGAATACGATGGCGCATGTGAAGGCCTCGCCGGCGACGAGCTTCTGCCGCGTCTGCAGCAGCATGACGTGATAGCCGTCCGGCTTGAGTTCGATCGTCTTGCCTTGCGGAATCGGGATCGACTTGATCTCGCGCTTCGCGGGCGCGCCCTCGCCGCGATCGACGGTGTGCTTCTCGGAGAAATTCGCAAACGGACAACGGACGCGCAGCAGGGCGTCGGCTTCGGCCGCATCGTTTTTGATCGTCATCAGCAGCGGGAGATTGATGCCAATCTCGTCGGACGCGGACACCCAAGCGTTGGTCACCTGCAGCGCATCACCGGCAGCGGCGAAGCCGGGCGTCAGCGCAAGTTTCAGCCCAAGCCCGGCGGCAAGTCCAAGCGCCAGCAGCGGCCAGCGGGGACTTGCAGGCAAAGGATGCCTAAAGGAACAGGCTGTCCGATTCATCGGCGCCATCCTCCCACGATCTTTTCTTGTTTCTTGGCTCTTAGATTACGCCCTTGGGTATTCCACTTCTTCCCAAATTGGGGCGGCGATAGGGCCGCGTGTGGAAAATGATTCCAGCAACCCGCTCTCCCCGGGTATGCCGCGCGCCGGTGTTGATGTCAGAGCGGCTTGAGGCAGCGAGCCGAGCGCCGTGGCATACAGTACACCGTGGCGATCCATCACTGACGTCCCTGCCATACCCGAGCCGCTTCACTCGTTGAGCTTTGCCCGCCGGACTCGCTGCGCTGACGCGGCCTACGCGGTCGTGGTCGCCACCCTTAGGCAGGCAAGGGCCAGGTGATATCCTTGCCCTTCAGTTCCTTGTAGCGTCGCGCGTGAGCACTGATGCTTCCGAGATCGGACATGCCGCGCGACAGCCAATCCCGATCAAGGCGAGCGGCATTGTCGATTGCTGCCATGGTGGTCGCCTGAAGCGCGCGCTTCGAGAAGGCATAGGCAGTATAGCAGTCCGGTGGCACCAGCGCCGCCCAGGCGATGGCTGCATCCCGCACCTGATCCGGTGCGACCGTCTGCTGAACAATGCCCAATCGAGTCGCGGCCGCAAGATCATGGATTTGACCGAACAGCGTCAACTCGAATGCCGCGCGCGGACCGACGGCGTGTTTGATGATCTCGCAGTAGACGGCTGGCATCGGGATGCCGATTGGCACCTCGTTCAATGAGAATTGCAGTGGACCTTCGCCCGCTATGCGGTGATCACAATCAAGCGCAGTAATCAACCCACCAGCGTAGGCGTGACCGTTGATTGCCGCCACCGTTGGCCGTGGGTAGGTGAACAGACGCAGGTTCGTAGCCCGGTAAGCGTCGAACCAGGCGTCGATCTCCTTGAGCGAGCGGCGCGCGAATAACGGAAAGTGATGGTCAAAGTCGAGGCCGGCGGTGAAAACCGCACCCGATCCGGTCAGGACCACAGCGCAATCGCCGAACTCGGTTTCGAGACGGTCGAATGCTGCATGGAGATCGGCGAAGAAAGCCGGATTTTGTGCGTTGACCTTGTTGGTGTTCATGGTCACCACAGCGACATGCGGGTGCTGGCGTTCGATGGTCCAGGGCATCGGGCGATCCTCTCAGGCAAGCTTGAACAAGCGCCGGGCGTTGTGGGCCAGGAATGCCGACTGAGCTTTGGCACCATCGGGCCTGTTGCGCACGAATGCGCGTGCCGGCCAATGGCGAACGCGAACCGGCTCAATGAGCTTTAGTTGTGGCCTCAAGGGGCCATACCGCGATCCTTAGACGGCTGGACGGACCGGTGTCTTGAAGAAATCGGACAGCCCGCGCGTGACGCCCGCGCCATGCTTGCTTGAATGCACCGGGCGTAACACCGGCGTGCCGCCGAAACTCCCTGGTCAGGTGAGCCTGGTCGGAAAACCCGAGATTAAAGGCGATAGCTGACAGCCCGGCACCTCGGGTCGCAATTTCATAGACTGAGCGGCGGAACCGCTGCATTGCCATGAAGCGCTTCGGCGGAAAACCGGTCGCTGTTCTCATCCTCCGGTGAAGCGTCCTGACCGAGCCGCCTACGTGGCTTGCAAGATTGCCAACCCGGGCGCGTGACGTCTCAAAGTAATCGCTACTGATGAGTGAGCCGTGCGGCGCGTGTTGCGAAAGCGCAAACACGACCTGGTCCAGGGAATTCAGGATGTCGAAACACGATGGACTTGTACTGAGGACGCGCGCCAGGGTCTGCTGGCACGCGACAATCGTCGGGTCCTCCGTGCGCAACGGACCCGACCAATTCGGCTTGAACTTGATGCCGATGATCCAGCCGGAAAACGCCCTGCCCTTCTTCCGATGACCAAAGCTCGGTTCGTTCACGACCACTTTGCCGCTATGTCCTGATCCCGGGACGCTTTCTCGAAAGCTGAAGGCGAGTTCCCTGAGCGGAGAGGCAAACGTCAGGCGGTCTGCCGTCAGCCGCCCCCGATCCTTCAGGACGTAGATTGAATCTACAAACTTGCTGTGGTCCTGCAGCGGTGCGAACTCGGCGTAAAAAGAGGGACGCGCGAACAGATGTTCGCCATCTTCGGTTATCCGGATGGTTCGCGTGGCCAACCTATCTCCTCACCTTCATCTTCTTGAACTTCACGCTCTTGCCGTCCGCCTGCCTTGTCGCGATGTAGCCGGCCTCGAGGCAGGCTTCGCGCTGCGGCATCTTCTCCTGCGGGCTGCGCTCGGTTTCCCACCACGAGGCCCGGTGCGCCGCGCGCGGCAGAGCGGCATCGATGATCTCCTCGATCTGTTCGAAGGTCAGCACGAATTCGGGCAGTTTCTGCTTCTTCAGATAGTCCCGCAGCAAATCGTAATCGTTCACCCGTGTCCCCGTCGTTTTGCGCAATGCCGCCGATCCCGGCAACCAAGCGTTAACCGATCGGCGCATCGTTGTCGCCATTTAAGGCCGCGACAAGGTTTCCGGTGCATTCAGGAAGGCTGGGAGCGGACGATGTTGTTCGGACGGCGCATAGACTTGGCCAAAAAACGGGCCCATCGGCCATGGCGGCTGTCGGCGAAGTTGCTGATCGCCTCCTCCGTGGCGACCGTGATCGGCTTCTCCGCGATCTGCGCCAACGTGATGCTCGACATGCGGCGCGGCGAGGAAGAGCTGGCCCGCCAGACGCTCGAAAACCTCGCCGCCGGCATCGACGCCGACATCGGACGCAACATCGAGCTCTACGACCAGTCGCTGCGCGCGGTCGCCAGCAATCTGGTGATGCCGGAGCTCAAGGACGTCAGCAAGGAAATCCGCCATCTGATCCTGTTCGACCGCGCCGCCTCCGCCAAGCATTTCGGCGCGATCCAGGTGTTCGACGCGTCGGGGCGATTGTGGATCGATGCTTCCTCGCTCGACCCGCGGCCGGAGAACCGCGCCGATGAGGAATATTTTGCGGTCCATCGCAGCAATCCGGACGAGGGTCTGTTCGTCAGCCGCCCGATGCTGCATCGCGGCGCCTATTCGATCGTGCTGAGCCGGCGCATCGCCGACGCCGAAGGCCGCTTTCTCGGCGTGGCCGCGGGTTCGATCCGGTTCAGCTACTTCCATGAGCTGTTCGACCGATTGAACCTCAGTCCCGACGATACGATCACCGTGCTGCGCCGCGACCGCACCATCATCATGCGCAAGCCGTTCAACCTCGACATCATCGGCAAGAACCTGGCGACGGTGCGAAGCTGGAACGCGAACAATCTGAAGCCCAGCGGGTCATATGCCGGGCAAGGCCCTGTCGATGCGACACCCCGGCTCTATGTCCGGCGAGACAGCAGCGGTCCGCTCTATGTCGTGGTCGGAAAACCGCTCGAAGCCGTCTTCCGGCTTTGGCAACGGGAAGTGATCCGGATCGGCGCCATCATGACCGCGCTGATCCTGTTCGTGCTCGGCACCACCTTCTTCCTCGGGCGCGAGATCAGCCGCCGCGCGCAGGCCGAGGACAAGCTCGAGGAACTCGCCACCACCGACGCGCTCACCGGCCTGAAGAACCGGCGCAAGTTCGATCTCGAGATCGATATGGAGTGGCGGCGCGCGGTGCGCAGCAGGACGCCGGTCGCGCTATTGATGATCGATGCCGATCATTTCAAATCCTACAACGACAATTATGGCCACCAGGCCGGCGACCAGGTGCTGGTCGGCATTGCGATCTGCATCTCCGACTCGGTCAGACGCGCCGGCGATTGCGGGGCACGGTTCGGCGGCGAGGAATTCGCGGTGCTGTTGCCGGGGATCTCGGTCACTGAGGCGCTCGCGGTCGCCGAAAACATCCGGCACAAGGTCGCGCATTGGTCGGAGGAGCCGGAAGTCACGACCGTCAGCATCGGCGTCGCCAGCATGATGCCATCAGCGGGGCTGGACTGGCCTGACCTGATCGCGGCCGCCGACAAGGCGCTCTATGCCGCCAAAGCCAATGGCCGCAACCAGACCGTGGTCGCCAACCTTCCGCAATTGGCGATGGTGGCGTAGGGGCAAGCCCTATCCCCGTCATTGCGAGCGAAGCGAAGCAATCCATAGCGCCGCAGAGGAAGCATGGATTGCTTCGTCGCAAGGGCTCCCTTGCGCAAACGCTTCGCGTTTGTCGCAGGCAATGACGAGGATGGGTACCTGCCCCCTCGCCTATTTCTCCAGATACTTCTTCATCTCCGCGCGCAGGCCGTCGCGCAGATCGTCGCGGGCCATGCCGTAGGCGATGTTGGCGCGCAGGAAGCCGGGCTTGGAGCCGCAATCGTGCCGCTCGCCCTCGAACTCCAGGCCGTAGAATTTTTGTGTGTTGGCCAGCGCTCGCATCGCATCAGTGAGCTGGATCTCGCCGCCGGCGCCGCGCTCCTGGGTCTCGAGAATCTTGAAGATCTCCGGCTGCAGGATGTAGCGCCCGGTGATCGACAGGTTTGACGGCGCGGTGCCTTTGGCCGGCTTCTCCACCATGCCATCGACCTCGAACATCTTGCCGGTGCGCTTGCCGACGCCGCAGATGCCGTATTGATGGGTCATGTCTTCGGGCACCGCCTCGACCGCGAGCACGTTGGATTTCTCACCGAGCTTGTTTGCGGCCTCGATCATCTGCGCGAGGCAGCCCGGCGTGTTCAGCACCAGCTCGTCCGGCAGCACCACGGCGAACGGTTCGTCGCCGACGATGTCGCGCGCGCACCAGACCGCATGGCCAAGACCCAGCGGCGCCTGCTGGCGGGTGAAACTGGTGGCGCCGGCGGCGGGCTGGTCGCGCGCCAGGATTTCCTGCTCGGCCTTCTTGTTGCCGCGCGCGGCGAGCGTGGTGTCGAGCTCGAACATGCGGTCGAAATGGTCCTCGATCACGCCCTTGTTGCGCCCGGTGACGAAGATGAAATGCTCAATGCCGGCTTCCTTGGCCTCGTCATAGACGTACTGGATCAGCGGCTTGTCGACGATGGTCAGCATTTCCTTCGGCATCGCCTTGGTGGCGGGCAGGACGCGGGTGCCGAGGCCGGCGACCGGGAAGACGGCTTTGCGGATTTTCATGGGAATATCGGTAGTCCCTTAAGCGTGAGGAGTATGCGTGTTGGCACGTTGGTAGCCCGTTTGCAGCCGGGAACAAAGGCGGATGTGTGGTGCGGCAAGTCGGCCGCGCCCCCTTGCGGCGGAAAAGGGGGAGAAACAAATTCCGGCCTTTGTTAAGCTGTTGGAAACCGTGACAGGGCCTTGTGAAACGGGGACGTTGAAGGGCGGAGACGACATGCGTTGGACGGGAACCGCGGTGACCTACCGGACCGCCGCGATCATCATTGCGGTGACGCTGCTGCATGCTGTTTTTTGCACCCAGGCTTTTGCCCAATCATCCGGCAACAACGGCGTCTCCAACTTCTTCGGCAACATCTTCGGCCAGAAATCAGCCACCTCGCCGCAGGCGCAGGCAGCACCTGCCCCGGAAGGCGCACCATCCGCGCCGTCCGCACCGCCACCCTGGAGCGGCGAAGACGGCGGTTCGGGCCATCCGCTGATGACCGCAGCTGCGATTCGGCAGGCGGCGGCGAATTTTCCAAATTGCGTCGCTTCGATGTGGCCCGATGCCGCACGGCGACACGTGACGCAAGCGAATTTCGAGCGCTTCACCGCGGGCCTTTCGCCCGACCTGCGCATCATGGACCTGATGGATTCACAGCCCGAATTCACCAAGGCGATCTGGGACTATCTCGACATCCTCGTGAATGAAAACCGGCTCGCGAAGGGCCGCGAGATCCTCGCCAAGTACAAACCGCAATTCGACGCGGTGGAAAAAGCCTATGGGGTCGACCGCTACGCCATCGCGTCAATCTGGGGCATCGAATCGAATTATTCGACGCAGATGGGCGATCGCAACGTGCTCAACTCGACCGCGACGCTGGCCTGCATCGGCCGCCGCCAGGGCTATTTCAAGGACGAGTTCCTGACCGCGCTGGAGATCCTGAACCGCGGCGATCTGCGTCCCGAACAGATGCGCGGCTCGTGGGCCGGTGCGTTCGGACCGACGCAGTTCATGCCGACCGCCTTCAAGCGCTACGCCGTCGATGCCGACGGCGACGGCCGCCGCGACGTCGTCGACAATGCGGCCGACCTGATCGCCTCGACCGCCAACAACCTCAGGAAGGACGGCTGGCAGACCGGCCAGACCTGGGGCTACGAGGTCGTGCTGCCCAAGGGTTTCAACTTCATGCTGGCCGACAAGGCCAAGGCGATGCCGATCGCGCAGTGGGAACAGCAGGGCCTCAGACGCGCCGACGGCAAGCCATTCGGCAATCAAGCCGACAAGGCCTATCTGCTGGCGCCGGCCGGCGCTGACGGGCCAGGCTTCCTGATGCTGCAGAATTTCCGGGTGATCATGAAATACAACCCGGCCGAGGCCTATGCGCTGGCGATCGGGCATTTCGCCGACCGCCTGCGCGGCGGCGCGCCGTTCGTGCAGCCCTGGCCGCGGCAGGAACGGGTGCTGTCGCGCGCCGAGCGACTGGAACTGCAGCAGCTCCTGGCCCAGCGCGGCTTCTACCGGGGCACCCCGGACGGACAGTTCGGCGGCATGACCCGCGAGGCGCTGCGCGGCTTCCAGGCCTCGATCGGGGCCCCTGCGGACGGATTCGCCTCCTCCGACGTGCTGGAGCGGCTGCGGGGTCGCTAAAAAGCGTTTTCGAGCGAAGTGGAAACCGGTTCGCGTCAAGAAAACGCGTCAAAACGAAAAACCAACCGGTTTGGCGCCAAAAGTAACCCCGTACAGCACATTTTCGTGCCGCCCTTGACGGGGCTGGCCGTTGCCCGATTTATGGCAAGGAATATGCCCGCTTGCGGCCTGATTCCGCTAGTATAACTGCGCCTTCACAACCCATTGCGACCGAACCGGATGCAAAAGCCAAAGTCCTTTTTCCGCGTGTTCACCGAAACCGGTCCGCTGACTGCGGTGGCGGTGGCGATCGCGCTGTTGATCGGGATCGCGGGACCTGCGTCCGCGCAGTTCTTCAATTTCGGCGGCTTCGGCGGTCCGCCGCAACCGCAGCAGCGGCAGGCGCCGCGCAACAACAATGGCGGCTGGTTCGGCGGCGACTTCTTTACGCCGTTCCAGCAGCAGGCCCCGCAACAAGCGCCGCGCCAGGATTTCTCCAGGGCGCCGGCGCCCGCCAAGCGCGACACCGCGCCCGAACGGAACGTGCTGGTGCTCGGCGACGGCATGGCGGACTGGCTCGCCTACGGCCTGGAAGACGCTTACTCCGAACAGCCCGACATGGGCGTGATCCGCAAGCATCGGACCGTATCCGGCCTGATCAAATATCAGCCCAAGGGCGAACCGTCAGATTGGGCTGCCGCCGCCCGCAGCATCCTCGCCAACGAGAAGCCGGACGCCATCGTCGTCATGCTCGGCCTCAACGACCGCGTCGCGATACGCGAGCTTGCGGTCGACAAGTCGAAGAAAGACGACAAAAAGACCGCCAAGCCGGCCGAAGCCAAGCCCGGCGCGAAACCGGATGGCTCGGCGGAGACCGCCGCGAAGCCGGATGACAAGCCGGCCGATGCCGAAGCGGCCGACGACGCCGACAGCGATGCGCCGCAGGTCGCAGCACCCGAGAAGAGTTCGCGCTCGGCGGGCGGGCTCTACGAATTCCGCGACGAGCGCTGGGTCGAGCTCTACGCCAAGAAAATCGAAGAGATGATCGGCATCCTGAAATCCAAGGGCGTGCCGGTGCTGTGGGTCGGGCTACCAGCAGTGCGCGGCGTCAAGGGCACGTCCGACTCGCTGTTCCTCAATGCGCTCTATCGCGACGCATCGGCCAAGGCCGGCATCACCTATGTCGATATCTGGGATGGCTTTGTCGACGAGGCCGGCCGCTTCCTGCAGAAGGGCCCCGACTTCGAAGGCCAGATCCGCCAGCTGCGTTCCTATGACGGCGTGTATTTCACCAAGCCCGGCGCGCGCAAGCTCGCGCATTATGTCGAGCGTGAAGTCACCCGCCTCTTGGCCTCCCGCTCCGGACCGATCGCGCTGCCGGTCGAACCGGCGACGCCCGACGCCAATGCCGTGCCGGGCCAACCGGCGCCGCGGCCGCTGGCCGGACCTATTTTGCCGCTGGTGGCCTCTTCCGTCGGTACCGATCAATTGCTCGGCGGACCGGGCACGCGTCCCGCCGCGGTCGATGCGCTTGCTGCGCGAACGCTGGTGAAGGGCGAACCGCTGGCGGCGCCGGCCGGCCGCGCCGATGATTTCGCCTGGCCGCGCCGCGAAATCGGCCGCGAACAGGCCAAAGATCAGGGCAAGGACTTGGCCAAGGATTTGGCCAAGGGTGAATCGCCGGTCGCTGCCACCGCGCCTGACGGTACGGTCCCGCCCGCCGCGACGCCGAAACCCCTTGCGCCGAAGAAGCAATTCCGTCCCGCGCAGACCGAACAGCCGGCATTGCGCGATTTCTTCGGCGGCTTCGGTGCGCCGCCGCGCCAGATTGCACCAGCGCCGCCGCGCGCGCCTGGACCCATCGCGCCGGGCGTGCCGCGCCCGCCGGGTAACGTCGGGCGAGCAGCAGAAGCCCCGGCAGGCGCGCTCACAAGATGACATGAGTCATTCCGGGGCGCGCGTCAGCGCGAACCCGGAATCTAGAAGTTGTTGCGCGAGATTCCGGGTTCGATGCTTTCGCATCGCCCTCAGGTGCGCAATTGCGCACCGGGGAATGACGGCGCTAGGCCTAGCCGTAATACCGCCAGCGCGACGGCGGCGGGCGGCGCGGCTGTCGGGTCATCAACAGCGCCAGTGCAAATCCAATTCCACCCGCGACCAGGAGCGCGCCGAGCGGATTGTCCTGCACGGTTTTCGCCATCGCCTTCTGGCCGTCGCGGAGGGTGTCGCCGCTGTTGTCGTAGGCGTCCTTGACGGTATCCACGGCATCCTTGGCGTAGTTGGCCGCGGCATCGGTGGCGTCGCGCGCGGCGTCCTTGGCCTGGCCGTACAGATTCTGCACGCTGCCTGCAGCCTCGCGCGCGCGGCCTTCGGCCTGCGTTTTGGCATCGCCCGTCATACTACCGACAGCGCCTTCGACCTTACCGGCGAAATCCTTGGCCGATCCTGCAATTCGATCCTTGTCCATCACGATCACTCCCTGTTTCAGAGGAAGTAACCGACGAGACGCTTGCAAGTTCCTGCGTCATTAGTTTTACGCGTTTTCTTCACGCGAACCGGTATCCACTTCGCTCGAAAACGCTATTCAGAGGATGAGCCCGCCATCAACCACAATGGTCTGGCCGATGACATAGGACGCCAGCGGCGACGCCAGGAACAAAGCGGCGCCGGCCATGTCGGCAGGCGTGCCGAGACGCTTCAATGGAATCCGCTCGAGCGCGCCTTCGAGCCGCTTCGGATTTGATGTCGTCGCCTTGGTCATCTTGGTGTCGACCAGGCCCGGCGCGATGCCGTTGACGCGGATGCCGTTCTCGGCCCATGCCTCGCCCAGCGTGCGCGTCAAGCCGACCGCGCCGGTCTTCGAGGCGTTGTAGGCGGGATTGCCCATGGTCGAATGATAGGCCGCGGTCGAACTGACGATGATCAGCGATCCCTTGCTGGCGCTCAGCATCGCGTGAAATTTCGTCGCGCACGCCATCAGGCTCATCAGGTTGACCTCGAGCACCTTGCGAAAGCCATCCATTTCGAATTCGCCGCGCCGGTAGATCACCGCGCCCTGCGCCAGCACCAGCACGTCCAGCCCATCGAACGACGGCTTGAATTGCTCGATCGCCTGCGCGTTGCTGACGTCGAGCTGCGCATATTCGAGACCTTGAAGGTCCGATCCTTCGCCGGCGAAGTAATCCGCCGCTTTGGCGCGGGTGCCGCAGACCGCGACGCGCGCGCCCTTGGCGCGGAATGCCTGCGCGATGCCGTTGCCGATCCCGCTGGAACCGCCGACCACCAGCACCTGCTTGCCGCTGAAATCGAGTTCGTTCATCGCCTGCATCCTTTTCTAGCTTGAGCTCACATCGAGGAAGTTGACCATGAGAACCTCGTCGTAATATCGCCCGTTGTGCTTGAGCGCCTTCTTCTCATAACCGTATTCGACAAAGCCCATGGCGCGATACAGCCCATGCGCAGCTTCGTTGTCGCTTACCACCGCCAGCTGAACCATCTCGACGCGTCCGCGCGCATGATCGAGCACCGCCGCGACAAGCTTACGCCCAACACCCGCATTCCGGGCAGTGTCTCGGACATACATGGTCCAAAGCAGCCCCTTGTGTGCCTGCTTCGAATTTTCCCGCGCGGAATATCCGGCCATTCCGGCGAGAGTCCCATCGAGGAACGCCCCAAAGATGTCCGCAGCGCCAAGCCTCGCCTCGAACCACGATAGCGGCTGCGCGTTTTCGCGCTCGAAGGTGCTGCCGAAGGCTTCAGGGTTTTTCTGCAACGCCTCCAGACGGATGTCCCTGAAGAGGGCGGCATCCGAAATCTCCAGGCGGCGAATTTGCAGATCTGGAATATCGGCCACTGTTGCACCCTGTTGCTGTGGTTTGACCTGTCTGCGGATCGGTGCCAGCCTTGTCAATCCTGCAACGCATCGCACAAATTCCGCGAGTCATTTCATGTCTGATTTCAGAGAACTCAGCCGTTCGGTCAAGGGCCTGACCGTTCTCGTCACCGGCGCCGCCAGCGGCATGGGCCGCGCCACCGCGCTGGTGTTCGCCGCCGAAGGCGCCAATGTTGCCGTCACTGATATCAACGCCGAGGCCACGCAGGCGGTCGCCGGTGAAATCAAGGAAAGAGGCGGTACCGCAAAGGCCTGGACGCTCGACGTCGCCAAGGCCGATGACATCATCAAAATCGTCGGCGCCATCGCGGCGCATTTCGGCAGCCTCGACATCCTGATCAACAATGCCGGCCTGTCGCTGCGCGCCCCGATCGACGCGGACGGCTATGAGGAGGCCTGGACCAAGGCGCTGGCTGTCATGCTGACCGCGCATCCGCGCATCATTCGTGCCGCGTTGCCGCATTTGCGCCGATCCAAGTGCCCGCGGATCGTCAACATCGCCTCCACCGAAGCGCTCGGCGCCACCGCCACCAACAGCCCGTACGCAGCCGCCAAGGCCGGCGTCACCGGCCTGACCCGCGCGCTTGCCGTGGAACTCGGCCGCGAGGGCATTACGGTGAACTGCATCTGCCCGGGACCGATCCGGACCGGGATCACCGAGCGGATTGCGGAGGAGCACAAGACCATCTTCGCCAAACGCCGCACCGCACTCGGCCGCTACGGCGATCCCGAGGAAGTCGCCCATATGACGTTGAGCCTGTGCCTGCCGGCCGCATCATACCTGACCGGCGTGGTTATTCCGGTGGACGGCGGCCTGATGGCGCGGAACGCGTAGCGGGCATGCAGCCGAAACGTTGACTTGGGCCCATCACGGAGTAGTTTTTTACCAAACGAAGCGGGACAAACGCCCGCCGCTTTACGGAGAAACGCCATGACGGTCACGATCCGGCAGCTGGGGAAGCATTTTTTTGGCGAGGTTTCCGGCGTCGATCTGCGCAAGCCGCTGACGCCGCAGGAGGCCGCCGACATCGAAGCCGGCATGGATAAATACGCCGTGCTGCTGTTTCGCGACCAGGACGTTACCGACGAGCAGCAGATGGCGTTCGCGCTGAATTTCGGCGAGCGGGAAAATCCGCGCGGCGGCAGTGTCGTCAAGCCGGAGGATTCGCGGCTGCAGACCGGGCTCAACGACGTCTCCAACCTCGGCAAGGACGGCAAGCCGCTGCCGCGCGACAGCCGCATCAACCTGTTCAACCTTGGCAATTGCCTGTGGCATTCCGACTCATCGTTCCGCCCGATTCCGGCGAAGTTCTCGCTGCTGTCGGCGCGGGTGGTGAACCCGAAGGGCGGCAACACCGAATTCGCCGACATGCGCGCGGCCTATGACGCGCTCGACGACGAGACCAAGGCCGAGATCGAGGACATGATCTGCGAGCATTCGCTGATGTATTCGCGGGGATCGCTCGGCTTTCTCGACTACACCGATGAAGAGAAGCAATTGTTCAAGCCGGTGCTGCAGCGGCTGGTGCGCACCCATCCGGTGCACGGCCGCAAGTCGCTGTATCTGTCGTCGCATGCCGGCGCCATCAGAGGCATGACCATGCCGGAGGCGCGGCTGTTGCTGCGCGACCTCAACGAGCACGCCACGCAGGGCGAATTCGTCTACGTCCACAAATGGACGCTGCATGACCTCGTGATGTGGGACAACCGCCAGACCATGCATCGCGTGCGCCGCTACGACCAGTCGCAGCCCCGCGACATGCGCCGCGCCACGGTGGCGGGCACCGCGCCGACGGTGGCGCAGCAGGCGGCGGAGTAGAGCTTCGTCGTCGTCCCGGCGAAGGCCGGGACCCATACGCCGTGACCTCGATAGTGAAATCGAGGCGGCAGACACAAGCGCGTTGGAGCGACCAACGCACTCAACAATACACATTTGGGGTTATGGGTCCCGGCTCAAGGCCGGTACGACACCGTGGGTGTGGCTACGCGCGCGCACCTTCGACGCACCCCTCCATGATCCCATCGACCTCCGCGCGCGAGAGGACGCCGATCTCGGCAATGAACACCATCCGGGTCCGCGGCATTCCTGCTGGCAGCGGCCCGCCAGGGGCCAGCGTCGCGCGTCCGCCGGCGAACTGAAGCAACATCAACCTGCCGGGCTGCTCCACGGATTCGAACAGCCCCTTCGCCCGCGCCAGCTTCGGCGCGAGCCGATTGATCGCCGCCTGCAAGCGGGACAACGACAGCGGCCGTTCCGACGTCCAGCTCAGCGTCTCAAAGCGATCCGTCGCTGGCCGTCGCTGCCCCGGCTCGCGTGGCACCGGCGCCCGATCCGGATCCGAAGGGAAGAGGAGCGCCATCGGAACCTCGCCATGCGGCGCATCGACCAGCACCGCAGCCGGACGTATCGCGCGGATCGCATCGCGGACCGGCGTGTGGCTGGCCGCGTCCACGAGGTCTACCTTGCTCAGCGCGATCACATCGGCCGCCCGTATCTGGGACCGCAGCAGGGCGTCGTCGAACCTGGCGACCGAAGTTGTGGCATCCACGACGCACAGCACCGTTTCGAGCGGCGCTTCCCGCCAGATCACCGGATCCATCAGGTTGCGCACGATGTCCTGGGGATCGGCGACCCCGCTGGTTTCGATCACGATGAATTCCGGACGCGGATCACGCCGCAACAAGCCAGCCAGCGTGCGTAAGAGATCGCCTTCGAGCGAGCAACAGATGCAGCCATTGCTCAGGCTGACCACGCCGTCGGCGGCGCCGGTAATCAGCTCCGCATCGATATTGATCGCGCCGAAATCGTTGACGACGGCGGCAATCCGCCTGCCCCCGGCATGTGCCAGCAGATGGTTCACGACCGTGGTCTTGCCCGCCCCGAGGAAGCCGGCCACGAGCACGACCGGGACCGGCACCTCAGCCTCCGGTAACGGGCCGGCGCACCGGCTGGCCGGGCCGCGCCGCCGCATCGAGCACGCCATCCGATATCAGCGGCTGGCCGCTGACCACCAGATGACGCACGCCTTCCGACGGGCGGTTCATCGCCGAGAACGTCGCCCGGTCGCTCAGCGTTTCGTAATCGAACACGACGATGTCGGCATCCGCACCCGCCTGCAGCCTGCCTTTCGCGCGCATCGCCGGCGTAGAGGCGCCAAGAATTTCCGCGGGGATCAGCGCGCATTTTCGGATGCCTTCGAGCAGCGACACTTTGCGGCGCTCGCGCACCCACTCGCGGATGAAGCGCGTGAAGCAACCCGCCGAGCGCGGATGCGAGGTCGCGTCGTCAGGCAGCGGCCAGGCGTCGCCGGTGTAGGCGCGGCCGTCCGTCAGCGTCCAGGGCATGGCGTCGGAGGCGATCGCGCCGCCGGGATAGAGCACCGCCATGTCGAGGAGATCGCGATGATGCGCGTTATTGTCGATATCCAGAACGTGCCACAGAACCAGCGTGGAAGGTTCGGCGGCCTGTGCCGCCAGCAGTTCCTGCCGGTCGCGGAAGCGATGCCCGTCGGTCACCCGCTGCACCGAATCATAGCCGAGGCCGTTGCGCGCCTCGAATTCGGGGTCGCTGAAGAACGCCGCCGCCAGCACCGTCGAGCCGGTACCGTAGGGATAGGCTTCGACCGTGATGGGCAGCCCCTGCGCCTGCGCCTTGGCGACCAGCGCGACACAGCGCTCGATGTCCGTCTTGCTGGAAGAATTGAAATGGCAGATGTGCATGTGCGCGCCGGTGGCCCCGGCATAGCCGATCAGGCGGATATAGGCTTCCGCAGCGCTCTCCGGATCGATGCGGGACATGTAGGCGACGTGGGTGAAGGTCGGCACTTCGCGCGCCGCCGCCAGCTGGCACACGGCGGTCAGCTCCTGCACGCCGGCGCCCGGGGCATAGGCGTTGAGGATGCCGATGCCGATGCCGCCCTCGCTCAGCCCGCCCGCGATTCGCTCGAGGATCCCGGCCACTTCGGTGTCGCTGGCCACGTTGTCGATCCAGCGGCGGTCGCGCATCGCATTGCCGAACGCCTCCAGCGAGCTTTCCGCGTTGGAGCCGGTCATCGCGCCAATGCGCGCGAATGCCCAGTTGACCGCGGCGCCGTAGTTCAGCACGCGTCCCTTCTGGGCCTGGCGCCGATACCAGGATGCGACCGGCAATACTCCGGCCTCGAGGTCGAGCGACGTCGTGACGCCGTCGAAGGCCTGCATGCGGTCGGCCGGGATCGACTGGCCATGCGCGTGCAAATCGATGAATCCGGGGGCGATCACCAGTCCCGTAGCGTCGATCGTGCGCTCGGCGCTGCCAAGCCCGGTGCCGACGGCGGCGATCTTGCCATCGAGCACCGCCACATCGCCGATGGCGTCCATGCCGCTGGCCGGATCCACCACCCGGCCACCCGTGATTACCAAACCAGCCATCTCGTCACTCCCGCGTACTGAAGACCTGTTCCCTGCGAAGCCGGCTCAGCTTCGAAGGCGCGCAGACTGGCGAATAAGGGCCGTCGCGACCCCATAGAGGCAGATTTTCGGACGGGCAACAACCTCTGCCGGCGGAGGGCACGCATCCGCCAGCGGCGCAACAGGCGGCGGAGTAGATGATCGTCGTCCCGGCCTTGAGCCGGGATCTACCGTGTTAGCTGTCAAGAGGCGTTAGCGCCTTTCCAAGGCTGTCCGGACCTGATTACGGCATTGGCGAAGACGACAAGGCG
>NZ_JAFCMA010000013.1:0-203941 GCF_018130125.1 Bradyrhizobium sp. AUGA SZCCT0177 | reverse complement strand
CGCCTTGTCGTCTTCGCCAATGCCGTAATCAGGTCCGGACAGCCTTGGAAAGGCGCTAACGCCTCTTGACAGCTAACACGGTAGATCCCGGCCCCCGTGCGCAATTGCGCACTAGGCCGGGACGACACCGTTAACGGAAATCGGGTGGCGTGATACGGCGCGACTTGCGAAACTGCCCGCCATGAAAGCAACCGCAAAAACCACCGACCTCCGCCCATCCCCCGACATCGCCGCCCGCGTCGATGCCATCGACTGGACGCAGGTGACGGCCGATCTCGACGGGCAGGGCTGCGCCGTGCTGAAGGGTTTGCTGTCGCCGGACGAATGCCAGGCGATCGCGGCGCTGTATCCTGACGACAGCAGGTTCCGCAGCCGCATCGTGATGGGGCGTCACGGCTTTGGCCGCGGCGAATACAAATATTTCTCCTATCCGCTGCCCGACCTGATCGCGGAACTGCGCCCGGCGCTGTATGCGCGGCTGTGCGGCATTGCCAATCGCTGGAACCAGACGATGGGCACCGATATCCGCTATCCCCTGGCGCATCAGGCGTTCCTGAAACGGTGCCACGATGCCGGGCAGGTGCGGCCGACGCCGCTGCTGCTGCAATATGGGCCCGGCGATTACAATTGCCTGCATCAGGATCTCTATGGCGAGCATGTGTTCCCGCTGCAGGTCGCGATCCTGCTCTCGGAACCGGGGCGCGATTTCACCGGCGGTGAATTCGTGCTGACCGAGCAGCGGCCGCGGATGCAGTCGCGGCCCGAGGTGGTGCCGCTCGCACAAGGCGACGCGGTGGCATTTGCTGTGCATCACCGCCCGGTGCAGGGGACGCGCGGGTTCTATCGCGTTAATCTGCGCCATGGCGTCAGCCAGATCCGGTCCGGCCATCGTCATACTGTCGGCGTGATCTTTCACGACGCCAAGTAATTCACCACGCCATGTGAGTGCGAAGCGAATTGACTGCAGATTTGTTCGACGCCATCGCCGATGTGCAGCCGTCGCGGGAAGCGATGGCCGACGGCGCCGTGCTGCTGCGCGGTTTCGCGCTGCGCTTTGAAGCCGATCTGATCCCGGCGCTGCGCGAGATCGTGGCGCAAGCGGCGTTCCGCCATATGTCGACGCCGGGCGGTCATCAGATGTCGGTGGCGATGACCAATTGCGGCAATGCCGGCTGGGTCACCGATCGCACCGGTTATCGCTATGACGGCATCGATCCCGAGTCCGGCCAGCCGTGGCCGGCGATGCCCGCGGTGTTTCGCGAACTGGCCGCCGAAGCGGCGACCGAGGGCGGCTTCGAACACTTTTCACCCGATGCCTGCCTGATCAACCGCTACGAGCCGGGCGCCCGGATGTCGCTGCATCAGGACAAGGACGAGCAGGATTTTGCCGCGCCGATCGTCTCGGTGTCGCTCGGGATACCGGCGATCTTCCTGTTCGGCGGATTGAAACGCAGCGACAAGCCGGCGCGGTTTCGGCTGGTGCATGGCGACGTCGTGGTCTGGGGCGGGCCGTCGCGCTTGTTTTTTCACGGCGTGGCACCGCTGGCCGACGGTGAACACGCCGTATTGGGCCGCCAGCGCATCAATCTGACCTTCCGCAAGGCGCGCTGACGCGGGCTTACCGGCTTCCCATCGAAGTTTCGTCTGGTCTATGCTCTCCGCCGGGCGGGGAGCGAAATATGACCACGACTGAAGTAAAGGCCGGCAGCGGCGCGGGCGCCAGCCGCACCGGCATCTACCTGGCCGTGCTGCAACTGATCTTCACGCTGGGCTGGACCACTTACGTCATCTATCTGCCGAAGCTCGCAGCCCAGGTCGGGATCGCACCTGGCATGGTGATCTTCATCCTGATGCTCGATCAGGCGATCTTCACCATCACCGACACCGCGATGGGAATTGCGGCCGACAGGATCGCACCCTTTATCGGCCGGCTCGGAGTCTTTGTCGGCATCCTGACCGCGATCTCCTGCGCGGCGTTCGTGGCGTTGCCGTTCGTGGCCGGCACGGGTCCGGGCGCACAAGCCTGGTTCATCGTGCTGATCGTGATCTGGGTCGTGACGTCGTCGGCGTTGCGTGCACCGCCGCTGACGCTGCTCGGCAAGCATCGCGCGCGGTCACAGGTGCCGCTGCTGGCGGCGCTGGCGATGTTGGGTTACGGCCTGGCCGGCGCGATCTCGCCCTATCTCGGCACGGTGCTGCGCAACCAGGATCCGCGGCTTCCGTTCCTGATTTCGGGCGTCGTCCTGCTGCTCACCACGCTTGCGCTGTCGAAGGTCGAGCGGGACGCTGCGGCGCAAGCGCCCGCCCCGAGCGAGACGGCGGTCCCAGCCAAAGCGCTCAGCACGATCCCGATGTTCTTCGTCGCGTCGATGGTGATCCTGTCGCTCGGCTATCAACTGCATTTCAGCCTCAACAGCTCGTCGTTCTTCCTGCGTTTCACGACGCAAGATCAGTTGCAGTGGCTGCTGCCAGTGTTCTGGATCGGCTTTAACATCGCGATGTTTCCAGCGAGCGTCGTGGTCAAGCACCGCGGTGGGTTGTTCGTGATGGGTGCGGCCGGCCTGTTCGGCGCGTTGGCGGTGCTCGCCGCCGAGCTGTCAGGCAGCCTCAACATCCTTATTGTTGCGCAGTTCGTGGCCGGCGCGGCCTGGGGTTGCATGCTGATGAGCGCGGTATCGGCGGCGCTGGCGATCGGGGACACCGGCGCCGAGGGCAAGGTGATCGGGCTGATGTTTTCAGCGCTGGCACTGGCGACCTTTGCGCGGATGGCGGCGGTCGCCGGCGGCCTGCAAAAGCTGCCGGAATACGCGCCACTGTTGCACTGGGCGCCGGTCGCCTGCTGGGCGGTTGCGGGTGCGGGCCTGTTGGTAATCGCGGCTTCGCGAATGCAGCGCAGTATGCAGGAGCGGAGAGTTTAACAGTCATTCCGGGGCGCGCGTTAGCGCGAACCCGGAATCTCGAGATTCCGGGTTCGTCGCTTCGCGCCGCCCCGGAATGACGACACTTACGGCATCGCCGGATGGATGAACTTCCACGGACTGACTTCAGAGTCGGTCGGCACTTCCACCGAAATCACATACGGCCCGCCATCGGCCAGCGCCTTTTCCAGCGCCGCACGAAAATGATCGGGCGAGGTAACGCGCGCGGCACCGACGCCGAAGGATTCGGCGAGCTTGACGAAATCCGGATTGACCAGATCGGACGCCACCACACGGCCGTCGAAGCGTTCGCGCTGGTCGCGGCGCACATTGCCGTAGGCGTTGTTGTTGAAGACCAGCGTCACCACCCCGATCTTGAACTGCACGGCGGTCGACAGTTCCTGCACGCCGAACATGAAGCCGCCGTCGCCGGTTATCGCGACCACCGGCCGGTCCGGATGCGCGACCTTGGCGCCGAGCGCGGTCGGGAATCCCGAACCGAGCGTGCCCTGATAGCCCGAAGTAATGAAGGTGCGCGGCTCATAGATCGGAAAGCCGTACCAGGAGGCGAAGCCGACCTGCGACAGCTCGTCGGTGACGATAGCATTCGGCGGCAGCACCTCGCGCAGGATGTTCAGATAGGCCATCTGCGGCTGGACCTTCTGGATCTCCTGGTGCGCCGCGGCGGTGGCTTCGCGGATTGCGGAACGCCTTCCGCTGGTCCTGCTGTAACCAGCCTTCTTCACGGCCGCGACCAGATCGGCCGTGCCGGCCTTGGCGTCCGCGACCACGGCGGCGTCCGGCGTCAGCCGCCGCATTTCCGACGGATCGATATCGATACGGATCGACTTCAGGCCGGCCGGCTGGAACGGCCATCGGAATCCCGAAGCTGGCAATTCCATGCGCGTCCCGATTCCGATCATCAAATCGGTCTGCGGCCACAATTTGTAGGCCGCCGCCATCGTCAGCCCGAGTTCATGCGCATTGGAGACGATGCCGCGGCCGCTGCGGAACGCCACCACGGGCGCATCGATCATTTCGGCCAGTTCGAGGATTTCCTCGCGTGCATGGATCGCGCCGCTGCCGACAAAGATCATCGGCCGCTTGCTGCCGGATACCAGCGCGGCCGCCGCTTTGATGCGGTCAGGGTCAGGCTGTGGCGCCGGGAAGAGATCGAACGGAGTCGAGCTTGCCACCTGCGCACGCTGCGTGAACACGTCCCACGGCATTTCCAGCGACACCGGACCGCGGCGCCCCGACAGCATTTCCTGGAATGCGCGCGAGACCTTTGCCGGGGCGTCGTCGGGATATTCGATTCTATCAGCCCATTTGACGAAGGTGCGCAGCGTTGCGAGTTGGTCCGGCATCTCGTGCAGATGGCCACGGCCCTTGCCGAGAAACGCCGTCGGCACCTGGCCGGTCAGGCATAGCACCGGCTCGTTACAACCGAACGCCGTCAGCAGCGCCGCACCGGCGTTGAGCACGCCGGGGCCGGGCACCACGCTAAAGACGCCGGGCTTGCCGCTGGCGCGCGCATAGCCAAAGGCCATATAGCCGCAGGCCTGCTCGTGCCGCGCGCCGATCACTTTCAACTGCGCCTGATGGAAGGCGTCGAACAGCCCGTAGACCTGCGCGCCGGGCAGGCCGAACACGGTATCGACGCCGTGCGCGACGAGGCCGTTGACGATCGCTTCGCCGCCGGATGTTGAAGTCATGTCACCGTTCCATCATTGCAGAGATTGTTCAGGCCTCGTCGGCCACACCGTTGCGCAGCATGCCGACGCCTTCGGCTTCGACCTCGATAACGTCGCCGGGCTTGAGGTAGCGCGGCGGATCGAACCGTGCGCCGGCCCCCGTCGGCGTTCCCGTCACGATGACGTCGCCGGGCACCAGCGTGGTGAAGGTCGAGATGTAGTTGAGGAGATAACGGAAGCCGAAGATCAGCCGCGAGGTGCGGTCGTCCTGTCGCGTCTCACCGTTGACCTTTGTGGTCAGGCGGACATCTGCGATCTGCGATTCACTGGTGTAGGGAACCAGCCACGGGCCAAGGCTGCCGGTGGAATCAAAGTTCTTGCCTTGAGTGACATTGAACTTGGCATGCCGCACCCAGTCGCGGATGGTGCCCTCATTACACAGCGTCACCGCGGCGACGTGATCCAGCGCGTCACTCTCCTTGATATGGCGGCCGGTCTTGCCGATCACAAGCACCAGTTCGCCCTCGTAATCTAGCTGCGGCGACGCGCGCGGACGCACCAGCGGCGCGTTGTGGCCGACAAAGGAGCGCGGCGTGCGCATGAACATGCTGGGGAACTTCGGCGCGTCCTGGCCGTCCTTGTATTCGGCGTTGCGGTCCGGATAGTTCACGCCGATGCAGATGATCTTTTCCGGCGCCGGGATCGGCGGCTGCCATGTGATGGCGTCGAGCGCATGGTCCGGCGAGCACTTTGCGGCGTCCTCGACCAATTTCATCAGCGCACCGGCGGCGATGGCTTCACGCAGCGTCGGATATTCTTGTCCGAAGCGCGCGGAGAGATCGACGATGCCGGTGTCGGTGACGGCGCCGTATCTGGTGGCGCCGCCGATCGAATAGGTCGCGAGGCGAGGTGAGGTCATCTGGGCGTCCTAATCCGCGATCGTGACATCGGCGACGAATGCCGGTTCGCGCACCGCCTGCCCCGTGAACGGCGAGCCCTGCTCGAACCAGGAGCGCGGCGCCGGTGCGCCCCACAGCGTTTGCCGGCGCGGATCCCTGAGCGACCAGCGCAGCGGCTCATGGTCGTGATCGCCGGTAAAGTAGTCGCTGGTGTAGAGTTCGAGCCGATGGCCGTCGGGGTCGCGGATGTAAAGGAAAAACGCATTCGAAATACCGTGGCGGCCGGGGCCGCGCTCGATATTCTTGAGGAAGCCGCTGGAAGCCATCACGTCGCAGAGATGCAGCACGTTCATCGCCGTCGGCACCCAGTAAGCGAAATGGTGCAGGCGAGGGCCCTTGCCGTTGGTGATGGCAAAATCGTGCACGTTGCCCTTGCGGTGCATCCAGGCTGCCGCGATGCGTCCGTTCGGGCCGTCCTCCTCGCCATATTCGGTCAGCCGGAAACCCAGCCGGGCGTAGAAATCGACGGTGCCTTGAACTTCGGCGGCGAAGACGTTGAAGTGATCGAGCCGCTGCGGATGGCAGCCCTTGTAGAGGTCGTAGCGCCGCAGCAGGTGCGGGCGCTTCTCCATTGTCGCATAGAGTTCGATCTGGAAGCCGAAAGGATCGGTGAAGTGCAGCGTGCGGCCCTGGAACGGCTGCTCGGCGAAGGCGTAGGGGATGCCGTTCTCGGAAAAGAAGCTCGCGGCCTTGTCGAGGTCGCCGTCATTGCCGACCTTGAAGCCGAGCCGGTTGCAGGCCGCCGCCTGTGCCTTGCGCAGCACCAGCGAGTGATGCTGATGCTCCTCGGCGCCGCGCAGATAGACCGCCTTTTCGTCGCGGTCCTCGACATGGAGGCCGACGGTCTTCTCGTAAAAATCGCTGCTGGCGTTCAAATCCGTCACGTCGAGTACGGCGTGGCTGGAGCGGATGATGTTGAACGGCGGATCGAAGATGTGTGTAGGTACCGGCATGGCGTTTCCCTGGTTAGCTGTCATTCCGGGATGCGCCGTAAGGCGCAGGCCCGGAATCCATACTCCCGATCGTGGTTATGGATTCCGGGCTCGCCGCTGCGCGTCGCCCCGGAATGACGAGTCGTTAAATCCCCAGTCTCTGAATCTTGTGCGTCCCGCGCGCCAGCGAGACGTGTTTGGTTTCCATGTAGAAGTCGAACGAATAATCGCCGCCGTCGCGGCCGATGCCTGATGATTTCATGCCGCCGAACGGGGTGGGCAGATGGCGGACGTTTTCGGAGTTGAGCCAGATCATGCCGGCTTCCAGCGAATCCGCGACGCGCAGCGCGCGGCCCATGTCGCCGGTCCAGACGTAGCCGGTGAGGCCGTACTGTACGCCATTGGCGATTTCGATCGCGTCCCTCTCGTCCTTGAACGGAATCACGGTCAGGAACGGCCCGAATACTTCCTCCTGCGCGACGCGCATCTTCGAATGCGCACCTGTGACCAGCGTCGGCTGGACATAATGCCCGCCGCCGGGCCCGTCATGCGGTCTACCGCCAACCGCGATGGTCGCGCCGTCCTTCTGTGCGACCTCGAAATAGCTGCAGACTTTTGCAAGATGCCGCTCGTGGATCAGGGGACCGATCTCGGTGACGGGATCGAGGGGATGGCCGACCTTCAGCGCTTTCACCCGCGCTGTCAGCTTCTCAATGAATTTTTCGGCGATGCCCTGCTGGACCAGCAGTCGGCTCGACGAGGTGCAGCGCTCGCCATTGAGCGAGTAGATCATGAAGACCACCGCATCGAGCGCACGGTCCAGATCAGCGTCGTCGAACACGATCACGGGGTTCTTGCCGCCGAGCTCGAAATGCACGCGCTTCAACGTCGGCGCGCCCTGCGCCATGATCGCCGAACCCGTCGAACTCTCGCCGACGAACCCAATCGCCTTGATCGCGGGATGCTCGGTCAGCGCCTTGCCGGCCTCTTCGCCGATGCCATGGACAGTGTTGAGCACGCCATCGGGCACGCCGGCCTGTTTTACCAGTTTTGCAAGGAGGTCAGCCGTCACCGGTGACCATTCCGCGGGCTTGTGCACGACGGTGCAGCCGGCGGCGAGCGCCGGCGCGATCTTCCAGGTCGACAGCATGAACGGTGTGTTCCACGGCGTGATCACGCCGACCGGACCGATCGGCACCCGTGTCGAGATGTTCCAGTGTTCCTCGCTCGGCGTGTTGCGCCCGTCGCGAGCCTCCGCGCATTTATCGGCGAAGAAGCGGAAATTCTCTGCAGCGCGGATCGCCGCCTTGGCCATGAAGCGGTGGGCCTGCCCGGTATCGATGCATTCGAGCACGGCGATATCGTCGGCGCGGTCTTCGATGGCGTCGGCGACGCGATGCAGCAGCTTCTTGCGCGTCGTCGCCGGCATGTCGCGCCAGGATTTGAACGCCTGCGACGCCGCCGTGGCGGCGCGGTCGATATCATCAGGATTGCCGCGCGCAACGGAGGCCAGCACCGCGCCATCGACCGGCGATTTGGTCTCGAAAGTTTGCCCTGATGTCGACGGCACCACCTTGCCATCGATCATGTGCCCGATGCCCTCGGCCTTCAGTTTCGCGAGCAGGGGAGCTGCGCGGTCGCGATTGGCCTGAAACACGTCTTTCGGGGTGACCTTATCCATTGACCGTCTCCACCTTCAAAGCTTCGTGGATGTTGTTGCGCTTCCAACTGGTTTCCTTGTCGTTGATCTGCATGTCGAACGACAACGCGAACTTTGTTTCCTTGAACACCGGATCGAGGTGGGCGGACAGCGTCTTGAAAATGTGCTCGCCGGCCTTCTTTCGCGTGGCAAGATTGCGGCCTTCACCGAGTCGCAGCACCATGTCGAGGAAGCCGTAATTTTGCCTGTTGTCGGCGATCGCGTAGTGCTCGCATCTGATCGCGCGGACACGGATGCCTCCGAGCGGAAAGATGCCGGTTTCAACCGCGGCCTTGCGCACCAGTTCCACTACCGCACCCATATCGACGCGCGCATCGAGATTGGCGGAGTATTCGATCGTGAAATGCGGCATGTCGGTACTCCAGCGTTTATCGCAAACATATCAAGCGAAGTAACAGCTCACCGAGCCGTAGGGACCATAGTCGGCCTGGATCGTGTCGCCTTTGCGGGTCTCGATCGGGCGAATGAAGGATCCCGCCAGCACCACTTGCCCCGCTTCCAGCGCCAATCCATTGGGCGCGATCTTGTTGGCGAGCCAGGCCACGGAGGTTGCGGGATGGTTGAGCACGCCCGCGGCAAGCCCGGTCTCTTCCAGCTGGCCGTTGCGAAAGCACAGCGCGCCGATCCAGCGCAGATCGGCGTCCATCGGGCGGATCGGCCGGCCGCCGAGCACGATGCCGGCATTGGCGGCGTTGTCGGCGATGGTGTCGAAGATCTTTCGTGTCGCTTTGGTTTGCGGATCGACGCGTTCAACGCGGGTATCGAGAATTTCCAGCGCCGGCACCACAAAATCGGTGGCGTTGAGCACGTCGAACATCGTGCAGTCGGGGCCCGAAAGCCGCGTCTTCATCACGAACGCAAGTTCGGCCTCGACGCGGGTCGCGATGAACCGGTCCGATGGCACGAGACCCCCATCGGCAAAGAACATGTCGTCGAGCAGGATGCCGGAATCCGGCTCGTTGATATTGAGCGCGCTCTGCATCGCCTTCGAGGTCAGGCCGATCTTGTGGCCTTTGACAATGCGGCCCTGCGCGATCTTCATCTCGACCCACGCCTTCTGGATGGCGTAGGCGTCGGCGATGGTGATGGCGGGGTGCTCGAGCGAAATCTGCCGGATCTGCGTGCGGGTCTTTTCCGCATGGTCCAGCCGCTCGGCGGCGGCGCGAATCTGGTCGGTGGAAAGGGCCATTTGCTCTCAGCAAAAAGATGGTGCCGGCAGATGATTAACATGTTAAGTGAAATCGATCAAACCGAATTAGCGCTTGCTGCACCGCAAAACTTTATTCCCTTTGATCAGCATTACTGATGGCGGACGATTGGCGGATGGCACGGAAGAAATCGCAGACGGAATCCAGCACGGAAACGGCCGAGACGGTGCGGCGCGCGCCGATGCGCGACTTTTCGCGTTCGCTGCCGATGTCGCTGCTGCGCGCTCGCGAAGCCGTGATGCGGCAGTTCCGGCCCTCCTTGCGCAATCACGGCCTGACCGAACAGCAATGGCGGATCCTGCGCGCGCTCACGACCGTGGATGCCATTGAAGTAACCGAGCTGGCGCGTGTCGCGTTTCTGCTGGGACCAAGCCTGTCGCGCATCCTGCGCGACCTCGAAGCGCGCCAGTTGATCGAGCGCCGTACGGCCAAGGCCGATCTGCGCCGCGCCGTGGTGTCGATATCAGCCAAGGGATTGAAACTGATCGAGGCGGTGGCACCGACCTCGGAAGCGATCTACGCCGAAATCACCAGCCGATATGGTGCCCGCAAACTTGCCGAATTGCAGGACATGCTGGGCGTGCTGGAACGCAGCCTCGTGGCCATGGAAGTGGCAGGCGAGGAAAGCGGCGAGATCGAGGAGTGAGCACAAATTTGCATGATGCTACCGGCGCCACGCATAGCGGCCAGGCAAATGATTGCAATCATTGCCCGAGCGCGACTGAGGCCATAGACACGCGCGCCATTTTTCGCTCAAAGTGCAGCCAAGCTGGTCGTGAAAACCGGTGCGGGAGCTAGCGGTTTCGTCGCGGGATGATGCGGCTGGACCGAAAGACGAAGAACAGGCTGAACTCCAGACATGGTCACGATCCAAGTCAGCAATTTGATCGATTTCGTTGCCGAGGTCTTTTCCCGTTCGGAATCCTCCGCCGAAGAAGCAAGGCGCATCGCGACCTACCTGACAACAGCCAATCTCACCGGCCATGATAGCCACGGCGTGATCCGGGTGCCGCTCTATGTCAGCTGGAAGAAAACGGGAAGGGTGGTTCCCGATCAGACCGTCGAAATCGTGGTCGATACGCCTTCGCTTGCGGTCGTCGATGGCAAGTTCGGGTACGGACAGACCGTGACGCCGCAAGCGGTGCGGATCGGCATCGAGAAATGCAAGAAGGCGGGGCTGGCCGCGATCGCGCTGCGCAACGCCGGCCATATCGGCCGCGTCGGCGACTGGGCGGAAATGGCCGCGGCCGAAGGCCTGGTGTCGGTACATTTCGTCAACGCCGCCGGCTCGTTGCTGGTTGCGCCCTATGGCGGCGTCGAGAAGCGGCTGTCGACCGCGCCCTATTGCGTCGGCATTCCGCGAATGGGCCAGGATCCGATCGTGCTCGATTTTGCGACCTCGGTCGTCGCCGAAGGCAAGGTGCTGGTCGCGAGCCGCGGCGGCAAGAAATTGCCTGAGGGTGCGTTGGTTGATGCCGACGGCACACTGAATGAAGACCCGGCGGTGCTCTATGGGCCGCACAGCGCGGAAGGCCCGCGCGATCACACCAAGGGCACCGGCGCGATCCGCGCGTTCGGCGAGCACAAGGGCTCAGGGCTCGCCTTCATCTGCGAACTGCTCGGCGGCGCATTGACCGGCACTGGTGCTACTTCGGCGGACCGGCAATTCGCCAACGGCATGCTCGCGATCTATGTCGATCCCAAGGTGATCGACACCAGTAATTTCTTCGACGGCGAAATCTCGCGCTATGTCGACTTCATCCGGGCCACCAAGCCGGTCTCAGGCGTTGACGCCGTGCTGATCCCCGGCGACTCCGAGAAGAAAATGCGTGCCGACCGCACCAACAACGGTGTGCCGCTGCCTGATGACACCTGGGCAGCGATCGTCAATACCGCCCGCGAGGTCGGTGTCAGCGAGGTCAGTATCCAGCGGGCGGTGAGCTCGGCTGTTCAGTGAAATCCACCGATTGCAACGATCACAAAAGGAAACGCGATCAATGACTACAAACAACGTCAAGAAAGTCTGGGCTTCGGGCAAGGCCGTGGTCAACGCCTGGCTGGCCATCCCGTCAGGGTTTTCGGCCGAAGTGATCGCGCAATGCGGCTTCGACAGCGTCACCGTGGATATGCAGCACGGTGTGCAGGACTATCAGTCGATGGTGCAGTGTTTCCAGGCGATGAACGGTCACCCGGTGACGCCGATGGTCCGCGTTCCCTGGAACGAGCCCGGCATCATCGGCAAGGTGCTCGACGGCGGCGCCTATGGCGTGATCTGCCCGATGATCAACACGCCGGAGGAAGCGAAGAACCTGGTTCAGTACGCGAAATATCCGCCGAAGGGCACGCGTTCGAACGGCCCGATCCGCTCCGGCATGTACGGTTCCGCCGGCACCTATCAGCAGACCGCCAATGACGAGATCGTGCTGCTGCCGATGATGGAGACCAAGACCGCGGTCGAGAACATGGAAGCGATCCTCGATGTCGAGGGCATCAACGGCGTCTATATCGGACCTTCCGACCTCGGCTTCTCCTATGGCCTGGTGCCGAAGCTCGACCGCGAGGAGCCGGAAATCCTCAAGATCTATGAGAAGATCATCAAGGAATGCGGCAAGCGCGGTCTGCACGCTGGCATCCATTGCTCGGGCGCAGAAGGCGCCGTCCGCGCGATCAACATGGGCTTCAAGCTGGTGACGCTGTCCAACGAGAGCGGCCTGATGGCGACCTACGCCAAGATGCAGGTGAACCAGACCCGCAAGGATTCAGCCGGCAAGGCGTAGCTCTGGTGTTCCGGACGCGATGCAGCGCTGCTTTGGCCGTGCATCGCAGAGCCGGGACCGATTTGTTGTGGTAAGACATGGGCCCCGGATCACCAGCATCCGGGGCACGATCGTTTTGAGATAGCCAGGAGACCTGTCATGGCCCCAGCCCCCGTGATCCGCCTGCACCCCGATGATGGTGTGCTGATTGCACGTTCCAGCCTGCCGGCGGGCATGGTCGTGGCCGAGGGCGTCACCACGGTCGAGCGGATTCCCGCCGGCCACAAGGTGGCGATCAAGCCGATCGCGGCCGGCGAGCCGGTGCGGCGTTACGGCCAGATCATCGGCTTTGCGACGGTTCCCATCGCGCCGGGCCAGCACGTCCACACCCAGAATTGCGGCATGGGCGATTTCGCCAAGGACTACGCGTTCGGCGTCGACGTTATCCCGACGCCGAATTTCGATCTGCCCGCGACCTTCGACGGCATTCGCCGTTCCGACGGGCGGATCGCGACCCGCAACTACATCGGCATCCTCACCTCGGTGAATTGCAGCGCGCATGTCGCGGGCATGGTCGCCGACATCTTCAAGAAGAACCCGTTCACCGGCGACAATCCGCTCGCGGATTTCCCCAATGTCGACGGCGTGGTGGCGCTGACCCACAAGACCGGCTGCGGCATGACGCAGGACGAGCCGCTGGCGCTGCTGCGGCGGACGCTCGGCGGTTACGCGCGGCATGCGAATTTTTCGGCGGTCGTGGTGCTCGGCCTCGGCTGCGAGGTCAACCAGATCGGCGGCTTGATGCAGGAGCAGAAGCTTGCGGGCCGTCTGCGCGCGATGGACATCCAGGAAGTCGGCGGCACCCGCAAGACCGTGGAAGCCGGCGTCGCCTTTGTGCGCGAGGCGTTGATCGACGCGAATAAAGTGAAGCGCGAGCCGGTACCGGCGAGTGAACTGACCGTGGCGCTGCAATGCGGCGGCTCCGACGGCTATTCCGGTGTATCCGCCAATCCGGCGCTGGGCGCTGCGAGCGATCTGCTGGTGCGCCATGGCGGCACCGTGATCCTGTCGGAGACGCCGGAAACCTACGGCGCCGAACATCTGTTGACGCGCCGCGCGGTCAGCCGTGAGGTCGGCGAAAAACTCGTCGGCCTGATGCGCTGGTGGGATGAATACACGGCGCGGGAAGGCGCCGAGATGAACGCCAATCCGAGCCCCGGCAACAAGGCCGGCGGCCTCACGACGATTCTGGAAAAGTCACTGGGCGCGATGGCCAAGGCCGGCACCACCAATCTGGTCGACGTGCTGAACTACGCCGAGCCCGTCACCAAGAAGGGTTTTGTGTTCATGGATACGCCCGGCTACGACCCGGTCGCGGCGACCGGGCAGGTGGCGGGCGGCGCCAATCTGGTCTGCTTCACCACCGGCCGCGGCAGCGTGTTCGGCTGCAAGCCCGCGCCCTCGATCAAGCTTGCGACCAACACGCCGATGTACACCCGCATGGAAGAGGACATGGACGTCAATTGCGGCACCATCCTCGACGGCCAGGAGACGGTGCAGGAATGCGGCCAGCGCATCTTCGAGCTGATGCTGAAGACCGCATCGGGCCAGCCGACCAAGAGCGAGAGTTTTGATTTCGGCGGCGCGGAGTTTGCGCCGTGGGTGATTGGCGCGACGATGTAGGTTCGTCGTCGCGCTCTCTCTTCCGTCGTCCCGGCGAAGGCCGGGACCCATAGCCACCGGCCTTGGTTTGGCGGAAGACGTCAGCCATCTTGCCTCACTGAAAAATCACGCGGTATGGGTCCCCCGATGCGCAATTGCGCATCTGAGCCTTCGCCGGGACGACGCGCGGATAGTTCCTAGGCACCCCGTGCCCGTTGTTAGTGCTTGATGTCAACCGGAACCAGTGTTCTGCTTAAAAAAGCTGCTGGAGTAGCCCGTCCGTGTCGATCTTCGTCGCACTACATCACGTTACGCACTACAAATACGACCGACCGATCGACATCGGGCCTCAAACCGTACGCCTGCGGCCGGCGCCGCACACGCGCACGCCGATCCTGAGCTATTCGCTCAAGGTCACGCCTTCAAATCATTTCGTGAACTGGCAGCAGGATCCGCAGGGCAACTGGCTGGCGCGATTCGTTTTCCCGGAGAAGGCGACCGAGCTGAAGATCGAGGTCGATTTCTCGACGCAGATGACCGTGGTCAATCCGTTTGACTTCTTCGTCGAGCCCTATGCCACCAGTTTGCCGTTTCAATATACCGACGATCTCAAGACCGAGCTGGCGCCATATCTGGCGACATCGGACGAGGGGCCGCTATTTGACGCTTATCTGAAGGACATCCCGCGCCAGGCCGACAGCACCGTCAATTTCCTGGTCGACCTCAACGCGCAGCTGCAAAAGAAAATCGGTTACGTCATCCGCATGGAGCCGGGCATCCAGACGCCGGAGGAGACGCTCGCCGCCGGCTCCGGCTCGTGCCGCGACTCCGCCTGGCTCCTGATCCAGATTTTCAGGCATCTCGGGCTCGCGGCGCGTTTTGTCTCCGGCTATCTCATTCAACTCCGCCCCGACATCGATCCGGTCGAAGGCCCGCGCGAGGTCGAGAGCGATTTCACCGACCTGCACGCCTGGGCCGAGGTTTATCTGCCGGGGGCAGGGTGGATCGGCTTCGACGTCACCTCGGGCATGCTGACCGGCGAGGGGCACATTCCCGTCGCCGCCACGCCGCATTATCGCTCGGCGGCGCCGATCTCAGGCAGCGCCGGCTTTGCCAATGTCGAGTTCGGCTTCGAGATGAGCGTCAAGCGCATCCGCGAGGCGCCGCGGATCACGCGGCCGTTCTCGGACGAATCCTGGTCGCGTCTCGACAGGCTCGGCGAAGCGGTCGATGCCGATTTGAAGAAAGACGACGTGCGGCTGACGATGGGCGGCGAGCCGACGTTCGTTTCGGTCGATGATCTGGAATCGCCGGAATGGAATATCGCCGCCGTCGGCCCGACCAAGCGCGCGCTTGCCGACGATCTCATTCGTAAGTTACGCGCGCGTTTTGCGTCCGGCGGTCTGCTGCATTACGGGCAGGGCAAATGGTATCCGGGCGAGAGCCTGCCGCGCTGGGCGTTCGGGCTCTATTGGCGCAAGGATGGCGTGCCGATCTGGAAGAACGCCGAACTGATCGCGAACATCGAAAATCCGCGCAAGGCCGAAATCGCCGACGCCGAACATTTTGCCGAAGGCGTCGCACAAAAGCTCGGACTTACGACCGACTACGTGCTGCCCGCCTTCGAAGACACCGCGCATTGGCTGCAGAAGGAAGCGGCGCTGCCGGCGAATGTCGATCCGACCGACTCCAAATTGGCCGATCCGGAAGAGCGCTCACGGATGGCGCGGGTGTTCGATTCCGGGCTCAACAAGCCCAAGGGATTTGTGCTGCCGATCCAGCGCTGGAACGAGGCCTTCAAGCACCCGCCCGGGCACTGGCGCAGCGAACGCTGGAAGATCCGGCGCGGCTATCTGTTCCTGTTTCCAGGCGATTCCCCGCTGGGCCTGCGGCTGCCGATCGCTTCGCTGGAACACATTCCGCCGGAAGAATATCCCTACATCGTCGAGCAGGATCCGATGGAGCCACGCGACGAACTGGCAGCTTCCGACACGGGGACCAAAGCCAAGGACGCGAAGGCCAAGGAGAAGCCAAAACTCGAACCCGTGCGCACGGCGATGTCGATTGAAATCCGCGACGGCGTTTTGTGCGCCTTCATGCCGCCGGTCGAGAAACTGGAAGATTATCTGGAGCTGATCACGGCGGTAGAAGCGACCGCCGAAGAGCTGCAGCTGCAGGTCCATGTCGAGGGCTACTCGCCGCCTTACGATCCGCGCGTCGAAGTCATCAAGGTGACGCCCGATCCCGGCGTGATCGAAATCAACATCCAGCCGGCGCAGAACTGGCGCGAGGCGGTCGACATCACCTTCGGCCTTTACGAGGACGCGGCAAAAACGCGCCTCGGCGCCAACCGTTTCCTCGTCGACGGTCGTCACACCGGCACCGGCGGCGGCAATCACGTCGTGGTCGGTGGCAGCACGCCGCAGGATTCACCGTTCCTGCGCCGGCCGGATCTCTTGAAGAGTCTCGTGCTGTACTGGCAGCGTCATCCGTCGCTGTCCTATCTGTTCTCGGGCATGTTCATCGGCCCGACCAGCCAGGCGCCGCGCATCGACGAGGCGCGGCATGACGGCCTCTATGAACTTGAAATCGCGCTGGCCCACGTGCCGCCGCCGGGCATCGAGGCGCCGCTATGGCTGGTCGACCGCCTGTTCCGGCACATCCTGGTCGACATAACAGGCAATACCCATCGCGCCGAAATCTGCATCGACAAGCTCTATTCGCCCGACGGGCCGACCGGCCGTCTCGGACTGGTCGAGTTCCGCGCGCTGGAAATGCCGCCCGATCCGCGCATGTCGCTGGCGCAGCAACTCTTGATCCGGGCGCTGATCGCAAAAATGTGGCGCGAGCCGCAACAGGGCAATTTCGTGCGCTGGGGCACCACGCTGCATGACAGCTTCATGCTGCCGCATTTTCTCTGGGAAGACTTTTTGGGCGTGCTCGAAGAACTCAAGCACTCCGGCTACGAATTCTCGCCGGAATGGTATTCGGCGCAGCTCGAGTTTCGTTTCCCGGTGTTCGGCCGGGTCCATCACGGCGGCGTTTCGCTGGAACTGCGGCAGGCACTGGAGCCGTGGCACGTACTCGGCGAGGAGGGTTCGGCCGGCGGTACCGTGCGCTATGTCGATTCGTCGGTGGAACGGTTGCAGATCAAGGCGTCGGGCTTCGTCGAAGGCCGCCACGTCGTCACCTGCAATGGCCGGCGGATGCCGATGACGGCCACCGGCCGCTCCGGCGAAGCGGTCGCCGGGGTCCGCTTCAAGGCCTGGCAGCCGGCGTCCGGGCTGCATCCGACCATTCCGGTGCACGCGCCGCTGACATTTGATTTAATTGATACCTGGAATGGCCGCTCCCTCGGCGGCTGCGTCTACCATGTCGCCCATCCCGGTGGCCGCAGTTATGACACCAAGCCGGTCAATTCCTACGAGGCCGAGGCGCGGCGGCTGGCCCGGTTTCAGGACCACGGCCACACCCCGGGCAAGGTCGATCTGCCGCCCGAGGAACGCACAATAGAATTTCCTTTGACGCTCGACTTGAGGACGCCGCTCCGGCACTAAAGGCGCTGAGATCGGAGAGTCGGATGGCGGGGCAAGCCGGCAGTCAGGATAACAAGGCCCGTCCGGGCCAGCGCCGGATGGCGCAATGGACCCGTGACTACGCCCGGCTGCCCGGAATTCCCGATGAATATATCGGCCAGGACGGCGCGCCCCGGCCGGCCTGGGCGCGGTTTTTCGACGCCTTTGCCGCGCTTTCGCCCGCCGACATCGAGCGCCGATTCGCCTCCGCCGACCGCCATTTGCGTGAAGCCGGCGTCACCTATCGCGCGCCCGGCGAGACCGCCGACCGGCTGTGGCCGCTGAGCCATCTGCCGCTGATCATCGACGAGACCGACTGGCGGCAATTGACCACGGGCATCGCCCAGCGCGCGCAATTGCTCGAAATGATACTGCGCGACCTCTATGGCGAGGGCCGGCTGGTCGCGGACGGCGCCGTGCCGGCAGCGGCGATCGCCGGCAGCAACGAATATCTTCGCGCGGTCTGCGGCGTCAAACCGCCGGGCGGACGCTATCTGCATCTCTACGCCGCCGATGTCGGCCGCGGCCCCGATGGCCGCTGGTGGGTGCTCAGCGACCGTACGCAGGCGCCGTCGGGCGCCGGCTACGCGCTGGAAAACCGCCTGGTGCTGTCGCGCGCCTTCTCCAATCTCTACAAGTCGATGAATGTCGAACGCGTCGCGCCGTTCTTCGAGGCGTTCCGCGATTCATTGCGCGCGAGCGCCGACCGCGACGAGCCGCGTATCGGATTGCTGACGCCGGGCGCCTTCAACGAAACCTATTTCGAACATGCGACGATCGCGCGCTATCTCGGCTTCCTGCTGGTCGAGGGCGATGATCTCGCCGTCAGCGGCGACCGCATCCATATCCGCACCGTCGCCGGCCTGAAGCGGCTCGATGTGCTGCTGCGCCGGGTCGATTCCAATTTCCTCGATCCGCTGGAGCTCGATGCTTCCTCGCATCTTGGCGTGCCCGGCCTGATCGACGTACTGCGCAAGAGCGGCGTCGTGGTCGCCAACATGCCCGGCTCCGGCGTGCTGGAGGCGCGGGCGCTGCTCGGCTTCCTGCCCAATCTGTGCCGCCGCCTGCTCAGCGAGGATTTGCTGATGCCGCACATCGCGACCTGGTGGTGCGGCCAGAAATCAGCGCGCGAGGAAGTCCTGTCGCGGCTCGACGATTTTGCGATCGAGGGCGCCTATGGCCGTGCCGTGCCGGGCTTTCCGGGCAGCGGACCCGTGCTTGCGGGCGAGTTGTCGCCGACCGAGCGCGAGCGACTCAGGACGGCGATCAGCGACCGCGGCATCGACTTTGTCGGCCAGGAGCTGGTGCGGCTGTCGACGACGCCGACCTGGGAGAACGGCCGGATCACGCCGCGTCCGTTCGTGCTCCGGGTGTTTGCCGCCGCCACTCCGAACGGCTGGACCATCCTGCCGGGCGGCTTCTGCCGGATCGCCGATCAGCCCGACGCCCGTGCGGTGTCGATGGGCGACGGGGCGCGCGCGGCCGACGTCTGGGTGGTGTCCGACAAACCAATAGCGGCTTCGACGCTGCTGCCGGCGGCCGACACGGTGCGGATCAGGCGCATCGCCGGCGTGGTGCCGAGCCGTGCCGCGGACAACCTGTTCTGGCTCGGCCGCTACCTCGAACGCGCCGAGGCGACGCTGCGGCTGATCCGTGCGCTCGGCACGCCGACACGCGAGTCCGGCAAGGGCGCACCAACCGGGGCATCGACCGCGCTGCATTCGGTCGAGCGCATCCAGCGGCTTCTGGTGACCTGGGGCGCGACCTCGCAGGCGAGCCGGGCCAATTCCGCCAAGGTCGCCGCCGAGGCGCTGCAAAGTGCGGAAAAATTCGGCTCGGCGCTGTCGCTGCTGCGATCGGCGCAGCGCACCGCGACTTCGCTGCGGGAGCGGCTTTCGCCCGACGCCTGGCAGGTCATCACCGAGATGGTGGAACGGCTTTCCGTGGAGGCCGACGACGATGACGGCATCGTCAGCGCCGCCGAATTGTCCTTGCAGGAGCTCGCGAGCTTTGCCGGGCTCGCGCAGGAGAACATGAACCGCGCCGCCGGTTGGCGCTTCCTCGAGATGGGCCGCCGCGCCGAGCGCGCCATCAACACCGCACGGTTTGCGCGTCAGTTCGCCTATGACGAAGCCGGCGACGAGGACCTCGATGTCCTGCTGACGCTGGTGGATTGCCAGATCACCTACCGTTCGCGCTATCTGGTCGGCCCGGCGCTGGCGCCGGTGCGCGATCTGGCGGTGCTCGACCCCTACAATCCGCGCTCGGTCGCGTTCCAGGTGGCGGCGCTCAACGAGCACATTGCGAGCCTTCCGAGCCTCAAGGAGCATGGCTTGATCGAGCGTCCGCAGCGTCTGGCCGTGGCGCTGCAGGCGATGCTGACGACCGCGGAGGCCGCGGCGCTGGACGTCAAAGCCCTGTTCGCGCTGGAGCAGGATCTGCTCAATCTCGCCGACGCCATCGGCCTGCATTACTTCCCGCACGGACCCAATGCGAGCCGGCCGGAGAAGCTGACGGGCCTCGCGTGATCTACGACATCCGTCACGTCACGACCTATAGCTATGAGAGCCCGGTGAGTTTTGCGCGCTGCTCGCTACGGCTCGAGCCGCGCAGCGGCGACGGGCAGCAACTGGTCTCGCATTCGGTCGAGATCCGCCCGCGGCCGGCGGAGCGCACGATACGTCGGGATTTTTTCGGAACGCATACCGAGAGCGTGCTTATCGAGACAGCGCATCGAACCTTGCGGATCGATTCCAGGTCGCGGGTGTCAGTATCGCGGCAGGCGCTTGGCCGCACCGCGCCCAGCCCGTCATGGGAAAGCGTCCGCGACGTCGCCTTCGAGGCCTCAAGCCTCGGTCCGGCCTCGCCGGTCGGCTACGTCTTTGCAAGTTCGCTCGTGCCGGTGCTTGGCCCGGTCACGGCTTACGCCGCGGCGAGCTTTCCGCAAGGGCAGGGCATTCTCGTTAGTGCGGTCGACCTGATGCACCGCATCCGCCACGGGTTCAAATACGATCCGAAGGCCACCGTGATCTCGACGCCGCTCAGGGAAGTGTTCGAGAAACGCCACGGCGTCTGCCAGGACTTTGCCCATGTGATGATCGCAGGCCTGCGCGGCCTCGGTCTGCCGGCGGCCTATGTCAGCGGCTATCTGCGCACCTACCCGCCGGCGGGGAAGCCGCGCCTGCAGGGCGCGGACGCCACCCACGCGTGGGTATCGGTGTGGTGCGGCGCCGAGATCGGCTGGATCGGGTTCGATCCGACCAACGACCTCCTGGTCGAGAACGACCACATCATCCTGGCGATCGGTCGCGACTTCTCCGACGTCTCGCCGGTCGATGGCATTATCGTGGGATCGCGTAAGCAAAAGCTCGCGGTGGCCGTGGACGTGGTGCCGGTGGAGTAATCCAGTCGAGGCGCCAGCGCGTTCACGCGCTTCTTCGACCCACTATGGGTGGTATCCCGACAGCTGGACTCAAAAATATCGAAAACAACCCGATGCATAGAATGGGGCCGGCTCGCAGCGCGCGTGTACTGATAAATCCGGGACTGTCCGAGGCCATGAGCGGACCAGCTTTTTGACCCGAAGCAGACTTCGCCGCGGGCCAACCCGCCTACCGTGCGACGGAGCGAGCTGGTAGCCTTGCAAGGGGCGGGAGCGCTATTTGCCGACAGCCCACCTGACGGAGGCAAGCCGGTGCGGCCGAGTGCGCGGCGTTGATGACAGGGAGTGATCAGATGATACTCAATCCGGATCATATCACGATCGCAGTGGCAGACGCCGACCGGGCGATCGCGTTCTTCGCGCTCCTTGGCTTCAAAAAGGGTCACGTCGCGACGATCGACGGTGGCGATCCCGCCCGGTACATGGGCATGCCGAGCATGAAAGCGCAGCACATCACCCTCGCACTCGAAGGCGCAAATCCTCATTTCGAGATTCAGCTGCTTGAGTTCGACCCGCCCCCGGCGACCGATCCGGGTGCGCACCCGACGAATCTGCGACAACTGGGCTTCAATCACCTCGCGTTCCGCGTCGACGACATTGAGGCGGCCACCGCGCACCTCGTGGCCAACGGCGTAACCGTGCTGAGCGACGAGATGGACTACATCAGCCGAAAGCTGCGGCTGTTCGAGGGTCCCGAGGGCATCACCGTAGAGTTGGTACAGTGGGACGGCTCAGACGCTTCTGGCTAAGGTCTCCAACTCGCGCCTGCCGTCCCCGAGCTGGTTGCGATGTCGCCTTATGCATAGCAATCAAGTTTACGCAGATTGCGTAGACTTATCTGCGGTAGAAAATGCTCAAAACAAGAAACCAGAGCGTCGGTTCTGATTCGATCAGAACCGATCATGCACTAGGCAGCTGAGGACACCTTGTCCGGCTGGCAAGCGCGCTTGTCTGCGAAGGCGGTGTTGATGGCGTCGTGGAAGCGACGCAGCCAGTGCTCGGCTGTATTCGCGCGCGCTTCGGCTTCGGCCAGTCGTTTGGTGAGTTGTTCTACGTTGGCCTCACTTGCAATCAATCTTTCCTGGAGGCTGGCAATCTGTTGTGAAGCCTCAATTCGTTTCGAACGTGAATGCTGCAACAGTTCGAACGCCTTGGCCTGGATTCTGTGCGAGTGGCTTTCCACCATCTGCATGGCCTGGGCGGCGCCACTGATCAGCTCAAGGGCTTGAAGATGGTCTGGAGAATCGGCGTCTTTCGGTCGGGCCGCGGCTGACGGGACTGACGGGACTGACAGGGCCTCTTCGAGTTCGAAGCTGAATTCCGAATCACCCTGGTCCTCCGTCCGCGGTACAACGAGGCTGTAGACGTGAGGGCGACGGATTGCGTTTGGCTGCCTGCTGGTGGCTCTGCTCTCCCGGGCCATGTGTTCTCCTCCAATTCGGTGGGGCCGTGCCGGGACAATCGCAAGCGTATGGTTAACAAAAGGTTAATGCGCACACGCGAAAAGGCTGGTTGAGGGGGATACCCTTTGGCGTTGCCGGCCTGGCGGATCAGATATCCGCCGATTTGGGAAGCCGATATGGCTTCAGGATAACTTCATTCCGCTCTAGGTGCCGGTGCGCCTGAAATCGTCGACCGGGTCTGCGCGCAGATTGCGGAAGAATGTTTCGACTTCGCGGGACAGCGTTTCCGCGGTCGCTGTCAGGTCGCTGGAGGCTGTAAGGACCGAGGCCGCGGCGGTGCTGGTCTTGCCCATGGCGTCGCTGAGCGAGCCGATATTGACCACCAGCGTGCCGTTGCCTTGCGCGGCCAGTTGCGCGTTCTGCGAGATTTCGCGGGTCGCCAGATCCTGCTGCTCAATGGCGCCGGCGATCGCCGACGTCACGTCGTTGATCTCGCGCACCGCGTTGCCGATTTCGCGGACGGCATCGACCGAGTTCCTGGTCGAGGTCTGGATCAGGCCGACGTTCTGGCCGATCTCGGCGGTCGCCTTGGCGGTCTGCTCGGCCAGCGCCTTGACCTCATGGGCGACGACGGCGAAGCCGCGGCCGGCGTCACCGGCGCGCGCGGCCTCGATCGTCGCGTTCAGCGCCAGCAGATTGGTCTGCTCGGCGATCGCCTGGATCAGGTTGAGCACGCCGTCGATGCGCTGCGTTGCGGCGGCAAGCCCTTCGATCTCGGTGACGGATTTTTCCGTGCGCAGGCCGGCCTGTTCGACCGCGCTGGCGGACTGGCGAACCTGGCGGCCGATCTCCTCGACGGAAGCGGACAGTTCTTCGGCGGCGCTGGCGACCGCGGAAACGTTGCTGGAAGCCTGCTCGGTGGCGCCTGACGCCGCAACCGCGCGTCCGCTGGCATCCGATGCCACGCTGGCGATGGTTTCGGCGGTGCCGCGCATCGACGTCGCGTTGTCGGTGACGGCGCGCAATACGCCGCCGATCGCTTCGCGGAAGGCGTCTACCGAGGCTTCGATCTGCCTGGCGCGTTGTTCGCGGGCCTTGGAATCCTCCACCACCTGCGAGTTCAGGTTGCGGTTGCGATCCATCGCCTCCTGGAAAATCTTGATGGCGCGCGCCAGCGCACCGATCTCGTCGCCGCGATTGGTGTGGGGCACCTCGACGCCTTCGGCGCCCTCGGCGACGCGCTTGATGGTGTCGGTGATGACGGACAGCGGACGCGCGACCGAACGGGAAATGATCAGCACGCCGATCACGACCACGATGATCGCCAGCACGCCCAGACCCGTGAGCACAAAGGCCAGCGTATGGTTGGCGTCGGCCTGCTGCGCCAGCTTCTTGCTGCGCTCGGCATAGACCTTGGAAAGCGCTTCGAGATCCTTGTTCAGGGCCGAGCGCACCTGGCGGTTGGCGTCATTGTCGCCCCATTCGCGGCCAGCGGCGGCGCCGATTTCGACGCCGCGCCGAACCAGTTCCTTGCGGAAGTCGATGAATTGTTCGATGCGCTTCTTGAAGGTGGCGAATTGCTCGGCGTCGTCGGCCTGTACCAGCGCCTGCCAGTTCCTCACGACTTCGAGAATGCTTTCGTTGAATTTGAGCAGCCCGTCGCCGTACCTCTTCACGACGGCGGGCTCCGTCGACATGTAGACGCCGCGCGATTCCATCACCACCGCATAGACCAGTGAGTTGACCCGCTCGACATTCAGCGCAGCCCGGCTTGCCGTCGCGACGGCCTCGGTGAGGGCATTGTTCTGTCGGGTGTTGTAGTCGGAGAGGGCCGTGATGGCGGCGACGAGGACCGCGAACAACGCGAAGATTGAGTACAGCTTGGCTGCAAGCGAAAGGCGGGACAGCATGGATCTACCAGGAAAAGAGCTAGGGGATTTTATGGATTGGGTCATCGCGGCACTCCAAATGGGGCCGGTTGAGCACCGTCGGCCGTCGATAAATTGTGCAGAATTTTGATGGACAATGTCTTAACGCGCGAGCTTCGCCGAGCTGCAACTTTTGGAATTATTACATAAGAAGTTCAAATGGTTATCGCGGTGGTCGGCCAGCTGCGACACTGCGACCGGAGCGCGCATTTCTTACCAAGGCGTTACTCACGGACGAGGTGCAATTTCGATGTGTTCGCGTGCTGCCGCCAGCCCACTCGCGGCTCTCGCTCAATCCGCAGCGGCAGGCTGGCTAACCGAAGTGAGGGCGCGCCACCTGCCTCAAGCGAGCAGATGAGTTCTCACGCAAGGTGAGCCGCATGCACCAGGAGCGCGAATCAAGCTAGACAACGAGCGCAGCGACGGAACGGAGACAGCTCGTCTTGCCCGGGCGGGCGAACGCGCAAACCCTGAAGCCATCGTCTGGGACCATCCTGTGCGCGGGACGCTGCTGCACCGTGTGGTTCGAGTGTGATTGAGGACGAGGGCTTATGGCTCAAACTGCCGACCTGACGGGCAATGTCGATCTCTATCTTCACGTTCGCGTGCTGGTCGCCATCATTCTCGGGCTCAGCGTCACCCGCTTGATCAGCGGCGTCGCGACATTGATCCAGCATCCCGGCCGCACCCCGATCTGGTCTGTTCATCTGGGCTGGGTCGCCTGGGCGCTCCTGAACGTGGTCACGTTCTGGTGGTGGGAGTTTCGGCTGAGCTTCGTGCAGCATTGGACGTTTGGCCTGTACGCCTTCATCTGCGTGTACGCGTCGATGTACTATTTCCTGAGCGCGCTGCTTTTTCCTCAGGATCTCGATGATTATCAGGGCTATCAGGACTATTTTCTCGACCGCCGCCGCTGGTTCTTTGGCTTGATTGCCCTGACGGAAGCGCTCGATGTGGTCGATACCTTGATAAAGGGCGAGCAACATCTACGTTCCCTGGGACCTGAATATCTGCCGCGGATCGGCGCATTCGTGCTGCTGTGCGTGGTGGGCGCGATAACGCGCAATCCGAGATTCCATAAGCTGTTTGTGTTCGCCGCGATCGCTTATGAGATTAGCTTTTTCGGCCGCTATTACGGTACACTGAACTAGCACCGGGCGGCGGCCACGGCGTGGGGCGAGAGCAGGGGCCTGGAAATCAGCATGGTCTATCGCCAAGCCATCGATGCCACCTCTTACGTCTTCGACGATTTGCGCGACCTGCTTGCCAAGGCGACGCCGCCGCGTTCCGGCGATCGCCTGGCCGGCGTCGCAGCCGACAGCGCCCAGCAGATGATTGCGGCGCGGATGGCGCTCGCGAATGTCCCGCTCAAGCAGTTCCTGAGCGAGACGGTGGTGCCTTACGAGGACGACGAGGTCACCCGGCTGATCGTCGATAGCCACGATGCGGCAGGCTTTGCCGCCATCTCGTCGCTGACGGTGGGCGGGTTTCGCGACTGGCTGCTCTCGGACGCGGCGACCTCCGCGGTGCTGAAGCAGATATCGCGCGGGATCACGCCGGAAATGGCCGCCGCCGTGTCCAAATTGATGCGCAACCAGGATCTCATCCTGGTCGCAAAGAAATGCGCCGTGACAACGGCGTTTCGCAACACCATCGGCCTGAAGGGACGCATGAGCGTCCGCCTGCAGCCCAACCATCCCTTTGACGACGCCAGGGGCATTACCGCCTCGATCCTCGACGGCATCCTGCTCGGATCGGGAGATGCCTGTATCGGCATCAACCCGGCGAGCGACGATCCGGCCGTGATCGGCGAATTGGTGCGCCTGCTCGACGGCGTCATCGCGCGGCTGCAGATCCCGACCCAGGGCTGCGTGCTCACCCATGTCACCACCACGCTCGGGCTGATCGGGCAGGGCGCGCCCGTCGATCTCGTATTCCAGTCGATTGCAGGGACCGAGGCCGCCAACCGCAGCTTTGGCGTCGATCTGGCGCTGTTGCGGGAGGCGTGGCAGGCCGGGTTATCGCTACGCCGCGGTACCGTCGGCGACAATGTGATGTATTTCGAGACCGGGCAGGGCTCGGCGCTGTCGGCTGGCGCCCATCACAATGTCGATCAGCAGACGCTGGAAGCGCGGGCCTATGCGGTGGCGCGCGCCTTCGATCCCTTGCTGGTCAACAGCGTGGTCGGCTTTATCGGCCCGGAATACCTGTATGACGGCAAGGAGATCATCCGCGCCGGGCTGGAGGACCATTTCTGCGGCAAGCTGCTCGGCCTGCCGCTTGGCGTCGACGTCTGCTACACCAACCATGCCGAGGCCGATCAGGACGACATGGACAATCTGCTGACGCTGCTGGCGGCCGCCGGCGTTACTTTCATCATGGGGGTCCCGGGCGCGGATGACGTGATGCTGAACTATCAGTCCACCTCATTCCACGATGCGCTCTATGTCCGGGACCTGTTCGGCTTGAAACGGGCACCCGAATTCGACGACTGGCTGCTGCGCAGCGGGCTTGCCGGCGCCGATTTCCGCCTTGCGGGTGACGCGGGCCTGCTACCCGAATTTGCGTCACGGCTGATCGCTTGAACCGTCCGGACGCGCGCCGTGACTAACCTGTCACGCAACCATCGGGCCGCCAGCGGGTTATAAGGGGCCGCCACAATCTTGAAGAATTTCTGGCCCACCCTTCAATGACGTGCTTAACTTTGTGACAGGGCTTTGGCTGAGGAAGTTTGATGAGAGCTGAAGGCATTGAGACGGCACGGCGCATCCTGTGTGTCTTCCCGCGATACACGTCTTCTTTTGGCACGTTCGAGTATGCCTACCCTTTGACCGACGGCGTCCAGGCTTTCATGCCGCCGCAGGGGTTGCTGCTGATCGCGGCCTATTTGCCGGCCAACTGGTCGGTCCGCTTCGTCGACGAAAACCTCCGCCCCGCCACCAGGGAAGATTTCGAGTGGGCGGAAGCGGTATTCGTCAGCGGCATGCACATCCAGCGCCAGCAGATGAACGACATCTGCCGCCGCGCCCACGCCTTCGACCTCGCTGTTGCGATCGGCGGGCCGTCGGTCAGCGCGTGCCCGGATTACTATCCCTCGTTCGATTATCTCCATGTTGGCGAACTCGGCGACGCGACCAATGATTTGATCGCGCGGCTGGCGCGCGACCCGTCACGGCCTGAGCAGCAGGTGGTGCTGAAGACCGCCGATCGCCTCGCGATGACGGAATTTCCGATCCCGGCCTATGAACTCGCCGAGACCAGAAAATATCTCCTCGGCAGTATCCAGTATTCGAGCGGCTGTCCGTATCAGTGCGAGTTCTGCGACATCCCCGGCCTTTATGGGCGCAATCCGCGCCTGAAATCACCGCAGCAGATCATCGCCGAACTCGACAAGCTGCGCGAATGTGGAATGACCGACACGGTTTATTTCGTCGATGACAATTTCATCGGCAACCGCAAGGCGGCGCTCGACCTGCTGCCGCATCTTGTCGAATGGCAGAAGCGAACCGGCTACATCACGCGGCTCGCGTGCGAGGCGACGCTGAACATCGCCAAGCGGCCGGAGATTCTCCAGCTGATGCAGGAGGCTTTCTTCGTCACCGTGTTCTGCGGCATCGAGACTCCCGATCCCGACGCGCTGAAGGCGATGCACAAGGACCACAACATGATGGTCCCGATCCTGGAAGGCATCCACACCATCAATTCCTATGGCATGGAGGTCGTCTCCGGCATCATCATGGGTCTCGATACCGACAAGCCCGAGACCGCCGACGCGTTGCTGGCCTTTGTCGATGAATCCCGGATTCCGCTGCTGACGATCAACCTGCTGCAGGCGCTGCCGAAGACGCCGCTGTGGGATCGCCTGCAAAAGGAAGGTCGGCTGCTTGAGGAAGACGAAAGCCGCGACTCCAATGTCGCTTTCCTGCTGCCCTATGACCAGGTGGTCAGTTCATGGCGCAAATGCATGGAATTCGCCTATGAACCCGCGCGGCTGTTCGCGCGCTATCAGTACCAGTGCGAATACACCTACGCCAACCGTATCAAAAGGCCTGTCAGCCCGGAGATGCGCAGCTGGGCCAATATCCGGCGCGGCCTGATCATGCTGCGCAATATCTTCTGGAAAGTCGGGGTGCTCGGCGACTACCGGAAGGCGTTCTGGAAATTCGCGCTGCGGCGGCTGCGGCAGGGCGACATCGAGGGCCTGATCGGTTCGGCGATGATCGCGCATCATCTGATCTTGTTCGCGCGTGCAGCCTCCGGCGGCCAGCAGAGCGCATCGAACTATTCGATCCGGCTGCGCGAGGCCTCGGTCCCCGCCGAGTAACCAGAGCGTTTTCGAGCGATGTGGGTACCGGTTCGCATAGCAATCAAGTTTACGCAGCTTGCGTAGACTTATCTGCGGTAGAAGACGCGTCAAACAAAACAGGTGCCGATATGAAAACGCCGGCGCCGCCGTCCCGTTCGCTGAGCGATCTGCGGGAGCTGACGCCGGCGCGCGTCGGGCTTGGCCGGGCCGGCGCCAGCATGCCGACCGAGGCGCTGCTCGCCTTTACCCTCGACCACGCACGGGCCCGCGATGCGGTTCATGGCGCCTTCGACACGTCGCGTCTCGTCGAGGGATTGGCCAGTCTTAACGGTCTTCTTGGACTGGCGCCGGTTCTCCTCTCCAGTCAGGCGCGCAACCGGCGCGATTATCTGCGCCGCCCCGATCTCGGACGCATGCTCGATCCGGCCTCGCAACGCGCGCTGGCCGATCGAAGCGGTGGCCCGTGCCAGCTGGCCATCGTGGTCGGCGACGGCCTCTCGCCGGCGGCGGTCAATGTCCATGCGGTCGAACTGGTTCGCCATCTGGTTCCGCGATTGAAGGAAGCCGGGATCCAGCCCGGCGGTACCGCGGTTGTCTCCGGCGCGCGCGTGGCGCTGGGTGACGAGATCGGCGCCATGTTCGGCGCGCGGATGGTCCTGATGCTGATCGGCGAGCGGCCGGGCCTGTCGGCGCCGGACAGCCTCGGGGCCTATCTGACCTTTGCGCCGCGCATCGGCCTCACCGACGCGATGCGCAACTGCGTCTCCAACATCCACGGCGCGGGGCTGAGCTACGATGAAGCCGCCTTCAAGATCGCCTGGCTGGTGCGCGAGGGGCTGGCCCGGCAGGTCACGGGCGTCGCACTAAAAGATGAAAGCGGCGGCGCGGCGCCGGCGCGGATCGGGGCTGGTTAGTTCAAGTGTGACAAATCAGAGACTTAGCGCTGATTTTCGTGATCTGCACGGCGATTTGACCCCCGCCGCGCGCTTGCCGTATGCGGTCCGGGCCTGTAAAACGGCGGCGGTTAATTTACCGCGTGATTTCAAGGGCTAGCGCCAATCAGCGCCAATCAGATATGGGGCTGACTGAGCCGCATCCGCGCCCGCAACCCAAGCTACAATTCAAGCCGACGTGAGAACTGGACAGGGCATGCTCGAAAAGAACATTGAAAGTCGGGTCCACGTCGAGGAAATCGAGGAGCCGCCGCCGCCCGGGCAGAGCATCGCCTTCGGGCTCGAGCGCATGGGGCTGATCGCGGTCAAGGCGCCCATCCTGTCCTGCCTCATCCTGGCGGCCCTGATGATCGCGGCGATCTTCGGAATCCAGCGCATCAAGATCGACGATTCGCTGAGCCAGCTGTTCCGCTCGGATTCCAAGGACTACAAGCAGTACGAGGCCGTCACAAAGCGCTTCCCGGCGACCGAATTCGACGTGCTGGTCGTGGTCGAAGGCAAGAGGTTGCTGGCGCGGCCCAATCTCGAAAAGATCCGCGACATGGTCACCGACCTGCAACTGGTCGATGGCGTGCGCGGTCTGGTCTCGCTGTTTTCGGCGCGTCAGGCACCCGAACGCGGCAAGCTGCCGGCGGCGCTGTTCCCCTCCGAGTTGCCGGAAGGCGCGGCCTACGACAAATTCGTCGAGACCGTGAAGACCAACGAGATCATTCGCGGCAAATTGTTGTCCGAGGACGGCACGCTGGCGCTGATGGTGCTGTCGCTTGAACCATCGATCGTCGCCAGCAAAGACCTCTCCAGGGTGATCGCCGATATCCGCAAGATCATGGCCGACGATCTCGCCGGCAGCGGGCTCAATGCGCAGCTGTCCGGCGTTCCGGTCATGCAGCTCGAGATCCGCAACGCGGTCAAGCGCGACGGGTTGACCTACAACATCCTCGGCATCCTGGCCGGCTGCATCATCGCGATCATCTTCTTCCGCAAGATATCGTTCATGATCATCGCGGCCTTCCCGCCGATCATCGCGATCCTGCTCGCGCTCGGCGGTCTCGGCTGGGCCGGATTCAATCTCAACATGTTCCTGAACGTGATGACGCCGCTCATCATGGTGATCAGCTTCTCCGATTCGATGCAGCTGACCTTCGCGGCGCGCGACCGGCTGATCGCGGGGCAGGACAAATACACGGCCTTCAAGAACGCCGTGCTGGTGGTGGGGCCGGCCTGCGTGCTCACCCACGGCACCGCGGGCATCTCGTTCATCGCGCTGCAATTCTCCGACTCCGAATTGATCCGCAAGTTCGGCGAGGCGGGCCTTGCCGCCACCATCATCGCGCTGATCGCGGTGCTGTCGCTGGTGCCCGCCTTCGGCGTGCTTCTGGTGCGCAACGAAAAGATCATGGCGGTGAAATTCCAGGGCGCCGACGCCGGCGTTCAGGCGCTGCGCAATTTCTGTTACTGGATCGCCGTGCGCATGGTGAGCCGCCCCGGGCTGTTCAGCCTGCTGGCGGTGATCCTGGTTGCCGGTCTCGGCTATATCTACGCCACGCTGGAGCCGCGCTACCGGCTCGCCGACCAGGTGCCTGACAAGCGCCAGGCGGTGGCGGCGTCGAGCCGGCTCGATGCCAAGCTCACCGGCGCCAATCCGATCGACGTGCTGATCGAATTCCCCAAGGGCGCCTCGCTCTACTCGCCGGACACCCTGAAGACGATCGCCGACGTCCATTCGATGGTGGAAACCGCGGCCGGCGTCGGCAATGTCTGGTCGCTGGAAACGCTGCGCCGCTGGCTTTCCGAGAAGGCCGGCAGCAGCGATGTCGGGACGCTGAAGGAATATGTCAGCGTCATCCCCGAACATCTGGTGCGGCGCTTCATCTCGGCCGATCAGGACGCCGTGGTGGTGTCGGGCCGCGTGCCCGATCTCGATTCAAGCGAGATCCTGCCGGTGGTCGACAAGCTCGACGCGGCGCTCAACAAGGTGCGCGCCGAGCATCCCGGCTATGAGATCGCGGTGACGGGCCTGTCGGCGATCGCCGCGCGCAACAGCGCCAACATGATCCAGAAGCTCAACCACGGCCTCACGATCGAATTCCTGCTGGTCGCGATCTTCATCGGCCTCGCGTTCCGCTCGGTCGTGGTGATGTTCTCCTGCATCCTGCCGGGCATCTTCCCCGTGGTGGCGTCGGGCATGGTGCTGTGGCTGATGGACGAGGGGTTGCAATTCGCCAGCGTGGTGGCGCTGACGGTGTCGTTCGGCCTCGGCCTCAGCGCGACGATCCACTTCCTGAACCGCTTGCGGCTGGAGTCGAAGCCCGGCATCAGTCCGGAACTGGCGGTGGAACGCGCCACCGTGCTGGTCGGCCCGGCGTTGATCCTGACCACGGTGGTGCTGGCCTGCGGCCTCGTCGTGACGGTGTTTTCGGACCTGCCGTCGCTGCGCCTGTTTGGCTGGCTCAGCGCGTTCTCGATGGTCGCAGCATTGGTCGCGGATCTCTTCATCCTGCGGCCGACGTCGATGTTCCTGATCAACCTGTCGGACAAGATCCGTGGCACCGGCGCTCACGCCAAGCCGGCAAAATAGCAGATCGGCAGAGCAGCGGGTCAAGCCGTCAATTCAAGAAGCCGTCGATACGAAAAGAGCCAGGTTCTGAATCAACAGAACCTGGCTCTGATACTAAAGAGGACCGCTTGATCAGGTCTTCGTCAGCGTGATGTTGACGCCGCGGATTTCGCCCTTGGAGCTGATCTGGACGATCTGCTTGGTGCCGTTGGTCCGCAAGTTCAAATTGGCCGCAAATCCGGACGCCTCGACGAACACGTCGATCTGTCCGCCGCCCGCGGTGCCCTGCAGGTTGCCGAAGATGTTGCGGCTCTTCTCGCTCCAGTTGCCGGAGATACGGTCACCCTGGCTGGTGACGTCGCTGGAGAGAACGAATTTGTAGCTGTCGCTGGCGCAGTTCAGGTTCTGCTTCAGGCCGAGCCCGTTCGCGTTGACCTTGTAGTCGGCCTTGCAGCGGATGTTTTCCGTGGTGCCGTTGGACAGCGCGACCGTGCCTGCGCCCGCCCAATTTCCGTCAAAACCGGCAAACGGGCCTCCCGCCTGCGTGTAGCCTGCGGAGACCGACAACATCAGCGCGGCGCCAACGCCGACGGCCGTGAGAGCCTGACCAAACAGGCTGGAACCAAACATTTTCATTGTGATTTTCCCATCAAAATAGACGTTCTTTCAAAGACACGTCTCGCCCACATCGAAGATTTAGTGTTCCCGCGATATGTTAGGTTCAAATGACAAAATGCCAGCTGCGGCGATAGCGCCCCGACAGGCGGCATTTTCACGCACTGGAATCAAGAAATATCCGTCGAGCTTCGTCGGCAGCATCTAGCTTTGCGGGGGCCTGTCCGCAACAGCCAAGTGCGAAGAAAAATATGTTGAAAATAGGCGTTATATATCAATTGGTTGATGGATTAGCGGCGCCGTCGCAAATTTGGCCGCATTTACCAGTGCTTGTCGTTTGCTCATTGCTGCGCTACGCGGCGTCTTCAAACAAATCCGTCCCGGCGATGCTGAAACACGATTCGGGAACAGGATTTCTTGCTGCCGAAATGAAGGAATACGATGCGTAAACTTTTCTTGGCTCTCTCTTTATTGTCGATCGCGGTGTCATCGGATGCCTTCGCCCAGCAGCGCAGTGGAACGCCGGAAGAGCAAAAGGCGTGCTCCCGTGACGTGCAGCGCTTTTGCCGCGCGGTGATTGATCAGGGCGATTTCACCATCCTGGCCTGCCTGCAACAAAATCGCCCGAAGATCACGGCTGCCTGCGACCAGGTGCTGAAAAGCCACGGGCAATAACCCGCGCCCACATCGGTTAACCGTCGCAAGGCCCGTTCCGGTATGTTTGCCGGGCGGCGGCATGGGCTTGATGCCCCAGATAGCATTGGTTTTGGCGGCGTATTCCCCTATATGGGGCTCGCGATCCGTCGCATGCGCCTGATATCGGCGCGTGCCGCCATTTGGACCAATGTAGCCAGCTTTTGATGACCAGCGCGAGCGAACTGCGATCCGGAAAAACCCACCGTGACGAGAACTTTCCGGTCGCGTCGTGGATCATTCATCCGCGTCACCGGGCGCTGATTCTCAGCTTCTACAATTTCGTCAGGACGGCCGACGACATCGCCGATCACGCGACGTTGCCGCCAGACGAAAAGCTGAGGCTTCTCGACCTCTTTGAAGCGGAGTTGCTCGGCAAGGGCGACACCCAGAAGGAGGCGGTCAGCCTGCGCCACGCGCTCGCCGCGCGCGAGATGCCGCCGCGCCACGCGCTCGACGTGCTGATTGCGTTCCGGATGGACGTCACCAAGCTGCGTTACGAGAACTGGGACGACGTGATCCATTATTGCCGCTACTCGGCGATGCCGGTCGGCCGCTTCATGCTCGACGTCCACGGCGAGAGCACCTCGACCTGGGCCGCCTCCGATGCGCTGTGCGCCGGCCTGCAGATCAATAACCACCTGCAGGATTGCGCCAAGGATTTTCGCGACCTCAACCGTGTCTATCTGCCGCGCGAAGCGCTCGCAGCCGCCGGTGCTACGGTCGAGATGCTGGGCGAGGCGAAGTCACCGCCCGCTTTGCTGAAGTGCCTGCAGGCGCTCGCGGTGCGGACCGAGACCGTGCTCAACGAAAGCAAATCGCTGGCGGCCGAAGTGAAGGATTTCCGCCTCGGCCTCGAAATTTCGGTGATCCAGGCCTTTGCCGACAAGATCGTAGGCTTGCTGAAGGTGCGCGATCCGCTCGCTGAGCGCGTGCATCTCAGTCCGCTCGAATTGCTGGCGCAAAGCCTCGGCGGTGTCGCCAGCGAGATCGCGCGCCGCGCGGTGGGCCGGCGGCCCGTGTCGAACCCGGCGGCTGGCGCATGACATCAGAGACGGCGGCGGCCGACGCAAATTACGGCACCACCGCGTCGGGCAGTTCGTTCTATGCCGCGATGCGCATCCTGCCGCGCGACCAGCGCGAGGCGATGTTCCTGATCTACAGTTTTTGCCGGCAGGTCGACGACATCGCCGATTCCCACGAACCGCGGCCCGAGCGGCTCGCCGGCCTCCAGCAATGGCGTGACGATATCGACGCGCTCTATCAGGGCCGTCCGCCGGCACGCCTGCAGGATTACGTCGCCCCGGTGCGGACCTTCGGCCTCAAGCGCGAGGATTTTCTGGCCGTCGTCGACGGCATGGAAATGGACGTGCCGCAGGACATCCGTGCGCCGGATTTCGCAACGCTCGACCTTTATTGCGACCGCGTCGCGAGCGCCGTCGGGCGTTTGTCGGTACGGGTGTTCGGCCTTCCGGAGAATGACGGCGTTGAACTCGCGCATCATCTTGGCCGCGCACTGCAACTGACCAACATACTGCGCGACATCGATGAAGACGCCACCCTCGGCCGTCTGTATCTGCCGCGTGAAGCCCTGCTGCATGCCGGGATCACGAGCGACGACCCGCAGAAGGTGATCGTCGAACGCGCTTTGCCGAAAGTTTGCCAGCCGCTGGCGGAACGGGCCAAGGCGTATTTCGAGAAAGCCGACGAGATCATGAAGCGCAATTCGCGACGCAAGGTGCGCGCGCCCCGCATCATGTCGAAATATTACCGCGCGATCCTCGACCTGTTGCTGGAACGGGGCTTTGCCGCGCCGCGCGCGCCGGTCCGCGTCACCAAGATGGCCAAGATCGGCATCCTTCTCCGTTACGCGATCATCTGATGCAAAAAACCGCTCACATCATCGGCGCCGGCATTTCCGGCCTCTCCGCCGCCGTCCGGCTCGCGAACGCCAATTACAGGGTGTGCGTCCACGAGGCCACGCAAACGACCGGCGGCCGTTGCCGCTCCTATTTCGACGCCGCCACCAATTTGATGATCGACAATGGCAATCACCTGCTGCTGTCGGGCAACAGCCATGCGCTGGCCTATGCGCGCTCGATCGGCACCGAGGCGGGACTGGTCGGACCGAAGCGCGCGCAGTTTCCCTTCTGCGACGTCTCGACCGGCCAGCGCTGGCAGCTCGATCTCGGCGATGGCCGGCTGCCGCTGTGGGTGTTCGACGAGGCGCGCCGGGTGCCCGACACGTCCTTGCGCGATTATCTCGCACTGATGCCGCTGATCTGGGCAGGGACGGACAAACTGGTTGGCAAGGCGATCCCCTGCGAGGGCACGCTGTACCAGCGGCTGGTGCAGCCGTTGCTGCTGGCCGCGCTCAACGTCGATCCGCCGGAGGGCTCGGCGGGGCTGGCCGGCGCGATCGTCCGTGAAACTCTGTTGGCCGGCGGCCAGGCCTGCCGGCCGCTGATCGCCCGCGACGGGTTGAGTTCGGTGCTGATCGAACCTGCGATCAAGCTGCTGCAGGACAAGGGCGCCAGCGTTCAGCTCGGGCATGAGCTGCGTGAATTCGGGATGAACGCTAGCCATGTCGGGGAACTGAAGTTCGGCGACGATGCGATTTCGCTGGCGCCCGACGATGTCGTGGTGCTCGCTGTTCCGCCGCGTCCCGCCGCGTCGTTGCTGCCGGGTCTCAAAACGCCGACGAAATTTCGCGCCATCGTCAATGCGCATTTCCGCTTCGATCCGCCAAGGGATGCGGCGCCGATCCTTGGCGTCGTCGGTGGATTGGTGGAATGGCTGTTTGCGTTCCCGCAGCGCCTGTCGGTCACCATCAGCAATGGCGACCGTTTGGTCGATATGCCGCGTGAAGAACTCGCGCAGGCGATCTGGCGCGACGTCTGCAAGGCAGGAGGCGTGCAGGGCGAATTACCGCCCTGGCAGATCGTGCGCGAACGCCGTGCTACGTTCGAGGCGACGCCGGAGCAGAACGCGCTGCGGCCGGGCCCGGTCACCGCTTACAAAAACCTGTTTCTCGCCGGGGACTGGACTGATACGGGGTTGCCGGCAACCATCGAGGGATCGGTGCGGTCGGGTGACCGCGCGGCCGATCTGGTTCTGGCCAGAGCATGATGGCCTGACTGGAAGAGAGCGTGACCGGCTTTACGGTGCGCGATCGCGAACAGAGGGATGTCTGACGAAATGTCTTCCGTCGATCACAGCGTTGTCGCCGATCCCATCGCGGCAGTCGATCCCGTCGCCCTGGAGAAATCGATCTCCTCGGCGACGCAGGCGCTGCTCGGCTATCGGCAATCCGACGGGCACTGGGTATTCGAGCTGGAAGCCGACAGCACGATCCCGTCGGAATATGTGCTGCTGCGCCACTATCTCGCCGAGCCCGTCGATAGCGAACTCGAAGCCAAGATCGCCAACTATATCAGGCGCACGCAAGGCAATCATGGCGGCTGGCCGCTGGTGCAGGACGGTGCGTTCGACATGAGCGCCAGCGTGAAGTCCTATTTCGCGCTGAAGATGATCGGCGATTCCGTCGATGCGCCGCACATGGTGCGGGCGCGCGAGGCGATCCGTTCGCGCGGCGGGGCCGCCAAAGTCAACGTGTTCACCCGCTTCCTGCTGGCTTTCTACGGCGTGCTGACCTGGCGCGCGGTACCGGTGCTGCCGATCGAGATCATGCTGCTGCCGATGTGGTCGCCGTTCCATATCAACAAGATCTCCTACTGGGCGCGCACCACGATCGTGCCGCTGATGGTGCTGGCGGCGCTGAAGCCGCTGGCAAAGAATCCCAAAGGCGTCGGCATCGACGAATTGTTCCTGCAGGATCCGAAGTCGGTGGGCATGACGGCGAAGGCGCCGCATCAGAGCTGGGGCTGGTTCATGCTGTTCCGCTCGCTCGATGTCGTCCTGCGCACGATCGAACCGCTGTTTCCCAAAAAGCTTCGTGCCCGCGCGATCGACGAGGCCGTGGCCTTCATCGAAGAGCGGCTGAACGGCGAGGATGGTCTTGGCGCGATCTATCCGCCGATGGCCAACACCGTGATGATGTATGAGGCGTTCGGCAAGCCGGTGGATTACCCGCCGCGCGCCGTCACGCGCCGGGGTATCGATAGATTGCTCGTGATCGGCGAACACGAAGCCTATTGCCAGCCATGTGTGTCACCGGTGTGGGACACCGGGCTGACCTGCCACGCAATGATCGAAGCGGGCGGCACGGAAATGCTGCCGCAGACCAAGCAGGCGCTGGACTGGCTGGTCCCGAAGCAGGTTCTCGACATCAAGGGCGACTGGGCGGTGAAGCGTCCCGACGTGCGGCCGGGCGGCTGGGCGTTCCAGTACAACAACGCCTACTATCCGGATCTTGATGACACCGCAGTCGTTGTCATGGCGATGGACCGTGCGCGCAAGCAGTCCGGAAGCAACGAGTACGATACCGCGATCGCGCGCGGCCGCGAGTGGATCGAGGGCATGCAGAGCCGCGATGGCGGCTGGGCCGCCTTCGACGTCAACAACCTCGAATATTATCTCAACAACATCCCGTTCTCCGACCACGGCGCGCTGCTCGATCCGCCGACCGAGGACGTCACCGCGCGCTGCGTCTCGATGCTGGCGCAACTCGGTGAAACCGCCGCAACCAGCAAGGCTGTTGCCGACGGCATCGACTATCTGCGCCGCACCCAGCTTGCCGAAGGCTCGTGGTACGGCCGCTGGGGGCTGAATTACGTCTACGGCACCTGGTCGGTGCTCTGTGCGCTAAATGTCGCAGGTGTCGATCATCAGGACCCAATGATTCGCAAGGCGGTCGATTGGCTGCTATCGATTCAGAATCAGGACGGCGGCTGGGGCGAGGATGCGGCCAGCTACCGGCTGGACTACAGGGGATTCGAGGCCGCACCATCGACCTCCTCCCAAACGGCATGGGCCTTGCTTGGACTGATGGCAGCGGGCGAGGTCGGGAATCCGGCAGTTGCGCGTGGTGTGGAGTACCTAAAAACCACACAGACCGAAAAAGGGCTGTGGGATGAGCCGCGCTACACGGCTACGGGGTTTCCGCGGGTGTTTTATTTGCGTTATCATGGCTACTCGAAGTTCTTTCCGCTCTGGGCGATGGCGCGGTATCGGAATTTGAGAAGCACCAACAGCAGGGTGGTAGGGGTCGGGATGTGACTTTGGGGGCGGGGGCCGCCGCGATCGTGGACAATTCGAGTGATCTCAATTCGGGTGATCTCAATCAAATTGATCCGCGACCGGTTTTGATCGTTACAGGCTTGGTACAAGAGGCCCGCATTGCGGCCGGTCCAGGCATGATCGTGATCTGCAGCAGTAGCGATCCGCAGCAATTGCGCGCGCTGCTCGCGACACTGGATTCATCGACATTCAGGGGTGTCATCTCCTTCGGCGTCGCTGGCGGGCTCGATCCGTCGCTGAAGTCGGGCGATGTCGTGGTCGCGACCGAGGTTCTGGCCGGCGATACCCGCTTTCTGGCCGGTCTGGCGCTCAACGAGGAAGTGATTGCCAGCGCCGCGCTGCGGCGGCGGCGCGTGATTCGCGGCGGTCTGGCCGGAGTGGAGCGGGTGATTGCGGCGACCGCCTGCAAGGCCGCGCTGCATTCGGAGACGGGGGCTGCGGCGGTCGACATGGAAAGCCATATCGCGGCGGCCTATGCGGCCAAGGCAGGCATTCCGTTCGCGGCGCTCCGCGTCATCTCCGATCCCGCCGGCCGTGCGCTGCCGGCTTTGGCCAAGAGCGCGATCAAGCCGAACGGCGATATCGACCTGCGCAAGGTGCTGCGCGGCGTCGCGCGCAATCCGAGAACGTTGCGCGCGCTGGTGTCCACGGGCATCGATTTCAATCGTGCGCTGCGTTCGCTGCGCGGCTGCCGCGGCTTCATCTCCGGCGGCGAGGGGCTGGCCGCGGCCAACGCCTGACGACCGCTGAAATAGAGCGTTTTCGAGCGAAGTGGATACCGGTTCGCGTGAAGAGCGTCAAAACAAGAGTCCAGAGCTTCGGTTCTGATTAAATCAGAACCGATAATGCTCTGGTCCGCTGCAACGAAAAATGCCGTCGCATGTGCGACGGCATTTTCGTTTGTGCTTCTTTGTTTTGAGTCTCGCCTTCAAGCAACGCGGGCAAGCCGCGTTGCGGTCTCGGCAAGGCTTCAGGCGGCCGTGGAGGCCTTTTGCTGCTGCTTGGCGGCTGCGGCAGACGCCTCGTCCTTGCGGATCTCCGACAGGCGCTTCTGCACTTCCGAGGAGAAGATGTACTGCGCCGGACGCTGCTTATCGAGGTTGATCTCGGGCGCCATCGGACCTGATGTCCGGACGCCGCGCAGCGCCACCCACATCGCCTTCAGCGGATTGACCAGCGCGGCATTGGCGGCGGTCGGCTCATAGCCGCAATGCGCCATGCAGTCGGCGCACTTCTCGTACTTGCCGGTGCCGTAGGTCTCCCAGTCGGTGGTCTCCATCAATTCCTTGAAGGTCTTGGTGTAGCCCTCGCCGAGCAGGTAGCAGGGCTTCTGCCAGCCGAAAATGTTGCGCGCCGGCATGCCCCACGGGGTGCATTCGTAGCTCTGGTTGCCCGCCAGGAAGTCGAGGAACAGGCCGGAATGCATGAAGTTCCACTTCTTGCCCTTGCCGAGGGCGAAGACGTCGCGGAACAGCTTCTTGGTCTTGGTGCGGTTGAGGAAGTGCTCCTGGTCCGGCGCACGCTCATAGGCGTAGCCCGGCGACATCGAAACACCGACACCGAGTTCGGTGGTGAAGTCGAGGAACTTGGCGATCTCTTCCGCCGCGTGCCCGTCGAAGATCGTGGCGTTGACGTTGACGGTAAAGCCGCGCGCCTTCGCAGCCTTGATCGCCGAAACCGCGCGGTCGAACACGCCCTTCTGCGACACCGCCTTGTCGTGGTGATCCTTCAGGCCGTCCAGATGCACCGAGAAGAACAAATAGGGCGAGGGCTCGAACAGATCGAGCTTCTTTTCCAGCAGCAACGCGTTGGTGCAGAGCGAGACGAACTTCTTGCGCGCCACGAGGCCGCGCACGATTTCGCCGATCTCCTTGTGGATCAGGGGCTCGCCGCCCGGGATCGCCACCATCGGTGCGCCGCATTCATCGGCCGCGTCCCAGCACTCCTGCGCCGACATGCGGCGATTGAGGATCGCATCGGGATAGTCGATCTTGCCGCAGCCGACGCAGGCGAGGTTGCAGCGAAACAACGGTTCGAGCATCAGCACCAGCGGATAGCGCTTCCGGCCAAGCAGCTTCTGCTTGATCAGATAGCCGCCGATACGCAACTCCTTGAAGAACGGTATTGCCATTACAGGATTTCTTTCTGGACCTTAGTCGTCGTAACTCGTGAATGGATCAGCCCGCAGTCAGTTCGGCTGGAAGCCGGAATTCGATATTTTCTTCCCTCCCAGGAAGCACCGACACCTTGACGGGTCCGATACGTCTCAAAGCCTCGATCACGTCGTCGACCAAAACTTCGGGCGCCGAGGCGCCCGCCGTGATGCCGACGGCCTTCGCATCCTTAAGCCAATCAGGGTTCAACTCGCTGCCATCGGCAATGAGATAACTCGCGACCCCGACCTCGGTGCCGATTTCGCGAAGCCTGTTTGAGTTGGAACTATTGGCGGCCCCCACCACCAAAATGACGTCAACCAGTTTGCTCAGGTCCCTTACCGCAGATTGGCGGTTCTGTGTCGCATAGCAGATATCCCGGATGTCGGGGCCTTGAATATCTGTAAAACGGGCCTGAAGGGCCGCAATTATGTCCTTTGTGTCGTCAACGCTGAGGGTCGTCTGGGTAATATAGGCCACCGGGGTGTCGATTGGGAGGGTCAGGGAGGCCACGTCATCGACGTTCTGGACCAAAAGGACCGTTCCGGGAACCTGACCCATGGTTCCCTCGACCTCGGGGTGGCCGGCATGGCCGATCAGAATCAGGGCCCGGCCCTTCGACATATACCGTTTGCCCTGATTGTGGACCTTGGTGACGAGGGGGCAGGTGGCATTGAGGACGGGCAGGCCGCGGGCGGCCGCCTCTTCCTCGACGCTGCGGGCCACGCCATGGGCGCTGAACACGGTAACGGCGAGCGGGGGAACTTCCGACAGGTCTTCAACGAAGATCGCGCCCTTGTTCTTCAGGCTTTCGACCACGTACTTGTTATGCACGATCTCGTGACGGACATAGACCGGCGGGCCGTATTTCTGCAGCGCACGCTCGACGATCTCGATGGCACGCACGACGCCCGCGCAAAATCCGCGGGGCTGCGCAAGATATACTTCCATGGGACGCTCATTACGCAAGTTGCACCAAATTCATTCAAATGCCTTCGTGCAGTCAGTCCTGCCGGGCTCGGCCGAACAAACTGCAATAACCGCACCACCGTTCCGGGGGTAATCCACCCAAGCACATGGAAGCACAGGGCTTTGTGTCAAAAAATTAGCGTCTAGAAAAGCCGGAACGCAAAAGGCCGTGTTCGGCTTGAGGTCGATTGAGGTATCTTAATACCCGAATTCTGTCCGATTCCTCACCGTTTCGTCACTTTCTCGCCCGCACTGGGCGTCTATATGGGGTTTCTCAATGCCATTTCGGCCGTTTTGCCTTCTCTACGCGGGGCCTCTCTGACAGTAACCACAACAATAGATCGCCCGATGTAGATCGCCCCCCGGAACTCCGCTAGACAGCGGACGTTTTCGGCAAGCTCCCTATTAAGACTTAGAAAGAAATGATGTGCTGACCAGCCTGGTTGTCTCAATTGTTAGAACGTGCACGCGGTTTGCCACCCTCATCGTCGTCTTTTCGCTGCTCCTCGCGATTGGCGCGGGCTTCTATGCGGCTCGCAATTTCTCCATCAATACCGACATCAACACGCTGATTTCGCCCGACCTGGACTGGCGCAAGCGCGACAACCAGTTTGAGAAGGCGTTCGATCGCGAAAAGCTGATTTTGGCCGTCGTCGAGGGCCCGACCCCCGAGCTCACCAGTGCCGCCGGCAAGGCGCTGGCCGATAAGCTTGCGGGCGACACCAAGAATTTCGAATCGGTGCAGCCGCTCGGTTCAGGCGAGTTCTTCGAGAAGAACGGGCTGTTGTTCCTGCCCGTGGAGGAGGTCGGCAAGGTCGCCGGGCAGCTCGAAGCCGCCGCCCCGCTGATCGAAATCATGGCCGGCGATCCGTCGATCCGCGGTTTGACCGGCGCGCTGGAAACCGGTCTTGCCGGCGTCAAGCGCGGCCAGGTCAAGCTCGACAATGCGGAACGGCCCTTCAACCTGATCTCGCAGACCGTCGAGAACATCCTGGGCAAGGGAACGGCGACGTTCTCGTGGCGCGAACTTGTCAGCGACAAGCCGCTCGCCGATTCCGACAAGCGCGCCTTCATCGAATTCAAGCCGAAGGTCGACTACAACGCGCTCGAGCCCGGCAAGGAAGCCACCGACGCGATCCGGCAGGCGGCCAAGGAGTTGAATTTCGCGGGCGAGTATGGCGCGCGCGTGCGGCTGACCGGACCGGTTCCGATCGCCAATGAGGAATACGCCACCGTCCAGGATGGCGCGATCGTCAACGGCATCGGCACCGTCGTGATCGTGCTCGTGATTCTCTGGATGGCGCTGCATTCAGGCAAGATCATCTTCGCCGTGTTCGTGAACCTGTTCGTCGGCCTTGCGATCACCACCGCGGTCGGCCTGATGATGGTGGGTTCGCTCAATCTGCTGTCGGTCGCGTTCGCAGTGCTGTTTGTCGGCCTCGGCGTGGATTTCGGCATCCAGTTCAGTGTCCGCTACCGTTCGGAGCGCTTCAAGAACGATGACCTGGTGCTCGCGCTGGAGAGCGCGGCCCGCCGCTCGGCGGTCCCGCTGTCGCTCGCGGCGATGGCGACCGCCGCCGGTTTCCTGTGCTTCCTGCCGACCGATTACAAGGGCATTTCCGAACTCGGCAAGATCGCCGGTGCCGGCATGCTGGTGGCGTTCATCACCAGCATCACGACGTTGCCGGCGATGCTGACGCTGCTCAACCCGCCCGGCGAAAGCGAGCCGGTTGGCTATGCCTTCCTGGCGCCGGTCGATGACTTTCTCGAGCGGCATCGCGTCATCATCATCACCGGCACGATATTGGTCGCGCTGGCCGGTCTGCCGCTGCTCTATTTCATGAAGTTCGACTTCAATCCGATCAATCTGCGCAACTCGCAGGTGGAGTCGATCGCGACCTTCCTCGATCTGCGCAAGGATCCGAACACCGGCGCCAACGCCATCAACGTGATGACGAATTCGGACGCCGACGCCAAGAAGATCGAGGCGAAGCTGGAGAAGGTGCCGGAAGTGCTTCGCGTGATGTCGCTCGACAGTTTCGTGCCGGAGGATCAGCCGGCCAAGCTGAAGCTGATCGCGCAGGCCGCCAAGGTGGTAGGCCCCGCGCTCAATCCGGATTCCGTCGATGCGGCGCCGACCGATGCCGAGAACGTCGAGGCGCTCAAGAGCTCGGTCGACAACCTGCGCAAGACCGCCGGCGACGGCAAAGGCCCGGGCGCGACCGCGGCACGGCGGCTGGCGGATGCGCTGGCGAAGCTGGCCGAATCAACCCAAGCGGTTCGCGACAAGGCGCAGAGTGTTTTCGTCATCCCCCTCAAGATAACCTTCGACCAGCTCAAGAACACGATGCAGGCCCAGCCGGTCACGTTGAAGACCTTGCCGCCCGAACTCGTGAGCAGCTGGAAGACCAAGGAAGGCCTGATGCGCGTCGAGGCGCTGCCGAAGGGCGATCCGAACGACAATGAAGTTCTGCGCAAGTTTGCCGATGCGGTTCTCGCCGCCGAGCCGACTGCGATCGGCGGACCGGTCTCGATTCTCAAATCCGGCGATACCGTCGTCAAGGCATTCATCCATGCCGGTATCTGGGCGCTGATCGTGATCAGCCTGCTGCTCTGGCTGGCGTTGCGGCGGGTCACCGACGTGTTGCTGACGCTGGTGCCGCTGCTGGTGGCCGGCGCCGTGACGATGGAGATATGCGTGCTGATCGGGCTGCCGCTCAACTTCGCCAACATCGTCGCGTGGCCGCTGATGCTCGGCATCGGCGTCGCCTTCAAGATCTATTATGTGACGGCATGGCGCTCGGGCAGAACGAACCTGCTGCAGACCAGTCTGACGCGCGCCATCTTTTTCAGCGCGCTCACGACCGCCACGGCTTTCGGAAGCCTGTGGCTATCAAGTCATCCCGGCACCGCCAGCATGGGTAAATTGCTGGCGCTGTCGCTCATCACCACGCTGGCGGCGGTGCTGCTGTTTCAGCCTGCGCTAATGGGCAAACCGCGCGATATCGGGGAGTAGGCAGATATCGCCGACGGGATCGGCGGCCGCCTGTTTCTGGCCGGCGACGGGCTTTTGGCCCGGCGCCGGGCTCACCGCACCGGTGGTCTTCGGCGCGGCGGTTGCCGCCGGCGAGCCGGGCGCGGGCGTCAGACCCGGTGCCGTCGCCGAGGCGCCAGCCTTCGGTGCTGCAGCTGCCGGATTTTTCGGCGCGGCGCCCTTGGCCATGCTGTTGCTCGGGCTTGAGGGAATCGGCGGCCCGACGCGGGTCCAGGTCTCGCCGCCGCACAGGAAGCCGAGCACGCAGCCTTGAATCTCCAACTGGTCGGTTCCGACCGGCTTGATGGTCGAGCTGTAAGACTGTCCGTCCTTGGCGTTGTAGACTTGGCCTTCCCAGGCATCGACGCCGGGTTTCTTCTTCATGTTGATCAGGATCGGCATGCCCAGTGTAGGTCTGCTCTGCTTTGAGGCATCCGGATTATTCGTATCGCGGCCACCCGGCGTCTTCTCCCAGGCGACGGCACCCCACATGTTGCCGTTACATTGTGCTACGCGAATGTTGGCGACGCCGTCGGCCACTTTCCAATCGCCTGTGGGGTCGGCGGCCAGTGTGGAAGTAACACCTGTGGCAAAAAAGAATCCGGAAAAAACTATTCTGCGCGCGACAGTTCTTGGGCAGTGCAACATGGTTCAAACCTGCTTATGTAGATTATCCGAGAGGGGTCAAAACGCCGCATTGGGCGTTTTCAGTTGACGAAATGGCCATCAAGCGACGTATGTAGCGAATGCTAAGTTCAAATCTAGACGTTTCCGAGATGTTTGTGGAGCGCCAGGCGCAGCGCAGTTCCATGCATTCGCGCCATTTGAACGAGCAGCTCGTCCGCGTGCTCAAGACGATTGGCTATGATGTCGGCTTTCAGAAGGGTCAAGGTCAATACCTGTTCGATCGTGACGGGGCCCGTTATCTCGACCTACTGAGCGGATTTGGCGTTTTTGCGATTGGCCGCAACCATCCGGCGTTGCGCCATGCGTTGAAAAGCGTGCTCGACGCCGATTTTCCGAATCTGGTGCAGCTCGACGTCTCGACGCTGGCCGGAGTGCTGGCGGAACGTTTGTTCGAACATGTGCCATATCTGGACAAGGTGTTTTTCGCCAATTCCGGCGCCGAAACCGTCGAAGCCGCGATCAAATTCGCTCGTGGCGCCACCGGGCGGCCCGGCATCGTCTCCTGTTCGCACTCCTTTCATGGATTGTCCTACGGCGCCTTGTCGCTGATGGATGATTCGAACTTCCGCAGTGGCTTCGAGCCGCTGTTGCCGGGATGCACCCAGATCCCGTTCAACGATCTCGCCGCCCTCGAACAGGCGCTGTCGTCGCGTCAGGTCGCCGCTTTCATCGTCGAGCCGATCCAGGGCAAGGGCGTCAACCTGCCCACCGACGAGTTTCTGCCGGGCGCTCTTGCGCTATGCCGCAAATACGGCACGCTGTTCATTGCCGATGAAATCCAGACCGGGATCGGCCGCACAGGCAAGTTCTTGGCGGTCGAGCACTGGAACGTCGAACCCGACATGGTGCTGCTGGCAAAAGCGCTGTCCGGCGGACATGTGCCGGTCGGCGCGCTGCTGACGCGCAAGAGCATCTTCGACAAGATCTTCAATCAAATGGACCGCGCGGTCGTGCACGGCTCGACCTTTGCAAAGAACGATCTGGCGATGGCGGCCGGGATCGCCACGCTCGAGGTGATGAAGGCGGAAAAGCTGGTCGAGCAGGCCGCCAAGCGCGGTGCCGAGCTTCGGCTGGCGCTGACGCGCATGGTGCCCGGCTACGAATTGCTGAAGGAAGTGCGCGGCAAGGGATTGATGATCGGCGTCGAATTCGGTCCGCCGAAATCGCTGCGGCTGAAAGCATCTTGGAACGTGCTCGAGACCGCCAACAAGGGCCTGTTCTGCCAGCTCATCACGGTGCCGCTGTTCAAGGATCACAAGATCCTGACCCAGGTTTCCGGCCATGGCAGCCACACCATCAAGCTGCTGCCGCCGCTGGTCATTACGGAAGAAGACTGCAGCTGGATCGAAAAGGCGTTCGACACTGTCATCGCCTCCAGCCACAAGGTGCCCGGCGCGATCTGGTCGCTCGGCAAGACCCTGGTCGACAACGCTGTGCGGAAGTCGGCGTAACGCCGACACGCAACACCAAAGCGCAACACACAGTCGCCATCTGGGCAAGCGGAAGTTCGCTTTTGAATTCCGCGCGGCGTACATGCGTTTATGCCGCAGTTTTCGGCTGATCCGCGCCATAGTATTCTCATCCCGACAAATCATGTGGAGGAGACTGATGCGCATTACCGGCGGCTGTCATTGCGGCGCGATCCGTTACCAGGTGGACGGCGACCTGATCGTTCATGCGTTGTGTCATTGCGCGGATTGCCGGCGGCACGCCGGCGCACCGATGGTAGGCTGGGCGATGTACGCCGAAGACGCAGTCAAGGTGACGCAGGGCGAGCCGAAGGTCTACGCGTCTTCCGAACACGGCCGGCGGCAGTTTTGCGCCAATTGCGGAACCGGCCTGTTCTACACCAATGCGAACATGCTGCCCGGGATCATCGACGTGCAAAGCGGCACCTATGACGATCCCGATGCCGTTCCGGTCATGGTGCACGTCCAGGTCGCCGAGCGGGTCAGCTGGATGGAGCGCGCGCACGAATTGCCGTTATTCGACCGCTACCCGCCGCAGACATAGAAGCGGGCAAGCGACAGGTTGCGATTGTCCGTTACCCGGCTTGTGCTTCGAACGCTGACAACGCCTGGAGCACGAGTTGGGGCGCTTCCTGCGCTACGCTGTGACCGGCGCCTTCGAACGTCCATTGGCTCGCGGCGGGAAGCAGGGCCACGGCGCGTGACGCCATCTCCCTGTAGATGGACCAGGATTGCTCGGTGACGGCCACCCGCACCGGACATTCGATCTCGGACAGCCACCCGAACGGATTGCCGCGCGCGTCGCCCGCGTAAACCTGCTCCATCGCCTCCAGGATCGGAAGCAGCACGGCTGACTCAATCTCGGGTGTGCAAAGCAGCCGCACCCGGCCATCGTCTTGCTGCGCGAAGCCGTGCCGGATGTAAGCCCGCAGCGAATTCTCCGTCCATTTTGCAAAGGCCGGCGCGGCGCGATAGCGCGCGAACGCGGCGTCCGCGCTCTCGAACTCGGCCTGTCGGCGCAGCGCGCCCTGCACCGCGCTTTTGCCGAAATCGCTCAAGCCATCAGGTCGAGCCGCCCGCGGATCCATCACCGTCGGCTCCATCACAAACAATCGTGCGAAGCGCGCAGGCATCAGTTTCGCCGCCAATAACAGATCGGTCGCGCCCGCACTGTGTCCGATGCCGTAGATATCGGTCAGATCGAGCGCCTCGATCACCCGGCACACATCCTCAGCAAAATCCTGGAAGTGATAGCGGTTGGCCTCAGGCTTGTGGCTGTCGCCATGACCGCGACGGTCGAGCGCATAGACCGTATAATCCTGTGCGAGTTCGCGGGCGACGTCGTCCCAGACCTCGGCGACAAAGCCGGTGCCGTGCAATAGAAGCGCGGGCGGCCTGCCTCGATCCTCCGCACCCCATCGCGCCAGCGCGATGCGCGACTCAATATCGCCGATCGAAATCCGAGCCGGGCCCGTCAAGCGCGCGCATCCTCCAAAATCATTGTCGCGCCCTTTTCCGCAATCATCGCCGTCGGCGTGTTCGTGTTGCCTGACGTGATCGTCGGCATCACCGAGGCGTCGGCGACGCGCAAGGCGGCAATGCCGTGAAAGCGCAGGCGCTCGTCGACGACGGAAGTGGCATCGGAAGCCGATCCCATCTTCGCGGTGCCGACGGGGTGAAAGATCGTGGTGCCGATATCGCCCGCGGCCTTTGCCAGCGCCGCATCGTCGTCGCCGACGCTGGGACCGGGCAAATATTCTTCGGGGCGAAATCGCGCCAGCGCCTGCTGCTTCATCAGTCGGCGCGTGGTGCGGATGGCGTCGGCGGCGACCTGCCGGTCTTCATCGGTCGACAGATAATTCGGCGCGATTGAGGGCGCCTGACTTGCCTCGGCGGAGCGCACGCGTACGGTGCCGCGCGAGGTCGGCCGCAGATTGCAAGCGCTGACCGTGATGGCGGGGAAACGGTGCAGGGGATCGCCGAATTTATCGAGCGACAGCGGCTGCACGTGAAACTGGATGTTGGCGCGCTCGCGATGCGGATCGGAGCGCGTGAAGATGCCGAGCTGCGACGGCGCCATGGTCAGCGGACCGCGGCGGCGGAACGCGTAGTCGAGCCCCATCAGGCCGCGCCGGAACAGATTGTAATAGGTCTCGTTCAGGGTGCGCACGCCCTCGACCTTGTAGATCGCGCGCTGCTGCAGATGGTCCTGCAGATTGCGGCCCACACCTTGCCGGTCGAGCGTGACGTCGATGCCAAGCGGCGAGAGCCAGTCGGCCGGGCCAATGCCGGAACGGTGCAGCACCTGCGTCGATCCGATGGAGCCTGCGCAGAGAATGACTTCGCCCTTGGTGCGGGCTTCGACGATCTCGTTCCCCTGATAGAAACGCACGCCGTCGGCGCGGCCGTTCTCGACAATCAGCCGGTCCACCAGCACGTGCTTTTCCAGCCGCAAATTCTGGCGGTTCAACACGGGTTTCAGAAAGCCCCGCGCCGAAGACCAGCGGCGGCCGCGCTTCTGGTTGACGTGGAAATAGCTGATGCCTTCATTGTCGCCGGTGTTGAAATCGGCGATGCGGCGGATGCCCATCTGCGCGGCGGCGTCGCCGACCGCATCTAACACTGCCCAGGACAGCCGGGGCGCTTCGATGCGCCAGCCGCCGCCCGCGCCATGATGTTCGCTCTTGCCGAGGAAATGATCCTCGAGCGCCAAGAAGTGCGGCAGCACGTCGTCATAGCCCCAGCCGGTGAGGCCGAGCTGGCGCCAGTGGTCGTAATCGGCGGCCTGGCCCCGCATCGAGATCATGGCGTTGATCGCCGACGAGCCGCCGATCACCTTGCCGCGGGGATAGGCCAGCGCGCGGCCGTTGAGGCCTGGCTCCGGCTCGGTCTTGAACATCCAGTCGGAGCGGGGATTGCCGATCGCGAAGAGGTAGCCGACCGGGATGTGGAACCAGATCCAGTTGTCGTTGCCGCCGGCTTCCAGGATCAGCACGCGGTTTTTGGGATCGGCCGACAGCCGGTTGGCCATGATGCAGCCGGCCGTGCCTGCGCCGACGACGATATAGTCGAAATCACCTTCAAGCCGCTTCATCATTGTTACCGCGCGACCCCTGAGGCATACGATGCCGGGGTCGAATTCGATCTGCAGGATTGGCCGCGCGTCACGTCCAGTGAACGGCGGTACCGTCGCGGACGATCAATAAACGAATCCCGGCAAAAGCGAACCCTTTCGTTTCCGCAGCGGGCGATTTCCGCCGCCCTATTGATGCCATTTCACCAAAGCGGGGTAATGGTGCGGCAGGCGCATCATCACAAGATCCTTTCTGCGAACGATGTTCGTCGGGTAGGGCGTATCGAGGTTCGTCGTATCGACGCTTGCCGCTGCAAATCCCTCATCGTCGAGGATGGCAGACTCCTGGCGTGGAAATGCAAACGCATCCGGGCCGAATACCGCGCTTTTTCCCAGGTAACCGCGATCAGGATCGTAGACGTTCGCAAATGCAAAATAGACGTTGCTTTCGCCGCCGCGCACGCGAAAGGCGTGCCAATGGTGGGGATCGGCGCCAGTCGGGATCGGGTAGTTGTGGCGTATGCTGGTCCCCTCGTGAGCTCCGGTAAATTGGCCGGCAATGGCGGCCGGGCAAGCGACGAGGTCGCAGCCGAGCAGCGACAGCGAACGCACCGCCTCGGGGAAGAGGGCATCGTGCCCGATCAGCAGGCCGACCCTTCCGATTGGAAGGTCGAACACTTTCCAGTCCGAGCCGGCGCTGGCCCAGATCTTGTCGCGCGCGTTCAGATGAATCTTGCGGTAGCTGCCGACCAGCCCTTCGGGGCCGGCCAGAACGGCGGTGTTGAATAGCCCTTCAGCGGCCCGCTCCGCGAAACCGGCGATAATGTGTACCCGCAACCGTGCCGCCAGGCGGACAAGACGCGTGACCGCCTGATCCTTGATGTCAAGCGCGCGGTCACCGGGAGCGCCGATCCCGGTCATCGACAGTTCGGGGAATACAATGAGGTCAGGCTTTTCCTCGCTGACGGCCTCCTTGGCCAAGACCTCAATGCGCGCGAGATTCTGCTCGACGTCGTCGGTTGGCGTAAATTGCACGACCGCGGCCCGCGATAGTTGCCCGGGAGGCAGCGGCTGGTAGCCATAGAGCTTGAAGAAGTCGCGCGGATTCCAGGTGAAGCTGTTCGTCATCAGGTTGGCATAAAGCTCGGGACGACGGTCCTCGAAGATCGGCTCCGACAACACCTCCCGCCGGCGCGCCCTGGCGAGATCGATCTCGCCATTCACGATACCGTCACCGCTATCCAGCACCGCCTGAACATTGCCGTCCGGTTCGATGATGCAGCTTCCACCGCTGAACTGCACCGTGCGCTCGAGGCCCCAGCGGTTGCTCTCGATGACGTAGCAGCCATTTTCGAACGCGCGGTTGATCCAGTACGGCGCCGGCGCCCGTTCCTGCAACCAGTTGCTGATGTGGCAAATCACATCTGCCCCAGCCAGTGCTTCCAGCCGCGCGGTCTCGAAGAAATGCAGGTCCATGCAGACCAGTAGCGCAATGCGTCCGATCTCGGTCTCGAACACGATATGGGCGATGTCTCCCGACGCGGCCCATTTCGGTTCGGAAATATAGGGATGCGACTTGCGGTGCTTGCCGACAACGCCGGACGGCCCGATCAGGACTGCCGTGTTGTAGTAGAGGTCCGTGGAGGCGTCGACCTCGGGCATGCCAACGACGATGTAGCAGCCGAATTGCTTTGCAAGCGAATGAAATACGTCGGTGGTCGGACCGGGTACGGTTTCCACGAAAGGCTTCACTTCCGCCCTGTCATACCAGCAATAGCCGGTGGTGCCCATTTCGGGGGTGACGATCAGGCGCGCGCCTGCCGTCGCAGCTTCGCTCGTCATCTCCAGCAAGCGCTGGATGTTGCGCTCCTTTTCAAACATCGTCGGCTCGAACTGGATGGATGCCGCCTTGAAACGCTCTGATGCCATTGCCTTACCTCTGCCACGCCGCCACGGCGGATACCGAAAGTTCCAGGATTCAAATCGCCATTCTCAGGTGCACAAGCTCTTCCGTGAGCTGCGATACCGGGCCCTCAGCCACCACGCGTCCCTTTTCCATCATCGCGAACTGGTGCGACGCGCGGCGGACAAATTCGATGTTCTGTTCCACCAGCACGATGGTGAGGCCGATCTCGCGATTGAGGCGAATAATCGTCTGCTCGATTTCCTCGACGATCGACGGCTGGATTCCCTCATTGGGCTCGTCAAGCAGCAGCACATCCGGTTCCGAGGCGAGGGCCCGGGCGATGGCCAGTTGCTGCTGCTGTCCGCCGGACAGCACGCCGCCCAGCCGGTCCATGTTCTGCAGCAGATACGGAAACAGCTCGCCGACCAGCGGGGGAATGATGCGTCTGCCGTCGGTTCTGGCGAAGGTTCCGAGCAGGATGTTTTCGCGGATGGTGAAGTCCGGAATGATTTCGCGGCCCTGCGGCACATAGGCGAGGCCGGCGCGGGCGCGGCGGAAGGTCGGCTCACAGGTGATGTTCGTTCCGTCCAGTTCGATCTTTCCCGCGGTCTTGTCGGTCATGCCCATCAGGGTTTTCAGCAGCGTCGTTTTGCCAACGCCGTTGCGGCCGAGCACCGTGGTGATCCGCCCCTTGTCGAAGCTGAGCGTGACGTCATGCAGAACGTGGCTGCGTCCGTAGAAGCTGTGAATGTTCGACAGGCTCAGCATCAGGAGATACTCCGCGAACCCAAATACGCCCGCCTGACGGCCTCATTGGTTTCAATCGATGCAATGTCGCCTTCTGCCAGCACCTCGCCGAGATGCAGCACGGTGATGCGTTCGGCGATCTCGCGCACGAACGCCATGTCGTGTTCGACGACGAGCAGGGTGTGCCGCCCCCGCATGCTGTTGATGATGGTTGCGGTCTTTTTGGTTTCGGCCGCCGTCATGCCCGCAGTCGGTTCATCGAGCAGGATGATTTTCGGGTCCTGCAGCATCAGCAGGCCGAGCTCGAGCCATTGGGTTTGGCCGTGGCTCAGATAAGCGGCGGTCACGTCGGCCTTGTCCCGGAGATCGACAATGTCGAGCACCTCTTCGATCCTTGCGAGCGCATGCCTGGAAAAGCCGAATCCGAGGTTCGCGAACACCGAGGGATTGCGGCAGCTGGCGACCTCGAAATTCTGGCGGACGGTCAGTTCGCGGAACACGCTGGGAATCTGGAATTTCCTGCCGATTCCGGCCCGGGCAATCCGGTGCTCCTGCCAGTTCGTGATTTCGGTGTCGTAAAGGTGGATGTGTCCGCTGGTGCTGTGCGTGCGGCCGGAAATCAGATCCATCAGCGTTGTCTTGCCGGCGCCGTTGGCGCCGAGCAGTACGCGCAATTCTCCCTCAGCAATCGTCATGGTGACGTTGTTGACGGCTTTGACACTGCCGAAGCTGACTTCAAGCCCGTCGATCGTGAGCGCGGTGGCTGCCATGGCGCTCACCCGCGCTCTGCAAGGGCGTCGCGGCTTTCCGCCACCAGCCCTTCATCGGAGGCCGCCTCCGCGGCAGGCGCCCGCCAGCGGTCGATAAGATCGTGCGCAAACCCGCCAAGGCCCCGCGGCAGGTACAGCACCACGAGGACGAAGATCAGCCCGACCACGGCTTTCCACACTTCCACCAAAGCCTTGGTCTCGCTGACCTTGGCCTCGATCATGTTGATGAGGATGGCGCCAACGCAGGCGCCGAGAATCGAGGATCGTCCGCCGACCGCAGCCCACACCACCATCGTGATCGAAAACGACAGGTCCATGAATGTGGGAGAGGCGAACTCCGACACCATCACGTAGAGCATTCCCGCGAAGCCGCAGATCGCCGCCGACACCACGAAAAAGAAAATCTGGTAGCTCGGAACGTCCAGCCCGAGATAGCGCGCGCGGGTCTCGTCATCCCGCGTCGCCTGAAGGATGAGGCCGGCCCGCGTGCTCACCAGCAGACGCGCACCGACGAGAACCAGCGACAGTGCGATGGCAACCAGATAGTACGTCGCACGGCTGTAGGGGTCGAACTGAAACGCCCCGATCGTCAGCCAGGCGAGGTCGGTCAGCCCGTTGAAGCCGTTGGTCAGCGGCTGCGCATCGATGACCAGCAGGCGCACCAGCAACACCAGTGCCAGTGTGATGATCGAAACGAAGACGCCGGAAATCCTGTTACGGAACACGATCAGTCCGGTAATGGTGGCAATCGCCACCGGCAACACGATGCCCATGGCAACGCCAAACCATTGGCTTTGAAACGGAAGCCATATGAAAGAGCCCTTGTTGATGCAGCATAGTTGCGTCAGCGCGCCGGGCTCGGCGTTCCACAGCATGAAGTCGGGGACCGGCGTGTCGGATCCCTGTTGCAGACTGGTCGGACTGGCAAGCTTCAGCGACATCGCCAGCATGTAGGCGCCGGCGCCAAAAAACAGTCCCTGACCCAGATTGAGGATGCCGGCGTATCCCCAGGACAGCGCGACGGCGACGCCGAGCATGCCGAACACCAGGTACTTTGCGATCCTGTTCAGCCAGAACTCGTCCAGCATCAGCGGCGCCAGCAGAATGGCGGCGACGAAGAGCCCGTAGAGCAGAAAATCGTATCTTTGCCTCGATGCCATGACTCAACGACCCCTGAACGAGAAAAGGCCCTTGGGCTTCACGACAATGATGAGAATGACGACGCCGAATATGACGGCACGGGCGATCGTGTCGTTCTTGAGCGCGGCCACCACGCTGTTGATCTCGCCGAGCAGTCCGGCTGACAGCACCGATCCCAGCAGGCTTCCGACACCGCCGACCACGACGACCAGGAAGCCATCGACCACCATGGGCGTGCCCATGTCGGGGAATACCGTCTTGAAACCCGACATCATGACGCCGGCTATTCCGGCGAGGCCCGAGCCGAAGGCGAAGGTGAGGGCATTGACGCGCGCGACGTCGACGCCGCAGGCCGCCGCCATTTTCGGGTTCCGGATGATGGAGCGGACCTGCATTCCGATCGAGGTCCGCTGCAACAAAAACCAGGTCACGGCCGCAAGGGCGGCGGTGACGACAATGATGAAGGCGCGATAGGTGTTGATTTCCACACCAGCCAAATGAAACGTGCCCTGCAGGACTGCCGGCACCGGCACGTTCTGAAGACCGGGCCCCAGGCCCTCGACGTGAATGCCGAAGAACGACAGGCCGAATTCAAGCCTGATCGCCTGCTGTATCAGGATGGCGACGCCCCATGTGGCCAGCAACGTATCCAGCAGCCTGCCATAGAGCCGGCGGACGATGACGCGCTCGATGACCAGGCCGACGATCGCGGTAACGACGAAGGCGATCGGAATTGCCATCACGATGTTGGCGTCCAGCCAGATGCGCGACAGCACGGCGGTGTAGGCGCCGAGCATCACCATCTCGCCATGGGCCATGTTGATGACCCCCATTGCGCCATAGGTGATCGCAAGTCCGAGCGCCACCAGCAGCAGGATCGAGCTCAGGCTCAGGCCGATAAACATCGTGTCGATCATGTCGTGTCTACTTTCGAAGGAGCCGGACCGTGCACCGAACATCTTCCAGCCAGGGCGCGTTGGGGTGGGAGGTGCGCCCCGGCTGGAATGTCTTTTCGATGTGGCCGGGCCTCCAGCTTCTTATTTCAGCTTGGCGGTTTCCAGCCCCTTCGCCGTGCAGAACAGATCGCTTTCAGTTTCACCATAGGCCGAATAGGCGAGCGGCTTGATCGGCTCCGGCCAGGCGTCGACCACCTTGCTTTGGCCGTCCGGCTGCCACTGGCCGACCCGCGGCGTCAGCCAGCAATGCAGATTGTCGGCGTCGATTTTGACCTTGCCGCCCGGCGCGTCGTAGGTCTGGCCGCGGATGCCATCGCGAATGCCGTCCGCGGTAACCTGTCCCGACTTCTCGATCGCCTGCTTCCAGAGGAAGACCTGGAAATAGGCCGCCTCCAGCGAGTGGTAGGTCACCGCTTTCGGATCCTTGGTGAACTTCCTGAAGTCTTCGATGAACTTCTTGTTGGCCGGCGTGTCGATCGACATGAAATAGGGGAACGACGTGTAGCTGCCGGCGGCGTATTCGGGGCCCATCGCCGCGATCTCGATTTCGGAAGTGACGGTCGCGCAGATCGGGATCGTCGCCTGCGAGAGACCTTGATTCTTGAACTCCCGGTAGAAGGCGATGATGGAATCGCCGACCACGTTGGAAAGCACGACGTCGGCGCCCGAATCCTTGATCTTCTTGACCATGCTCGCCCATTCGGAATGGCCGAGTTCGAGATATTCGTCGCCGGTCCATTGCGCGCCGGCGGCCTCGATCAGCTTCTTGCTGACTTTGGCCATCTCGCGCGGATAGACGTAGTCCGATCCGACGATGAAGAACTTCTTCTTGCCGAGCGTCTTGGCGATCCACGGAATATACTTGCCGAGCTGCTGGTTCGGTACCGCGCCGGAATAGACGACGTTGCGCGAACACTCGAACCCCTCGTAATGGGTCTGATAGAACAGCATGGCGTTTCGCCGTTCGAAGATCGGCAGCACCGCCTTGCGGCTGGCCGAGGTGTGGCAGCCGAACACGGTTGCCACGCGATCCTGAATGACGAGCTTGGAAGCTTTTTCGTTGAAGGTTTTTGGATCGGAGGCGCCGTCCTCGACGATGACTTCGACCTTCCGGCCGAGGACGCCGCCTGCCGCGTTGATCTCGGATACGGCCATCTGCACCGCGCTCGCCAGCAGCTTCTCGACGATCGACAGGCCGCCGGTCTGCGAGTAGAGCGCGCCCACCTTGATCGGGTCGGCTGCAAAGGCCTGCCTGATCACAGAAGGCGATGCGATCGCGGCCGAGGTGATCGCCGCCGTCTTTAAAAAGTCACGTCTGTTGAAGGACATCTTGTTCCCCTGGTTGGTGCGAAGCTTCGGGCACTGCTGAAATCAATCAGCGTGATGACTGGTTTGGAAAGACGCTGACGTCTCTGTCAGCCGGCAACAAAAAACCCGCAGGACCGGGTCAACGGTCTGCGGGCAACTCTGCCACCTGCGGTTCGGAGAACATTCCGCCGCTACGTCAAGACGTGGCCTCGTTGTGAGGGGACGTCCTGACGGCGCCCATGAGGGGCACTATCAACGTCAATATGCTAATCTGCTCTCGCAATCATTTGCAAGCCTAATCTGCTTGCGCTCTGCTGCGTAACATATCTTCGGACCTGATGATCAGATTGGCAACCTCGTCCACCGGAACGCGGCTCGCCATCGCTCGATTTCGTATCTCGTGATAGGCCTCAGCCTCGCTGAGCCTGCTGCTCGACATCAGGATCGCTTTTGCCTTTGCCATTCTTTGATCGCCAAGCAGTCGGCGCTTGTACTTGCGCGCTTGCTTGCTGAGCGCCTGTTGCTGCAGCCAGAGATTTCGCGCGATCGCCAGGTTTGTCAGCAGCCCGAACGGTTTCAGCGGCCGCTCGATGACGGCCAGCGCCCCGCTTTCGAGAACGATCTGCAGCGTCGATGGATTCTCGTAAGAGACGATCGCCAGGATGGTCGGCGCCGGCTGCGCGATGGATTTGAGCAGCCGTTCGGTTTCGGGGCGCGTCTCGTCGTCGATCGAAAGAAACAGCACATCGGTATGCGCAGGCAGTTCGGTAGGGACGGGCCAGCGGCAATTCACGGTACATCCGATCCGCCGCAGATGATCGACCAGAAACTCTCCCTCAGTGTCCAAAGGGTGGATGACGAGAACGTTGAGGTCCCGCAGATCTTTCAATAGCGCGACGGACACGGGCTCTCCGCTACATTCGCACGGGCTGCGGCACGGGTTCGGATGAACCCAGCCGATGCTCCAGCATGAAAGGATCAGGCTGAACCCGGGCGGTGGGTTCGTGCACGATTTCGTATTCGCCACGCGCATTGACCTTGGCAACGCGGGGCCACAGATGCGTATGGTTGTTCAGCCGTTCGATCTTCACTTTTCCCTGCGGGGCCTCGAATTCCACCTCATAGAGCGCCGGCAGCAGTTCGCTGTAGCGATCGCTGCCCGCCCGTTCCAGCGCTGCGGCATAGAGGAACACCTGAAAATACGCGGCTTCCGCCGGCGCAGTCACCGGCGTATCCGGTCCGCTAGCCTCGCGGCAGGCCCGGACGAAGGCCTGCGCATGCGCACTGCCGAGCGTCGAGAAGAAGGGGGCGGCGGTGATATGCCCGCGGATCACCTCCGGCGCCATCTGGACGAGATCGGCCTCACTCGTTGACAGGCTTGCGACCGGCGTTTTGGACATGTCGAGGCCGGACTGAACCAGTGCGTTGAAACACGGGATGATGCCGGCGCCGACGATGGTCGAATAGATGACATCCGGCTTGCTTGCCTTGACGCGCTGGATGATCTTTTCGATATGAAGCGGCGTCAATTCCAGCGGCACGTAAAGCTCGTCGAGGACCTCGCCGCCGGCCTGAAGAAACAGATCGGCAATGATGCGATTTGATTCGTAAGGGTAAACGTAGTTCGAGCCCACCAGAAAGACCCGGCGACCGTAATTGTTGGTGAGATAGTCGACGAGCTGGACCGAGTTCTGGTTGGGAGAGGCGCCGGTGTAAATGCAATTGCGCGAATATTCGAAGCCTTCATACAGCGTGGGATAGAACAGCAGGGCGCCGCGCGCTTCAATGATGGGGAGCGCCGCCTTGCGCGTACTGGACATGTGGCAGCCGAAGATCATGCGGACGTGATCTTCATCGCACAGCCTGACAGCCAGCTCGCGGTATTGCTGCGGGACCGAGCCGGGGTCGTAGCAAATCGGCTCGATCGGCTTGCCGCGCACGCCGCCGGCGGCATTGATCTGCTGGATCGCCAGCAGGGTCGCCGCGCGCTGCGTTCTCTCGATCGCAGCGGTAACGCCGGTTTCGGAAAACAAAACGCCTACTCGCCAGCTGCCTGCGTCCATTGCCACCATTCCAAAAAACAAAAAGCTCCCGCCCGTTGCCGGTCGAGAGCTACCCTGCTCATGAGGTACGGCCAAACCTGCCGCTACGACGGCCAATCATGCCGTCGCGAGGAGCTTAGCGAGTTCAGGTCGGGCTGGCAACGCCAGTTTGCCGAGGGGATGTTTGGGTGGTTCGCGTCTTGCATGCTACAGAGGCACAAACGTTCAACCAGAAAACGATCAGTTCCATGCCCATTGTCAACCGCGTCGCCGATCTGCAACCCGATATCCAGGCATGGCGCCGCGATATCCATCAACACCCCGAGTTGTTGTACGAGGTGCACCGCACGGCGGCGCTGGTGGCGGACCGGTTGCGGGAATTCGGCTGCGACGAGGTGGTCACCGGTATTGGCCGCACCGGCGTGGTCGGCGTCATCAAGGGCAATAGGCCCGCCGGCAAGGGTGAGGTGAAGGTGATCGGGCTGCGCGCCGACATGGATGCGCTGCCGATCGAGGAAGCGACCAACCTGCCTTATGCTTCGAAGAACCCGGGCTTGATGCACGCCTGCGGCCATGACGGCCACACCGCCATGCTGCTCGGGGCGGCGCGCTATCTTGCCGAGACGCGCAATTTTGCCGGCGATGCGGTCGTGATCTTCCAGCCGGCGGAAGAAGGCGGCGCGGGGGCCGTTGCGATGATCGAGGACGGGCTGATGGACCGTTTCGGCATCGAGCAGGTCTACGGCATGCATAACGGTCCGGGCATTCCGGTCGGCAGCTTCGCCATTCGCCCCGGTCCGATCATGGCCGGAGGTGACGCTGTCGCCATCCGGATCGAGGGGCGGGGCGGGCATGCCGCGCGTCCGCACAAATGCATCGACTCCGTGCTGGTCGGCGCGCAGCTGATCAATGCGCTGCAGTCGATCGTGTCGCGCAGCGTCGATCCGCTGGAATCGGCGGTCATTTCGATCTGCGAATTTCACGCCGGCAATGCCCGCAACGTGATCCCGCAAACCGCTGAACTGGCCGGCACCGTCCGGACCCTGGACGCCGAAGTGCGGAAACTGGTGGAAAAGCGCGTGCGCGAGGTCGTCGCCGGGGTGGCGCAGATCACGGGCGCGAAGATCGACCTGACCTACAACCGCGGCTACCCGGTGACGGTCAACCATGTCCCGCAGACCGACGTCGCGGTCCGGGCCGCCCGGGAAATCGCCGGCGACGCCAATGTCAACGAGATGCCGCCGCTGATGGCCGGTGAGGATTTCGCCTTCATGCTGGAGCAGCGGCCGGGCGCGCTGATCTTCTGCGGCAACGGCGACAGCGCGGGGCTGCATCACCCCGAATACAATTTCAACGACGAGGCCCTCGTGTTCGGCACCTCGTACTGGATCAAGCTGGTCGAGAACACGCTGGCGGCGTGAGGCCGTTCACGGGCATTTCAACGAGGTCGGCTTGACGGCCGGTCGCCGCGTGGCCAGCTTTATGTTGTGCCTTCCGCAAGGTACATTGGAGCCTGCCAATGAGCGCCAACGCGACCTTCGCATTGCTGATGATCGGAACGGTCATTTCGATCTACCTTGCCGGCCGACTGGCCGAGCGTCGCGGACGCAGCTTCAAGGTTTGGGCGTGGATTGCTGCGTTCATCGGGCCGCTGGCACTCCCTCTGGTGTTCCTGTTTCCGAACCTGCACCGCAGGAATGGTGGCCCGGTCTAAGGACCGCCGGCGCGCAAAGCGTTAAGATGGCAAGCCCGCCCGGGCTCCCCCTTTGGCAAGCGCCCCGGATGGATAGGGCCTCTGCGGTAGGGTGCTGGGTGGAGCGCGTCTTGCATGCTAGACAGGCAAGCGTTCAACCCGGAAGCAGAGAATTTGCAATGCCCATCGTCAACCGCGTCGCCGACCTCCAACCCGATATACAGGCCTGGCGCCGCGATATCCATCAACACCCCGAATTGCTCTATGACGTGCACCGCACTGCGGCATTCGTCGCGGATCGCTTGCGCGAATTCGGCTGCGACGAGGTCGCGACCGGCCTCGGCCGCACCGGCGTGGTTGGCGTCATCAAGGGCAAGAAGCCTGCCGGCAAGGGCGACATCAAGGTGATCGGGCTGCGCGCCGACATGGACGCGCTGCCGATCGAGGAGGCGACCAACCTGCCTTATGCCTCCAAGAATCCCGGCAAGATGCATGCCTGCGGCCATGACGGCCACACCGCGATGCTGTTAGGGGCCGCCCGCTATCTCGCCGAGACCCGCAATTTCGCCGGCGATGCGGTCGTGATCTTCCAGCCCGCCGAAGAGGGTGGCGCGGGCGCCGACGCCATGATCAAGGACGGCCTGATGGACCGTTTCGGCATCGAGCAGGTCTATGGCATGCATAATGGTCCGGGCATTCCGGTCGGCAGTTTCGCCATTCGCCCCGGCCCGATCATGGCGGCGACCGATGAGCTCGACATCAAGATCACCGGGCTTGGCGGCCACGCGGCACGGCCGCATATCTGCATCGATTCCGTACTGGTCGGCGCGCAGGTGGTCACCGCGCTGCAGTCGATCGTGTCGCGCAGCATCGATCCGCTGGAGTCGGCGGTGATTTCGGTCTGCGAGTTCCAGGCCGGCAACGCCCGCAACGTGATCCCGCAAACCGCCGAATTACGCGGCACGATCCGGACGTTGACGCCGGAAGTTCGCGCATTGGTCGAGAAGCGGGTGACCGAGGTGGTCGCCGGCGTCGCGCAGATCACCGGCGCCAAGATCGACCTTACCTACAAGCGTGGCTATCCCGTCACGGTGAACCATGCTTCGCAAACCGACTTCGCCACGCGGATCGCCAGAGAAATCGCCGGCGAGGCCAATGTGCACGAGACCCCGCCGCTGATGGGCGCGGAGGACTTTTCCTACATGCTGGAAGCCCGGCCGGGCGCGTTCATCTTCTGCGGCAATGGCGACACCGCGGGCCTGCATCACCCCGAATATAATTTCAACGACGAGGCGATCGTCCACGGCACGTCGTACTGGATCAAGCTGGTGGAGAACGCGCTGCCGGCGTGAGGCAAGCGCAGGCCAAACGTCTCTTACACTTCTACGGCAACTTGAGAGAACGCCTGCATGTTCATGCAGGCGTTCTTTTATTTGGCGTGCGATACGCGCGCTATCGTCGCTGGCTCAAACCGCTTTAGCGGCCTAGACCCAACCCGGAGCGACCAGCGTTATTCGAGGCTCACGCAAAAAAGCCCGTGCGGTGGCGCGGGCCTTTCTGTTGCATTGCAGCGGAAGAGACCGCCGCAGTCTCTCGTCAGAAAATGTAAGAGAACAGCACGTAGAGGCTCGCCGACAGCATGATCGCGCAGGGCAGCGTCAGCACCCAGGCCATCAAGAGGTTGCGGATGGTGGCTAGCTGCAGGCCGGATCCGTTGGCCGCCATGGTTCCGGCGACACCCGACGACAGCACGTGGGTGGTCGAGACCGGCAGGCCGAAAATATCGGCGGCGCCGATGGTACCGGCGGCAACGAGCTCGGCGGAGGCGCCCTGCGCGTAGGTCAGGTGCGTCTTGCCGATCTTCTCGCCGACGGTGATGACGATGCGCTTCCAGCCGATCATGGTGCCGAGGCCGAGTGCGATCGCGACCGCGATCTTGACCCAGGTCGGGATGAACTTGGTGGCGCTGTCGAGCGAGGCCTTGTAGGCGTTGAGGGTGGCGACCTCGTCCTTCTTGAGGTCGTTTTCCTTGTCCTTCATCAAAAAGCGGATCGCTTCCGAGGTCAGGTACATGTCGTTACGGGTGTTGCCGACGGCTTCAGCCGGCACCTTGTTGAGCGTGCCGTATTTCTGCACCTGGTCGCCGACGTCCTTCACCAGCACGGCCAGCGATGGATAGGTGCCTTCGCTGATCTTGCGCGCGGCGACATATTGCGTCACCGCCGGGCGGGGATCGCCGATGATGCTGTGGCCAGCGCCCTTGGCAGCGATCACCTTGGAAGCTGCCTCGGAGGTCTTCTGGAACTGCACCACCTGCGATTCCGGCAGCGCGCGGTTCAGCGCGTAGGCGGTCGGCACGGTGCCGATCAGGATCAGCATGATCAGGCCCATGCCCTTCTGACCGTCGTTCGAACCATGGGCGAAGCTGACGCCGGTGCAGGTGGCGATCAGGATGCTGCGGATCCACAGCGGCGGCGGCTTGTTGGCTTCGGGCGCGGCGTACAGCGCCGGGTTGCGCACGACGAACTTCAGGACCAGCAGCAGGATAGCGGCCATGCAGAAGCCGAACAGCGGCGACAGCAGCAGCGCGTAGCCGATTTCGGTCGCCTTGGTCCAATCGACGCCCGAGGTGCCGTCGCGGCCGCGCATCAGCGCGTTGGCGATGCCGACGCCGATGATCGAGCCGATCAGGGTGTGCGAAGAGGAAGCCGGCAGGCCCAGATACCAGGTGCCGAGATTCCACACGATCGCGGCGATCAGCAGCGCGAACACCATCGCAAAGCCGGCGCCGCTCCCGACCTGCAGGATCAGTTCGACCGGCAGCAGCGAGACGATGCCGAACGCGACCGCGCCCGATGACAGCAGCACGCCGAGGAAGTTGAAGAAGCCCGACCACATCACGGCAAATTCGGCCGGCAGCGAGTGGGTGTAGATCACGGTCGCGACCGCATTGGCGGTGTCGTGGAAGCCGTTGACGAACTCGAAGCCGAGCGCGATCACGAGCGCGACCAGCAGCAGGATATAGGGCAGATAGGTCGTCACCTTGGCGCCGGTGGCTTCGACGTCGACATAGATGCTGTACATCACGAACAGGAACCCGGCCGCGAGAATGCCGAAGAACAGGATCATCGTGAGCGGGTTGAACCCCTTGTCGAGATTGGGCCTGGAAGCCGGCTGGATCGGTGCTCCCATCGATGAATTGAGTGTCATATCAGTCATGGCAAACCCCCTGAAATACTAACGGCGGTTAATCTTTTGACCGATGGAGTTGAAGGTTAGATGACAGGGGCGGCGTCCACGCGTGCGTGCCGGTATGTCAGGGGCGCGCCACCCATTCCCCTCGGAGCATGGACATCAGGCGCATCGACCGGAAGGCTCCGTCGGGGTTCCGGTGCAGATCGCGAACCACGCCTTCCTCGACAAACCCGGTTTTGAGGTAAGTCCGGTAGGCCCGTTCATTCTCAACGAATACAAAGAGTTCGACGCGATGCGCCGCCAGATCTTCGAAGCAGATCTGCAGGACCGATCGCAGCAGGCCCGATCCGACGCCGCAGCCGGGGGTTCCAACCGCGATGCGCCTGAGCCGAACGCATTGGTTGGCGCTTCCGATGCCTTGTAAAATGGCAAATCCGGCAATCTCCGTTCCGTCGCAGGCCACCAGATATCGGGAAGACGGGTTTTCGATTTCAGCGGCGTGCTGTTCGGTCTCCCATCGGCCGATCAGACGCACATAGCCTTCCACGCGTTCGATGCGCATGATGGCGGGATGTCAGATTTACGCGCGGTTTGAATCTGCATGGCGGCAGTTTGGCGTTGCCGCGCCTGCCGGGCAATGCCAAGGCAAGAAGCCGCGAGGGGCGATCGCCGCAAGGGATGATGGCCAAGGGATGATGGCCAAGAGATGATGACCAAGACAGGTCGCGCGCTGCACGGCACCGGGGCTAGAGGAAACCGCACAGCGCGCCGACCCCATGGGAACGTCATGGCGTGAACAGGACGCCCCAACCCCTCCCCAAGAGAATGAGATAGTATCATCGATCAATTGAAGGTTGTACATTTATTTGTCAGTTTTCGAGGGGGCGGTAACGGGAATTTGCGGTTCCCCAATTGCCAGTTCCGATTGAATCGGAACTGGCAATTGATTCTTGGTTTGACGCGTTTTCTTGACGCGAACCGGTATCCACTTCGCTTTGGGATGCGCGAAAATTCAGGCAGCGTGCGCCGATTTTCGCAGCAAGGCTGCCGCGATTTTGAGATCGGCCACGAAGCGCTGATACTCTTGCGCCTTGGCGTCGGCGTCCGGCAGCCGCAGCAAATAGGACGGATGCACGGTGACAAGAGCCGTCGCGCCGTCCTCGAGATCAATCAGGCGTCCGCGGCTTTTGTTAACAGGCGTGATTTTGCCGAACACGCTCTGCGCTGCGGTAGCACCCATCGCCACAACCAAGACAGGCTTGATGGCGGCGCGTTCGCGTTCGTACCATTGCCGGCAAGCCTTGATCTCAGCTGTGTTCGGCTTCTGGTGCAGGCGGATTTTCCCGCGCGGCACAAACTTGAAATGCTTCACGGCATTGGTGACGTAGACTTTTGAACGGTCGATGCCGGCCTCATCCAGTGCACGATCCAGCATTTGGCCGGCCGGTCCGACGAACGGCTTGCCCGCGAGGTCTTCCTTGTCGCCGGGCTGTTCGCCGACCAGCATGACCTGGGCATTCTGTGGGCCTTCGCCGAACACGGTCTGGGTGGCGTCCTTCCAGAGCGGGCAGGCGCGGCAATCGGCGGCTTCTTCCCGCAGCATTTCGATGTCGTCGGCTGCCTGTTTGCGTTTCATCGGCGGTTCCTGCCGCTTCTGCGATTTATGCGGTTCGCTCGCCGCATGCGCGATCATGGCGCTGGCGGTGCGTTCGGCACTCTCGATCAGAGGCTTAATCAACGAGGCCTCCGGCAGGTTCCGCCAATATCGCTTCGGCATTTCGGTTTGCATGGCCTTCACCTTCAGCCGGGCGGGATTGAAGATGCTGGCATAGTAACGCCGCCAGGTTTCCTCCAACCGATCTTCGGTCGGCGCCTCGGCCTTAGCTACCCCCGGCGTGATCGAAACGGCATGGCCATCCCAATGCGCGCAGACGTCAGGCGTCAGGATCGACCAGGGCATGTCGGCAAAGCGCCGGGCGAAGAACGGCGCGGCCAGCTCCACGATATGATGCTCCGGCTCGAACCAGGCGACGAAATGCGATTTCTGCTCGCGGCCGATTTCACGGAAGCGCACAAAGGCGTGCATCTTGTGCTCGTCGCGGTGCACGGCCTTTGCCATCGCCGCGACCTCCGCCACGTCAGGATCGGTCGCAACGACAAGCAGGTCGTGGTTGCCGCGTAGCCGCCACAGCAGGCGATAGAGGATGGCAAAGCGTTCGCTATTGCGATGCAGGATCGCGGCTTTCACCAGCTCGACGAATTTGGCCGGGACGTTGAAAGTCGCATTTGGCGGGTCGGGCAGTGGGGTGGTCGATTCAAACAATTCGGGCGCGTCACCTTGCACACGCCATGTCACGTCGGCCGGGCTTACATCATTCAGCACCAGCGTCCGTGCCGCCTTACGCCAGCCGTCAAAATCGGTTTCGCCGTCGAGGGTGATGTGGTGCATGTCTCTCCTCCTCGTCATTGCCTGCGACAAACGCGAAGCGTTTGCGCAAGGGAGCGAAGCGACGAAGCAATCCATTCCTCCGCTTGTGGCGCTATGGATTGCTTCGCTTCGCTCGCAATGACGACTGTGGTCAAAACCCAAACCCCAATTGCGTCGCCTTCGGCCTGAATCGTTCCGCCAGCTTCGCCCCGTCGAGCAGATGCGGCTGCGGGCGGTGATCGCTGAGAACGATGAACGGCAGCGCCTTATTCCTCGGGATGTGCAGCCGGGCGAGATCGGCCGCACGGATCGATGTGACGCGGCGCGTGGCGATGATGCGATCGACGGCCTTGCGGCCGAATCCGGGCACGCGCAGCAGGTCCTCGCGGCTGGCCCGGTTCACATCGAGCGGAAACCGGTCGCGGTGCCGCAATGCCCAGGCGAGTTTTGGATCGATATCGAGCGGCAGCATGCCGGCGGCTTCGTCGACGATCTCGCCGACGTCGAAACCATAAAACCGCATCAACCAGTCGGCCTGATAGAGCCGGTGCTCGCGGACCAGCGGAGGAGCGGCCAGCGGCAACGCGCGGCTGGCATCCGGGATCGGGCTGAAGGCGGAATAATAGACGCGTTTGAGTTTGTAGGAGCCATAGAGATTGGCGCTGGTATGGAGAATGGTTTTGTCGTCGGCCGCATCCGCGCCGATGATCATCTGCGTGCTCTGGCCGGCCGGAGCGAAGAGCGGCGGCTTTGCCTTTGTTACGGTCTTGTTGTTGTTATTGTTGTCCTGCGCTTCATCGAGCTTGAGCCGCAATCGGCCCATGGTGCGGCGGATCGCGCGCACGTCTTTTTCCGGCGCGAGTTTGGCAAGGCTGGCTTCCTCGGGCACTTCGATGTTGATGCTGAGCCGGTCGGCATATCTGCCGGCCTCGGTGATTAGCGCATCATCGGCTTCCGGAATGGTTTTCAGATGAATGTAGCCGCGGAAGTGATGCTCCTCGCGCAGTTTTCTCGCGACAGAAACGACCTGTTCCATGGTGTAGTCGGCGCTGCGGATGATGCCGGAGGAGAGAAACAGGCCTTCGATGTAATTGCGGCGATAGAAGTCGATCGTCAGCTTCACCACCTCGTCGACGGTGAAGCGCGCCCGCGGCACATTGCTGGAGGTGCGGTTGACGCAATAAAGGCAATCGTAGTTGCAGGCATTGGTGAGCAGGACTTTGAGCAGCGAGATGCAGCGGCCGTCCGGCGCGTAGGAATGGCAGATGCCCATGCCGGGCGAGGTCGAGCCGAGGCCCTTGCCGTCGCTGGAATCCCGCTTCTCGGTGCCGCTGGAGGCGCAGGAAGCGTCGTATTTGGCGGCATCGGCCAGGATTTCCAGCTTGCGTTGCACGTCCATCCTTGAATCCCTTTGATTCCGCTTATGAATCGCCTGAGTAGTAATCCCGATTGACTCTGCCGGGCCTGTTAGCTTTATATTAGAACATATCATGAACAAATGAACCAGCAGCGGGTTCATTTCAAAACCAGCAATGGCCCACAATTTCCAAGGAGCGGCGCATGACCGGCGCGCGCATGAGCACGCTTGCAAGTTTGCGCGGCCGCATCGAGCGCATCGAGGCGGGCGCGGATACGCATGCGCTTCACAAAGTGGCGCTCGGCCATGCCGAGGCCGATGCGACGCTGTGCGGCGGCCTTGCCCGCGCCGCGGTGCATGAAGTCTTCGCCGAAGGACATCAGGGTGCGGCGGCGACGGGATTCATCGCGGGCCTTGCGGGACGGGTGACATCGCGCCGGCCGCTGGTCTGGGTGCGGCAGGATTTTTCGGAAATCGAATCCGGCGCGCTGTCGATGAGCGGGCTCGCCGAACTCGGCCTCGATCCGCGGCTGCTGGTAACCGTGCGCGCCGCCGATGCCGACGCGGCGCTACGGACCGCCGCCGACGCGCTGGCCTGCGATGCGCTGGGCGCCGTGGTGCTGGAAGTCTGGGGCGAGCCGCGCCAGCTCGATCTCGTCGCCAGCCGCAAACTGACTTTGGCAGCGCAGGCTTCCGGCGTCACCGCATTGCTGTTGCGGCTGGCGGCGACGCCGCAGCCCTCGACCGCGGAGACAAGGTGGATCGTGCGCGCGGCGCATTCGCCGCCATCAGCACCCTGGCATGCGTGGGGCGCGCCGGTGTTCGACGCCGAGCTCGTTCGTAACCGTCATGGCCCGGTTGGGCGGTGGATCATGGAATGGAAATGTGATGAGTGCCTTTTCAGCGAACCGGCGGCGAATCCTCAGCCTCTGGCTGCCACGCCTGCCCATCGACCGCATCAAGCGGCAGCTTACGCAGGGCAGCGCAGAGCGGGTTGAAATCTCTTACGGCACGGGCAGTGCGCCCTCTCTCCCGCTTGCGGGGAAGGGTCGGGGTGGGGGTGTCTCCGCGAGTCATGCTGTTCGTGTGTCCCCGCAAGCGGGAGAGGTGCCAGCCCCCACCGTCGTCGTCGCCAAGCAAAACAACGCGCTGCAGATCTATGCGCTCGATGATCTCGCGGCGCGCTCCGGCCTCGAGATCGGCCTGCCGCTCGCCAATGCCCGCGCCATCTGTCCGGAATTGACGGTGTTCGATGCCGATCCGGTTGCGGACGCCAAGACGCTTGGCGATATCGCCGACTGGTGCGATCGCTTCACGCCGCTGGTGGCGCTCGATCCCCCGCACGGGCTGTATCTCGACATCACCGGCTGCGCCCATCTGTTCGGCGGCGAGCGCGCGCTGCTGCAGACCCTGTGCGGCGCGCTGACCCGCAGAGGCTTTGTCGTCAGCGCTGATATCGCCGGCACCTCGATCTGCGCCCGTACGATGACGCGCCATGCGTCGGGGAAAATCATTGCCGATGGCGAGGAGGCCGACGCCGTCGGCCCGCTGCCGGTCTCGGCGCTCGGCGCCGATAGTGCGATCACCAGCGGCCTGCGCCGCGCCGGACTGAAAACCATCGGCGACGTCGCCGCGCGCGCCCGCCACGAGATCACGGCGCGATTTGGCGCCGGCTTCACGACTTTGCTCGAACACTCGCTGGGGCAGGGCGATGCGCCGATCAGCCCGCGAAAACCCTTGCCGGATTACATCGTCGAAAAACGCTTTCCCGAACCTGTTGCCACCGACACCGTGATCGCGATCAACCTGTCCTCGCTCGCAGGCATGCTGGTCACCGCGATGGACAAGCAAGGCAAGGGCGCGCGGCGGTTGGAGGCGAGTTTCTTCCGCACCGACGGCGCGGTGCGCAACATTACGGTCGATACCGGTCGTCCGGTGACCAGGCCTGAGGTGATCGACCGGCTGTTTCGCGAGCGGCTCGATGCCTTGAACGATCCGCTCGATCCCGGCTTCGGCTTTGACCTGATACGCCTGTCCGCCAGCCGCACCGAAATCGTGGTGCAGCAGCAGCGCGATCTCGACGCCAATGTCCATGACAATGACGAACTGGCCGCCCTGATCGACCGCATCGCGGCGCGGATCGGGGGAAAGCGCGTCGTCGTGCATCTGCCGCAGGACACCCATATCCCGGAACGCGCGGTGCTGGCGGTATCGGCGCAGCATCATCTGGCGGCCGCGACGCAAGCCGCCTGGCCTGATCGTATCGCGAGCGAGCCGCCATTGCGGCCGCTGCGGCTGTTCGAAAGACCTGAGCCCATCAACGTGCCGTTTGCATCCGTGCCCGACGGGCCGCCGCATCAATTTACCTGGCGGCGCGTCACCCATGCGGTGGTGCGGGTGGAAGGTCCCGAACGTATCGCGATGGAATGGTGGAAGCAGAATGGCGAGGCGCTGACGCGGGATTATTTCCGGATCGAGGACGCGGAAGGGCTGCGGTTCTGGATCTACCGCGACGGGCTTTATGAGGGCGAACTCAAAAGCGACGAGGAGGGTGAACCCGTTCTGCCCAAATGGTTCGTGCACGGGCTGTTCGCATGAATACGCCTGCCTATGCCGAAATCGGCATCACCACGAATTTCTCCTTCCTGCGCGGCGGATCCGATCCGCGCGCCTATGTGCAGGAGGCGAGCCGGCTTGGTATTCCCGTGATCGGGATCGCCGATCACAACACGCTGGCCGGCGTGGTGCGCGCCTGGAAGGAGCTCGACAACCCGGAACTTCTGCACAAGCCAAAGCTTCTGATCGGTTCGCGCCTCGTCTTCATGGACGGCACGCCGGATATTCTTGTCTATCCGCGCGACCGTGCCGCCTATGGCCGGCTATGCCAGCTGCTTACCCGCGGCAAGCGCGGCGGCGATACCGAGCGGATCGCCAAGGGCGAGTGTCATCTGAAACTGGATGACCTCCTGGAATTTTCCGAAGGCCAGCTCTTGGTGCTGACGCTGCCGCATCGCTTCGACTCGGCCGGCGCCTTAAAAATCCTGGACCGCCTGAAGGATAGCCGCGCCGACGGCGTGTGGCTGGCCGCAAGCCTCCTGTACCGCGGCGACGACCGCCGCCGGCTGGCGCGGCTGCATCTGATCTCGCTGACATCAAAGGTGCCGCTGCTGGCGACCAACGAGGTGCTGTACCACGATGCCGCGCGCCGCCCGCTGCAGGACGTGCTGACCTGCATCCGCGAAAAGACGACCATCGAGGCCGTCGGCAAGCGGCTCGAGGCCAATGCGGAACGCTATCTCAAGCCGCCGCACGAAATGGCGCGGCTGTTTCGCGATCTGCCGGACGCGATCGCCGAGACCATGCGCTTTGCCGGCCGTATCAATTTCTCGCTCGATCAACTCAAATATCAATATCCGGACGAGCCGGTGCCGCCGGGCAAGACCGCGCAGCAGCATCTGGAAGATCTGACATGGCAGGGTGTTATCAGCTATTTTGGTGGAGAGATCGATGACACGCTTCGCGCCACCTTGCACAAGGAACTGGCGCTGATCGCCGAGCTCAACTACGCGCATTATTTTCTCACCGTGCACGACATCGTCCATTATGCGCGCAGCCAGAACATCCTTTGCCAGGGCAGGGGATCGGCGGCGAACTCGGCGGTCTGCTATGTGCTTGGCATCACCTCGGTCGATCCGACCAAGGTCGATTTGCTGTTCGAACGTTTCATTTCCAAGGAACGGTTGGAGCCGCCCGACATCGACGTCGACTTCGAGCACTCGCGCCGCGAAGAGGTGATGCAGTATGTCTACCGGCGCTACGGCCGCCACCGCGCCGCGATCATTGCCACCGTGATCCATTACCGGCCGCGCAGCGCGATCCGCGATGTCGGCAAGGCGCTGGGGCTGACGGAGGACGTCACCGCGGCGCTGGCCGATACGGTGTGGGGCAGCTGGGGCAAGGGCCTCAACGAGATGCAGGTCCGGCAGGCCGGGCTCGACCCTGCGAATACGATGATCGAGCTCGCGGTGGCGCTTGCGGCCGAACTGATCGAATTCCCCCGGCATTTGTCGCAGCATGTCGGCGGCTATGTGCTGACGCAGGACCGGCTCGATACTTACGTGCCGATCGGCAACGCCGCGATGGACGACCGCACCTTCATCGAATGGGACAAGGACGACGTCGACGCCCTGCACATGATGAAGGTCGACGTGCTGGCGCTGGGCATGCTGACCTGCATCCGCAAATGCTTTGATCTCATCGCCGATCACAAGGGTAAGCGATACGAGCTGGCCGATATCAAGTCGAAGGACGACGACGCAGTTTATCAAATGCTGCAGCGGGGTGAATCGCTCGGCGTATTCCAGGTCGAAAGCCGCGCCCAGATGAACATGCTGCCGCGTTTAAAACCGCGGACCTTCTACGACCTCGTCATCGAGGTCGCGATCGTGCGGCCCGGCCCGATCCAGGGCGACATGGTGCATCCCTATCTCAAGCGCCGAAAAATGCGGCCTGAGGATATCGAATATCCCTATCCGAAGGGCGGCAAGAAGGACGAGCTGCGCAACGTGCTGCACAAGACGTTGGGCGTACCCTTGTTCCAGGAGCAGGCGATGCGTATCGCGATCGAGGCGGCGGAATTTACCTCCGAAGAAGCGAACGGATTGCGCCGCGCCATGGCAACGTTCCGCAATCTCGGAACCATCGGCAAGTTCGAAGCCAAGATGGTCGGCAACATGATCCGCCGCGGCTACGATCCCGAGTTCGCCAATAATTGCTTCAACCAGATCAAGGGTTTTGGCTCTTACGGTTTTCCGGAAAGCCATGCCGCGAGTTTTGCGCAGCTCGTCTATGTCTCGTCATGGCTCAAGCATTACCATCCCGACGCGTTCTGCTGCGGGCTCTTGAACTCGCAGCCGATGGGCTTTTATGCGCCTGCGCAGATCGTCGGCGACGCCCGCAAGAACGGCGTCGAGGTGCGCGGGATCGACGTGTCACGCAGCTTTGCGCAGAACACGCTGGAACAGGGCGAAGGGAAATATTGCGCCGTGCGGCTCGGGTTCCGGCAGATCGATGGTTTCAAATGGGCCGATCCGGATGAGGAGGGATTGAAGGCCCTCCAGTCGTCATTCCGGGGCGTCGCGTCAGCGACGAACCCGGAATCCATTGTACCGCATCCGCGTAGCAAGATGGATTCCGGGCTCGCGCTACGCGCGCCCCGGAATGATGGTGGGACCGACGACTGGGCCGACCGCATCATTGCCGCCCGAACGCGCCGTCCCTTCACCTCGCTGGAAGAGTTCGCCCGCGACACCGCACTTCCAAAACGCGCGCTGATCCTGCTGGCGGATGCCGATGCGTTCCGTTCGCTCGGGCTCGATCGCCGCGCCGCGCTGTGGGCGGTGCGCCGGCTGCCCGACGATGTGCCGCTGCCGCTGTTCGAGATAGCGGTGGCGCGCGAGCAGCCGGACGAAAACGCCAAACCGCTGCCTGACATGCCGCTGCCGGAGCAGGTGGTCGCCGACTACCAGACCATCCGGCTGTCGCTGAAGGGCCATCCGATGGAATTTTTGCGCGCGAAGTTTTCAAAGGAGCGCATCGTGCCTTGCGAACATATCGCGCATCGCAACGACCGGCGTCATGTCCGCTGCGCCGGCGTGGTGCTGGTGCGGCAGCGTCCGGGCAGCGCCAAGGGCGTCGTCTTCATGACGCTGGAGGATGAAACCGGGATCGCCAACATCGTGGTGTGGCCGGCGGTGATGGAAAAGTACCGCAAGGAAGTGATGGGCGCGCGCCTGATCCTGGTCGAGGGCTACATCCAGAGCAGTCCGGAACACGTGACGCATCTGGTCGCGCAGCGGCTGTTCGACCGCTCGCACGATCTGATCGGTCTGGCCAACGATGCACTCAGCCGCAAGCATCCGGTGCCGGCGGGCCCTGCGCTGATCGAGCCGCTCAACGACGACCGCCGCGACCACCCCGAGACATCGGCGCAAAAGATCCGCCATCCGCGCAACGTCCGCATCCTGCCGCCGTCGCGGGATTTTCACTGAGGTGCGGAGCCATGACACGCCTAAAAACGACACGCCTTAAAACGGCACGCCTTAAAACGGCATGCCGCAAGAATGAAATGGCCGCTGGAGGTGAATCCAGCGGCCGCCCGGGAAGAACAAAATTGATTGTTTAAGAATCCTCTAGCCCCCGGTGACCTTAATTTTAGCCGACGCGATGCGATGCTTCGAGTCAAAATTGGCCGACCTGCTGCAGAAGCGCTGGTAACGTTACCTGCCGGTCTCACCCAAATGGGGGTGGCGTTGGAGGGTTCCTTGTCGGAACCTGCAGCAGCGCAGAATCGGGTCGGTGGAACTCTCTTGCACGCCGGTTTCGAAGCGCGTGGCGGAAGTGGCATAGGCTGACCAATGGGGACGAAGGTGGACGTTGGCCGGTTGCAGTCGATCAGCAGCCGGCTGGGCGATGCAGTGATCGATCCTGCGATGTGGCCTGCCTTGATGCAGGACATTTGCAGCGCCAGCAACTCAGCGGCGGCATGCCTGCTTCAAAGCGACGTCCGGACGCCCGACGTGCCGATGACGGAGTCCGGGCGGGAATTTTTCAAATCCTATTTCGACAATCGCTTCCACGAAAACGACATCCGCGCGGCGCGCGGCGTGCCGTTGTTGCTCGCGGGCCGTCAGATCGTCAGCGACCAGGACATCTTCACCTCCGAAACGGAAATGCTTCGCGATCCCCTGTATGCGCATGCGAACAATTTCGGGCTACGCTGGTTTGCGGTTATCGGATTTTTTGCAGGGTCCGCGTTGTGGGGTTTTTCCATCCAACGTACGATCGGTGAGGGAGCTTTTGACGAATCCGAAAAGGCGGCGCTCGCCGGCCTGTCCCAGCGATTGACGGAGACCGCCACGCTTTCCACTGCTGTCGGAAGGGGCGTGCTGTCCGGCATCACCAATGCACTGGCCTTCATCAAGCGCGCCGCGATCGCGCTCGACCGGTTCGGATCGGTCATCGACATCAATCCGTCTGCGGAAGCCGCCCTTGGCGGCGATATAAGGATCATCGGGCAGCGCCTCGTCATATCAGACAGGCGGGCCCAATCGACCTTCAATAATTTCCTCGACCGGCTGAGAACCGCCTCCGACGTCGATGCGCTCGGCGTCGCGCCCATCGTGGTCCGCCGCGCCGGCAAGCCGCCGATCGTCGTCCGTGTGCTGCCGGTCGACGGCGCGGCGCGCAGTCCGTTTCTCGGGGCCCGCGCCATTCTCATCCTCTCCGGCTTCGATGAAGGCGAGGCCGAACAGTTGGCGATGCTGCGCCAGGCCTTCCGCCTGACGCCATCGGAAGCGCGCATTACCCTGTGTCTGGCCGGCGGCAAGTCGCTGGAAGAAGTCGCGCAGGAAATGGCAATAGCGCATGAAACCGCACGGTCGCATCTGAAGGCAATCTTCCGCAAGACCGAGACCCACCGGCAAGGCGAGCTGATTGCGCTGGTCAGCCGCCTGCGATAAGGCGTTGACCACACGCCGCCTGCGAAAAGGCCGAATGGGGGTTTCATGATGGCTCGATTGGCCGCGCCGGCCATGCTGGTTCTGATCGCCACCACCTTGGCCGCGTATGCCCAGCCCGCTGACAAGCGAACATGGCGGCTCCGGACCGTGGATGGCCAATCCATGCTGTCCTACGGCACCGACAACGCCGAAGACACCCCGATCACGTTCCGTTGCAAACCGGGCCAGGGCGTCGTGAAGGTCTTCATCAACGAGACCGGCGCCGGCGTGAAGCCGCGCCAGGCGATGTCGGCGTCGCTGATCGCCGGGAGCGTCACCGCGAAACTGCAAGGGCGGACGCTTGTGAACGAGGAAGCCGGCACGCCGAGCTTCGATGGCTCGCTTCCGGGCAGCGATCCGCTGTTCCCGGCGCTGCGGCAGGCGAAGTCGCTGGTGATGGTGGTGGGACCTTCGCGCCAGCAGGTCCCGCTTCGCGAACTCGGCGAGAAGGCGGACAAGTTCGAAGGCCTGTGCCGGAAGCGCGCGTGAAAAAGGCCGCCAGGCGAGGCGGCCTCATTCGTGACCGGTGGAACTTGGCGGCCCGTCGCCGCCGAGACCAAAATCGTGCGCAAATCGAGAAGTGTTAGTGGTAGGTGCCGAGCGTCGGCCGGGTCCAGATGTCCTGCATGATCCATCCGCCAACGGCACGCTCCGCAAACATCTTCGCAAGCCTGGAGTCCATCGCGCCGCCCACCACGATCTCGAGCTGCGCATCGTCGATCAGGGCCGACTGGTTGTTGCGATCTGAGTTCCTGGACTTGGTCATTGTCGTCTCCCGTTTTCCCTGCAGCGGGACCATTCCCGCCATCCCTGATGACAGGGATACGACGCGTGCCGGGGCGCCACCGTGACGCGTGTCACACAGCAAACGGGCTGTCTCGCGGCGCAAACTGACCGCTGCAAACAGCCCTTCCGGTTCCTCCAGTTCGACCAACTTCTTCTTTTCGATCAACCAGAAACGATTGCCCACCGTCCGCACGAAGTTGCGGTCATGTGACACCAGCAGGCAGCTTGCCTGATGCACCATCAGTTCAGCCTCCAGGGCTTCCTGCCCCTCGATATCCAGATGATTGGTGGGTTCATCGAGCAGATAAAAGTTTGGCTGGGCAAGCCGCAGCAACAGCATGCCCAGACGCGCCTTCTGTCCGCCGGAAAGCAGGCCGATCGGACGTCCCTGCATCTCGATCGAGAGGCCGGCACCCGCGAGCAACGTGCGCGCACGCTGATCGCCGACATCGAAGCGGCGGATGATCGTGTGTGTCGGAGTGTCGGCATCAGCAAGACCGGCAAGAGCCTGATCGCAATAGCCGAGAACGAGCGACTGCGTGGCCTTGATGCCGGCGTGCACCCCGTCTCGATTTTCGATTGCCGCGCGCAGCATGGCGACGAACCGGGTCTTGCCTGCCCCGTTCAATCCCAGCAACACGATCCGGTCTCCCTTGCAGATGAACTGCTTGCCGGTCCGAAACAGCAGCCTGCCATCCGGCGTCTCGACCGTGGCGTCGTCCAGCGTCACCATCACCTTGGCGTGGGTTCCGCGATTGGCAAGCCTGATTGTGCCTGCGGATCGTTCGAGATGCGCGGGCTTTGCTGCATCTTCCAGTTTTTCGGCCCGCTGCTTCAACTGCCTGGTTTTTGACAACAGCAGGTCGCTGCCGGAATTGATGCCGATGTTGTTGAGCTTCGCAGCCTGCTGGCGCAGCTGTTGGGCAGTCTTGAGGTCATGCTGGTAGCGCCGCTCGTCGGAAGCGTCCACTTCGCGGAGTGCGGCGCGTGCCCGTGTATACGGCAATGAAAACAGCTGCGACTGCTCCGGCCGCAGGAACAGCGTCCGGTTCGTGGTCGCATCGAGAAAGGCGCGGTCGTGGCTGGATATGACGACGGGCATCTCGCGCGGCAGCGCGTTCAGCCAGTTTTCAAGCTGGCTGATCCTGGTGAGGTCGAGATGGTTGGTCGGCTCGTCGAGCAGCAGCACGTCGGCCTCCGTCATCAGCACGCGCGCAAGCATGGCAAGCCGCTGCCAGCCGCCGCTCAACTGTTTCAGCGGCCTCTGCCGCAACGCCTCGGGCACCCAAAGCGATTCCAGGGCAACATCGACCCGCCAGCGTTCGCTGTGGCGTTGTTCGGCGGAGAGCGCCTCGAGCACGGCTGCATAGAGGGGGGTCTCCATCAGAGCTTCCGGCACGTTCTGCTCGACACAGCCCACCGTCAGCCCGCGCGATCGGGTGATCTCGCCCTCGCTCGCTTCCATGGTGCCGGCCATGCAGCGCAGCAGGGTGGATTTGCCGCGACCGTTGGCAGCGACCAGCCCGATCCGGTCGCCGGGATTGACGACGAGGTTCAGCCGGGAAAACAGCGGCGCGCTCAGCGTCACGCCGAGATTGCGGATCGTAATAAGCGTCATGATCGTTCTCTGGTCTTGCCGGCGATCACGATATCCGGGGCACGCAGCCATCGTCGGATGTCGGTGTCAAAGCGCGGCGATGAATGAGAATGCAGGCGCGAGCGTTAGGAACGCGCAACGCCGCATGGCCACGAAGGGCAGACCAGGAAGAAGTTCAGAAGTCTCTGGTCAGCCCTGCAAACGCATTTGCAGGGCGTTGACCGGGCCACGCTGGCGATAGTGCCGGAAGAACGTCATCATCGCGCGGCCCTCCTTTCTCGGTTGAGTGACGTCAAAATAACGCGCTCCGCACAGGAGAGCAAGTCTCGTCGAGTCAATCGTCAAGTCAATCCCGGCAACTGGCGACGGGTAACGTATCAGAAATTCACCCGGTTCGAGATCGCGCCGTCGACGATCAGGTTCGACCCCGTCGTGAAGGAAGACGCCGGGCTTGCGAGGAACACGGCGGCATTGGCGATTTCCTGCGGCGTCGCCATGCGGCCGGTCGGGTTACGCGTTAGCGCGTCCTGATAGCGCTTCGGCATGTTCTGCTCGATCAAGTTCCAGACGCCGCCCTTGAAATAGACCGTGCCCGGCGACACCACGTTGACGCGGATTTTCTTCGAGGCGTATTGCCGCGCCAGGCCCTTGGCCATGTGGACCAGCGCCGCCTTGATCGGACCGTAAGAGCTGGCGTTGTCGGCCTGTGCCGCCGAAACCGACGAAATGATCACAAAGGCGGCGTCGCCGCTCTTCTCGCCGCTCGCTTCGAGGAACGGCCGCGCGGATTCGAATGCATTGACGGCGCCCAGCACGTCGAGCCGGAAATTCTGCTCCCAGGATGCGGGATCGCCGCCTTGCGCCATGGCGCCGGCATTGGAGAACAGCATGTCGATGCCGCCGAGTTCTGCAGCTGCGCCGCCGATCCATGATTTCAGCGCCGCCGCGTCGGTGATATCGACGGAAGCGCCGGTGGCCTTGACGCCCCGCGCTTTCAGTTCCATAACGGCGCTTGCGACCTGATCGGCGTTGCGCGCGCAAACCGCGACATTGCCGCCTTCGCCGGCCAGCGTGTCGGCAATCGCCCGCCCAATGCCGCGCGTGCCGCCAAGTATGACGGCGTTTCTTCCCTTCAAGCCCAGATCCATTTTGTTTTTCCTTTGTTGTCTCGCGGGCACTGTAGCAGAACCGCAGGGCAGGCAAAGCGATCCTCACGCAAGGCGCAATGTCTCACAGCGTCCATGCCTTTTCGGGGGCCTCGGACCGCGACAAAAACGGCCCGACGGGCAAATCAGTTCTGATTTACGGAATTCGTGTCAAGCCCCAAGATAAAAAATATTTCTGTTTACCAGAAGGAAAATCAGAGATATGTGTTTGGCCATCCCGTCCTACTCAGAGGGCGTCGGCCGTCGTCACGGACGTTGGACGGGTTGCGATGGACGCTGGTTTGCGCTGAGACGACGGCGCGGACGGGCGTACGGCAAAACCGTGTGGTCCTGGCGCCCGTTGCTGGCGTCAAGCTGTCGGAGACAGCGCAAGCGGGAACGGCAGCGACGGAGTCAACCAAGAACTCGTCTCCGGGGAGATCACGGCATAAGCCGTAAAGCCATTGCGCAGGGAAGGCCGGGTGTTCACCGCTGCCCTGTATGCTCGTGTGCAGCCTACTTAGTGCAAATCGCACACGGGACCGCGGGTGCAGCGCGCACCCGGTCTTCCCTGCGCCCTCTTATTGAGAGGGCGAGGAAACTTCTGGCAAAGCTCGGGCGCAACGCGTCGCGAGATCGCGAAACTGCGCTTAGACCACGGTGCAACAACAAACACCGCCGTCGTCCCGGCCTTGAGCTCAGATGTGCAATTGCACATCGGGGGACCCATACGCCGCGGCCCATCGGTGAGAACTCTGGCGTTAGCGACCTTCTGCAACAACGAGCGTCACGGCGTATGGGTCCCGGCGTTCGCCGGGACGACAGCGAGGCTACTCCGGCGCCGCGCCGACCGGCGGCCCACCTGGCGGCCGGTGCAGGAAGGTGATCGTCGCATAGGCGCCGACCCACGAGCCGACCGCGGCAAACGCCACATAGACCCAGTTCTCGGTGTAGCTGATGACGGCGTAGGACGAGAGCAGATACCAGATGCTGCTCCAGGTCGCCGCCGGCACGCGCTTGCGCGCCACCACCGCCGAGGTGAACATGACATAGACCGCATCGGTGGCGGCGGTTGCGAGCAGGACCGCACCGGCGGTCAGGGGTTCGACGGCGGCCATTGCAACTCCTCTAAAAATTAGACACAGCTTTTGAAAGGCCAGGAAAGCGACGCTCATGAAAAGCATAAGAGAAATTCTCGGCGATATCTGGACCTCGGCCGGCGGCGAAGCTTCCGCGCTCGACACCATCAAGCTGACCGGCGAAGAGCCGCAGCTGCCGTCGTCATTTCGCGTCGCCGCCGCCGCGCAGGCCAGCGTCGCCGCAACGGGGCTTGCTGCCGCCGGGATATGGAAATTGCGCAGCGGGCAATCGCAGGACGTTACCGTCGACATGCGTCACGCCGTGGTCGAATGCCGTTCCGAGCGTTACCTGCGCGTTGACGACAAGCCGCCGCCGCCGGCCTGGGACGCGATCGCCGGCGTCTACCAGACGCGCGACGCGCGCTTCGTGCGGCTGCATACCAATTTCCCGCATCACCGCGACGCCGTCTGCAAGGTGCTGAACTGCAAGCCGGAGCGCGACGAGGTCCAGGCCGCGCTGATGCAATGGGATGGCGAGGCGTTCGAGACCGCGGCCTATGCCGCTGGCGGCGTGGTGTCGATGATGCGTTCGTACGACGAATGGTCGGTAACGCCGCACGCCAGGGCGCTTGCCGGATTGCCGCTGATCACAATCGAGAAGATCGGCGACGCCGCGCCAAAACCGTGGCCGAAGGGCGATCGGCCGCTCGCCGGCCTTCGCGTGCTCGATCTGTCGCGCGTGATCGCGGGTCCCGTCGCGGGTCGCACGCTCGCTGCCCACGGCGCCGACGTGCTGTTGATCTCAGGTCCAAATCTGCCGGCGATTCCCTGGCTTACGATCGATACCGGGCGCGGCAAGCTGACGAGCTTTGTCGAACTCAAGAGCGAACAAGGCCGCGCGGTGTTTCGCGATCTGGTGGCGCAGGCCGATATTATCTCACAAGGCTACCGGCCGCTTGCGATCGCCGGCCTCGGCTTCGCACCGGAAGAGGCGGCCCGTATTAGTCCGGGGATCGTCTATGTGACGCTGTCGGCCTATGGTCATGCCGGCCCTTGGGCGGAGCGCCGCGGTTTCGACTCGCTGGTGCAGACGTCCACGGGCTTCAACCATGCCGAAGGGCAGGCGGCGGGCGTCGACGGGCCGAAAGAGCTGCCGGCGCAGATGCTGGACCACGCCACCGGTTACCTCATGGCGTTCGGCGCCATGATGGCCAAGGCGCGGCAGTCGCGCGAAGGCGGCAGCTGGCACGTTCGGGTGTCGCTGGCGCAGACCGGTCGGTGGCTGTGGAATCTCGGTCGCGTCGCCGATGGCTTCAAGACCGGGGATTTGAAGGGGGAAACCGTGATGCCTTTTATCGAGGAGGTGGCTTCCGGCTTTGGTGCACTGCGGTCGGTCCGGCACTCGGCGCTCCTGTCGAAAACCCCGGCGTTCTGGGCCCGCCCGGCGATGCCGCTTGGCAGCCACCCGCCGCAATGGCCGGCACGCGAGTAGGTATTTTCAGCCGCCGTTCAGGCAGACCTCTCCAAAAATTAACGGCCGTGCTCGTTTTTTAGCTTGTTTGGAACTCCGATTAGGCACTATTAGCGGGTGAGGCAAATTGTCGCCATTGCTGAGTTGAACAGACCGCATGCGTAGCAAATTGATTAAGCAATTACAGATGCTTAGCCGCCGGCGACCGGCGCTGGTGATAGCCTTGCTCGCGCTTGCAGGCGCGGGCGTCTATGGATTCCTGCAGTTCAGCGCGACCCAGCCCAAGCATTCCGAAGTGTCCAGTCAGTCCCGCAAGGGAGGACAGCAGCGCTACAAGTTGTCGCCGGCCGAATGGGCCAGCCTGACCATCCAGCCCGTTGCCACGCGGGGCTTCCGGGCCGAGCACGTCACCGAAGGCAAGATCGCGATCGACGAGGATCGCTCGACGCCGGTGTTCTCACCCTATGCCGGCCGGGTCACCCGGCTTCTGGTCCGGCCCGGCGATAATGTCGTCAAGGGTCAGCCGCTGTTCGTGATCGAGGCTGCCGACAACGTGCAGGCGCAGAACGATTTCATCGGCGCAATGAGCGCCATGAACAAGGCAAAGTCCGCGCTCGATCTGGCGCAGCTGCAGGGCCAGCGCGCCAAGGATCTGTTCGAAGGCAAGGCCGTTCCGCTCAAGGACTATCAGCAGAGCCAGGCGACGCTGATCCAGGCGCAGAACGACATGCGCTCCTCGCAGACGGCGATGGAAGCGGCGCGCAACAAGCTGCGCATTCTCGGCCTCACCGACGAGGACATCGCGACCTTCCAGGAAAAGGGCCGCATCAATCCGGAAACCACCATCTTTGCCCCGATCGCCGGCACCGTGGTCCAGCGCAAGATCGGCCCCGGCCAGTATGTGAACTCCGGCGCCAGCGATCCGGTCTATGTCATCGGCGATCTCTCCACCGTCTGGATGGTCGCCTTCGTGCGCGAGACCGACGCCGCCAATGTTGCGGTCGGGCAGGACGTCGCGTTCAACGTGCTGGCGTTGCCGAACCAGGCGCTGTCGGCGCGCGTCAATTACGTTTCCACCGCGATCGATCCGGCGACGCGCCGGCTGCTGGTCCGGGCCACCGTCGACAACGCCAATGGCGTGCTCAAGCCGGAAATGTTCGCCAATGTGACGATCTATTCGGCCAGCGATCATCCGGCGGTCGGGGTGCCGAAGACGGCGTTGATCTACGAGGGAGATCAGGTCCGGATCTGGGTCGTGCATGACGACCATACGATTGAACTCCGCCAGATCAAGGCGGGCCTTGCCAATGGCGATCTGGTCGAGGTGGTCGGCAATCTGAAGCCCGGCGAGCTGATCGTGACAAAGGGCGCGCTGTTCATCGACCGGGCCGCGTCCGGCAGCTGATCTCCCGCTCTACTCACTGAAAGCTTCGATCTGAATGGATCGCCTCGTCGCCCTTGCCGTCAGCCGCCGCTATTTGATGGTCGGCATGTTCGTCGCGGTAATGGTCGGCGGCCTGATCGCGTTCAAGCAGCTCAACATCGAGGCCTATCCCGATCCGACCCCGCCGATGGTCGACATCGTGACGCAAAGTCCGGGCCTGTCGTCGGAGGAGATCGAGCGCTACATCACGATCCCGATCGAGACCCAGGTCGCCGGCATCAAGAACCTGCGTACCATCCGCACCATCTCGCTGTACGGCCTGTCCGACGTCAAACTGCAGTTCTCCTTCGACTACACCTATGAAGAGGCGCTCCAGCAGGTATTGAACCGGCTGTCACAGCTCGCGCCGTTGCCGGGCAACGTGCAGCCCGGCATTTCGCCGCTCAGCCCGATCGGCGAAATCTATCGATACCGGCTGAAAGGGCCGCCGAACTACAGCGTGCTCGACCTCAAGACGCTGCAGGATTGGGTGTTGCAGCGCCGCTTCCGCGCCGTGCCCGGTGTGATCGACGTCACCGGCTGGGGCGGCAAGACCAAGACCTATGAGCTGCAGGTCGACTTCAACAGACTGGTTGCCAACGGCCTGACGCTGCCGCAGGTGCTGCAGGCCGTCAGCAATGCCAACATCAATGTCGGCGGCAACACCGTCAATATCGGCGCGCAATCCGCCGTGGTGCGCGGCGTCGGACTGATCCGGTCGATCGACGACCTCAACAACACCATGGTGTCGCAATCGGGCGGCAATCCGGTGCTGGTCAGCGACATCGCGCATGTCACCATCGGCGAGAAGCCGCGGCTCGGCATCGCCGGCCTCGACCAGGACGACGACATCGTGCAGGGCATCGTGCTGATGCGGCGCGGCGAGCAGAGTGCGCCGACCATCACCCGCGTCGAACAGCTGGTCGCCTCCATCAACAATTCCAGCATCCTGCCGCCGGGCGTCAAGATCGAGCGGATCTACGACCGCAAGGACCTGATCGACATCACCACCCACACCGTGCTGCACAACATGGTGGTCGGGATCATCCTGATCGTGCTGCTGCAGTGGCTGTTCCTCGGCGACCTCCGAAGCGCGCTGATCGTCGGCGCGACAATTCCGTTCGCGCTGTTCTTCGCCGTCATCATCCTGGTGCTGCGCGGCGAATCCGCCAATCTGCTCTCGGTTGGTGCGATCGATTTCGGACTGATCGTCGACGCCACCGTGATCATGGTGGAAGCGATCTTCCGCCGGCTGTCGCAAACCACGGCGTTGTCGGAGGCCGAGCGCAGCCAGATCTCCTTCGACACCACGATGGGGATGAAGAGTCACGCCATCCTCTCCGCGTCCGCCGACGTGTCGCGTTCGATCTTCTTCGCCGCCGCCATCATCATCGCCGCCTTCCTGCCGCTGTTCACGCTGAGCGGCGTCGAAGGCAACATCTTCGGGCCGATGGCGCGGACCTATGCCTACGCGCTGGCCGGCGGCTTGCTGGCGACCTTCACCGTCACGCCGGCGCTGAGTGCCATCATCCTGCCCTCGCATATGGAGCACACCGAAACCTGGATCATGCGGCAGCTCGACCGGCTCTATCTGCCGGTGCTGAATTGGGCGGTCGCGAACCGCAGAATCGTGATGGCCGGTGCTGCGGTCCTCGTGATCACGACCATCGTGTTCGCGCGGCTGCTCGGGCTGGAATTCCTGCCCAAGCTGGAAGAGGGCAATCTGTGGATCAGAGCCACGCTGCCGCCGACCATCTCGCTGCAGGAAGGCAATACCTACGTCAACGAGATGCGGAGGATGATCCGCAGCCGCCCCGAAGTGGAATCGGTGGTGTCGCAGCACGGCCGCCCCGACGACGGTACCGACGCCGCCGGCCTGTTCAATGCCGAATTCTTCGCGCCACTGAAGCCGGCCAGCGAATGGCCGGGCACCCATGACAAGGACGAACTGACGGCGCAGTTGCTGGCGCAGTTGCAGGAAAAATTCCCCGGCGTCGAATTCAACTTCTCGCAATATCTGCAGGACAACGTCTCGGAGGCGGTCTCGGGCGTCAAGGGCGAAAACTCGATCAAGCTGTATGGCAACGATCTGCAGGCGCTGACCGACACCGCCAACAAGATCAAGTCCGTTCTCGCCACCGTGCAGGGCGTCACGGATCTCGCGGTATTCACCTCGCTCGGCCAGCCCACCGTCCAGATCGATGTCGATCGGGCGCGGGCGGCGCGCTACGGCCTGTCGCCCGGCGATATCAACGCCACCATCAAGGTCGCGGTCGGTGGCGACACCGCCGGCGACATCTATGAACCCGGCAGCGACCGGCATTTCCCGATCATCGTGCGGCTGGCGCCGGAGTATCGCAAGAGTGCCGAGGCGATCCACAATTTGCGGATCGGCGTCGCCGGACCGGGCGGTGCGATCACGCAGATCCCGCTCAGCGAGGTCGCGTCAATCAATTTGATCTCGGGCGCCGCCTATATCTACCGCGAAGGGCAGGAACGCTATCTGCCGATCAAGTTCTCGGTCCGCGAGCGCGATCTCGGCAGCGCGATCCAGGAAGCGCAGGACAAGGTCGCAAGCCGGGTCCAGCTGCCGCCGGGATCGCGGGTCGAGTGGGTCGGCGAATTCGGCAATCTGCAGGACGCCATCAAGCGGCTCTCGATCGTGGTGCCGATCAGCCTGGCGCTGATCGCGGTGCTGCTGTTCTTCAATTTCGGTTCGATGGTCGATACATTATTGGCGATGAGCGTGATTCCGATGGCGATCTTCGGCGGCGTGCTCGGGCTGCTGATCTCGGGGATTCCGTTCAGCGTATCGGCGGCGATCGGCTTCATCGCGCTGTTCGGCATCGCCGTGATGGACGGCATCATCATCCTGTCGCAGTACAATCAATTGATCGATGAAGGCTATGAGCGGATGCGAGCCGTGATCCGCACTGGCGAGCTGCAATTGCGGCCGGTGCTGATGACCTGCGTCGTGGCCGGCGTCGGCCTGCTGCCGGCGGCGCTGTCGGCCGGGATCGGCTCGCAGGTGCAAAAGCCGCTGGCGGTGGTGGTCGTCACCGGCATGATGCTGGCGCCAATCGTCATCCTGATCACGCTGCCGGTGCTGATCTCGGTGTTCTCAAGGAGGGCGCGCTAAAACCCGTAAAGCCGCGCCGGATTGTCGACCAGGATCTTCTGGCGCACGGCAGCATCCGGCGTCCACACGGCAAGCTGGTTGAGCAGCCGTCCGTCGTCGATCTGGAACAGCGGCGTCACGTCGGTAACTTGTTTGCCGGCCGGCGTCACCGAGTCCGGATGCGGCCAGTCCGTGCCCCAGATGATGCGGTCGGCATTGGCCGCGATCAGCGCCTGGGCGAGCGGGGTGGCATCGGCATAGTCAGGCCCCAGCTTCGAGGCGCGGTAGGCGCCGGAGATCTTCACATGGGCCTTGCCTGATTTCACCAGTTCCACCAGATCGGCAAAGCCGGGCTGGCCGACGCCAAGGGCGGCCTGCGCGCCGCCGAAATGGTCGAACACGACCGGCACCGGCGACGTCGCGACCAGATCCTTGATTGCCGTAATCATCGCAAGGCTGGTGAACAGCTGCACATGCCAGCCGCGCGCCTTGATGCGTTCGACAGCAGCGGAAAACCGCGGCCGGCCGACGGTGGGATCATTGACGCCGCCGGTGGCGAGGTTGAGCCGGATGCCGCGGATGCCCGCCTTGCCCATGGCGTCGAGATCGGCTTCCGATGTCTTGTCGTCGATCACAGCGACACCGCGCGCGGTCGCGCCGCGGGCGGCCATGCCGAACAGGGTCGCGGAGTTATCGGGCCCGTAAATGCTCGGTGTCACGATCACCACGCGTTCCATCCTGATCGCCTTGTGCAAGGCGGTCATCTCTTCCGGCGAGGCCAGTTCCGGCGTGTAGACGCGGCCGGCGAAGAACGGGAATTTCGAAGGGTCCGGATGGATATGGGTGTGGCAATCGCAGGCGCCCGCGGGAATGTCGAAATTCACCGGCGTTGCCGGCTGGGCTGCCTTGGCAAGGACGGTTCGGCTGTTCATGGTCACTCCGGCGGCGATCGAGGCAAGCATCATACTGCGTCGCGTCAGCATTGGCGTTCTCCCTGTGCGTTTCGTGTTGTTGATTGTCTGCATCTCGACGGGGCGCGTGGCCGGTCGATCTCGATAGCGTTTCCTACTTAGTGCGCCGGGCGTTGTTCGCCGCGGCCGTGTGCGAGACTATAGAGCTGCGCGCGTTGCGGGAAGGGCGATTGCTACGTGGGATTGATATGGCCGCCAATCGCGTGGCGCACTTCTCCGACAAGCTCCGGCAACGGCCGCGATCCGTCGAGGCGCAGAACCGGGCAGGGCAATGCGGCAAGCCAGGCCTGGTGCCCGCCAAATTGCGGCTCACGTTGCCTTCCTCGTAGCCGGAAGCCCATTCGATGAATTCTTCGGTCGCCTTATGCCGCCATCCGCCGGGAGCCACGGCATTAGTGCCGAAATGCGTGGCTTCACGGGCACGCAGCCGCTGCAGGCGTACCTCGCGCGGCGTGACGAGGAAGACCACCAGATTGAAATCGGAAATCAGCCCGTCGCCCCAGCCATTGAGCGATCCGCTCAGCACCCAATCCGCCCGCGGCAGAAATATCTCGCGCATCAGCTCCAGGCGCTCGCCGGCCTCGCGCATTTCCCGATAGGGCGGAATGGTCGGTCGCCAGAAATAATCGTCGGTGTCGTGATGCGGCATCGCCAGCGAATCGGCCAAAGCTCGGCCGAGGCTGGTGACGCCCGAACCCGATGCACCCATGATGTGTATGCGGCAGCTTTTCATCGCAATATCAAGGCTTAGCGTTTCAGTAAGCTCGGCAATCCATCGAACCATAAGCCGCGCCAATTTGACTAATTATCGGCCCGCCCGGACTATCAGTCATCATCTGGAATCAATGCATGCGAAAATTTTCACAGAAGTTCAAAACCGGGGCGTCCGTCGCCGCGGTGCTCGTGGTGCTGTTTGGCGTTTACGGCTACCGCAAACTGCAGGCGCTTGCCGCCGATCCCAGCGGCGAAAAGGATTGCGGGCCGGCGGTGGGGGGTGGCGAGCAGGCCAAGATCGATCTGGAGCGGATCAAGGCGATTGCACCGCTGAAAGGCGTAAAATGGTCGCAGCTCGGCGGCAGCATCAATGATGCCAGCTGTCTCAACAAGACCGAAATCTACGGCGTGGTCGAGGTGCGCAGCGTTGACGACATCACCAAAACGCTGACGTTTGCGCGCGACAACAAGCTCTCGGTCACGACCGCCGGCGTACGCCACAGCATGGGCGGGCAGGCGTTCCGCAAGGGCGGCATCGTGCTCGACATGCGTGGTTTCAACAAGATCGTGCTCAACGAGAGCCGGCGATCCATCACCGTGCAGCCAGGCGCGACCTGGCATGACATCCAGAACCTGCTGCACCCGCGCTTTGCGGTGCGTGCGATGCAGTCGACCGATATTTTCAGCGTCGGCGGTTCGATCTCGGTCAATGCCCACGGCATGGACCATCAGGCCGGCGCGCTCCGCAAATCGATCAAGTCGATGCGCGTAATGCTGGCGGACGGTACGCTGCGCACGGTGTCGGAAACCGAGAACAAGGAGTTGTTCAACCTCGTGGTCGGCGGCTACGGCCTGTTCGGCGTGATCGTCGAGGCCGAACTCGATATCGCCGACAACCTGGTCTACCAGACCGGACGCCGCATCATGGACTACAAGGAGTTTCCGGGGCTGTTCGCCAAGGAGATCGAGAAGGATGCCAATATCGGCCTGATGTACGGCCACCTCTCAACCGCGCCGAGCAGCTTCCTGCAGGAATTGCTGCTCTATACCTACACCAAGGTCGACGGATCGGATTTCAAGCGCGAACCGCTTGGCGAGGTCTCGGGCACCAAGCTGCGGCGGCTGACGATCAACCTGTCCAAGCAAGGCCCGCTGTTCCAGGAGATGAAGTGGCTGTCCGAGAAGCACATCGAGCACCGGATGGAAACCTGCACCGTGACGCGGGCGCAGGCGATCGGATCGGCGGAGGCCTGTCTCGTCAACCGCAACGACCCGATGCACGATTCCGTGCCGTATTTGCGCAACGCGCTGCCCAACGACACCGACATCCTGCATGAATATTTCATCCCGCGCAGCCAGTTCGTCTCCTTTGTCGACGGCATGCGCAAGGTGCTGACCGACAACAAGACCAATTTGCTGAATGCCTCGGTGCGCATCGTGCATCAGGAAGACAACTTCCTGACCTATTCGCCGGAGCCGGCATTCTCGCTGGTGCTCTACATCAACCAGACCACGGATGATGAAGGCAACAAGCGGATGAAGAAGGCGACCGAAGAGCTGATCGATCTCACGATCGCGCACAAGGGCCGGTTTTTCCTGCCCTACCAGCTCTATTATTCGAAGGATCAGTTGCAGCGGTCCTATCCAGAGATCAACGACTTCTTCGCGGCGAAGCGGAAGTATGATCCGGCGGAATTGTTCACCAACACGTTCTATCAGAAGTATGCGTCATGACACGTGCGGTTCACAGCTCCGCGATGCGCTTGGGCGGCAGGCCGCTGCAGCCTCCGGCTTGCTCCGCGTCCAGCACCAACAGCGCACCTGCCGCATAGAGGCGGGCGACGAAGCCGGCATCGTCGGAGCGGGCGAAGGTGACATAGTCGCTCGCTGCAAGCACGCGTCCGTTGGCTTTGGCGATAATGGCCAGCGCCTGCGCCGGCGGGCCGATGATAGCCATCGACTTGCCCGGCGCCGATCCGAACGTCAAAGCGATCACAACCGCAAGCCAGCCGCACACCACGAGCGCGAAAGCGCCCGCGATCCGGCGTAGTGGCCGCAGCCTGCGATGATGTGGCGCTTCAGTAATCATAGAAATGCTCGATGCTCACGCCCCTGGCCTTGAGGTCGCGGTTGATATCCACGAGACGGTCGATCCTAGCCTTCAGGCCGGCCCTGCGGAAGCCGGGTCTGGCATCAAGCTCCAGTGAAAACAGCTCCGTCGTCCCCTTGATGTCGAGGTTGGCAGCATCCGGCGCGATCACGGTGATCAGGATTTCGCGGTTGCCGGCGATCTCGGCGATGCGAAAACCCTGGTCCAGCAGGCTCTGCAGGATTTCGGTGAAATCCTTGTAGCGCGGCGTCTGCACCAGCTGCCATTGCGGTGTCAGCGTGCGGATCGGTTTGATACGCGGCTCCTTCGCCAGCACCGCCGGCGGCAACGTCGCGACCGCAAACATGATGTCGCGCGGCTCGTCGTCGCCACCGGCATCGAGCGCTTTCTGGATCAGCGCGGCATAACCGACCTTGAGATAGTACTCGGTGCCGAGCGCAAAATACCGCTCCCATGTTCGCAGCGGGCTATCGGTCCGCGCCGAGATCGCCATCAAGCCATCGAGCTTCTCGCGGAACGGAAATTTGAACCAGGGAACGGTATAAAGAAACGCCGCATAGTCCTGCAGTACCTTGCGCGCGTACAGGTCTTGCGGGGTCCGTTCCTCGCCCCGGATCCATTCGAACACACGGCCGATGGTGTTTTCATAAAATCCCTTGATCGCGTATTCGATCGAGTAGCTGACGCCGATAATATAGATCATGGTTTTGACTTCGGTGAGCGATTCACCGGTCGACGGCACCGCCTGATTGATGGTGCAGAAGCTGCGCCAGAATCCGAAAATGTGTCCGAGATAGTTGAAATGGCTTTCGCTGGACCGATCGAGGAAGCGGCCGAAATCCTCGAACGAATAAACGATGTACCATTCGGGAAAGGTGAAGAAGGTATTGTTCTGCTTGCGCTGGTAACGCGGCTCATTGATCGCAGGCAGCGTCACCGACGGCGCAGGTGACGCCGAAGCCGACGAAGAGGGGCGGCACGTGCCCTCGATATAGGCGAGCGGCCCAAGCACCGACACCGCGATCAGGATCGCGATGACGACAAGAATGCGCCGTAGCCATTTAAGCATGAACGGCGGTCCGCGTGCGCGGCGCCAGCAGATAGCCGATCAGGATCGCGACACCGCCGAGGGCGAGATGCGGCGCATTGGTGAACACCCGCGTCATCAGCGGCAAGTCGCGGATGCCGTTGATCAGGATGCCGAAGTCGAGATAGCCCGAGCCGGTGAAGAGGCCGAGCAAGCCGTCGGCAAAGTAGAACGCGCCGAACAATTGGAAGAACAGTTCCGAGGCGCGGCGAGAGGTCAACGCTGCCGCGAGTGCCCACAGCGCGGAAACCAGATGCAGCCCGTCGGCATACCAGGTGCGGCGGAACAGGCCGAAGATCATGTCGTTCGGGTCGATGAAGGCCGGGATGTATCCGGTCAGGATCACGAAGCCGAGCAGGGCGGCGTAGCCCCAGGCGCACAATCTGATGATATCCATGATCCCTCCGGCCTTCTCGAATCTGTCCGTAAGTCTAGAGCTTTCCGAGCGCCTTGAGCAGGGCGTCGTTGAACAAAGCGGGATCTTCGATTTGCGGAATGTGACCGAGTCCGGGCAGCAAGGTGAGGGTGGTTTCCGGCGGCAACAGCGTTCGCAGATCAAGCGCCTGCTCAACCGGGGTAGTGTTGTCCTTGTCACCCCACAGGATCGCGACCGGGAGTTTCACCCGTGCATAGGCGCGGCGGTCGGCGCTGATAGCGTCGCGGTCGGCGCCGAGGAAGTAATATAGCCAGTCGGCGATGTCGGGGGTGGTGTCGCGCTGCGTCGTCGGCCGCTGCAGGATCGCGACGAATTCGGGCAGCGCGCGTTCCTTTTTCTCGATCAGGGATTCGAGCAGCGTCTTCGTCGCCACCGGATTGGTGATGGTCAGTGATACCAGTATTTCGCGAATCCATTTTGGCTGAATGATCCATGGCGCCTCGGAAGGAGCTACCGTCAGTCCCAGCGCCGCATCTACCAGCACGAGGCCCCGCGCCCGGTCCGGATAGCGCATCACCAGTTCGGTCGCTGCACCGGCGCCAAAGGAATGGCCGACGATAATTGCCGGCTTGGCTTTCAGATTGACGAGAACATCGTTGATGCGTGCAGCCTGATCCTTCCTTGCATAGCTGCCCGGACGATCCGAAAACCCAAACGGCGGCAGGTCGAGGGCGATGACGCGAAAGCCGGCGGCGGCGAGCACGCCGGTCGTGTGCCGCCAGAGTTCGCTCCACGCCGCCGTGCCGTGAAACAGCACGACAGGAATTCCATCCGCCGGGCCTTTTTCCTGCACGAACACACCACCGGAGCTGGTCGGCACCAAACGGCCCGATGGCGGCGCCAGTTCGGCGCGGGTGTGGGTTTCGCGGATCGATGCCGCCATCCGGAACGCTGTTATCGCGATCACGATCAATATCAGGAGCGCCAGCAGCGTCTTGCCCGACCAGCGCAGTATGTTTGAGATCACGAGGCCTCGCAGAAATGGATCGATCAAAATCGGGTGCAGTCAAATCAGATCGAATTTTAGGCTAGTGCAGATTCCCGGCGATGAAAAATCGCGGACATGATCAGCGGGCAGTTAACACCTGCGACAAAGTTGCGAATTATTGCCCCGACGGCGTGCGCAGGCCGTGCCAGGCGTCGCGCACCTGATGGTAATGCACTTCAGGCAGATAATCCGGCGTGTTGAGCCCCAGCGTCTTGACGTCGAGCCGGCCGATGGCGCTGAGCAGGGTGTAGGAGGCGATCACGCGGTCGCGTTGTGCGCCGATCAAGCGCGCCTTCGCGAGGATCAGATCCTGCTGCGAGTTCAGCACGTCGACCGTGGTGCGCTGGCCGCCCGCGGCCTCGCGCTGCACGCCCTGCAAGGCGACCGTTGCAGCCCGCACTTCGGATTCGGAAGCGGACACCGCGACCTTGGCGCCTTCATTGGCAACCCAGGCGCCGACCGCCGCGGTGCGCGCCTGGTTGCGGACCTGGTCGAGCACCAGCCGGCTCTGGGCTGAGATTTCCTTGGCCTGCCGGGTCTGCGAGGCGGCCATGCCGCCATCGTAGATCGGTTGCGTCAATTGGCCGGCCACCGAAGCCTGGTCGGTCCCGAAGGTGCCGAGCGTGGGATCCGACTGCTTGCTGCGGCTGACGCTGCCTTGCATCGTGATCGTCGGCATCAGGCTGCTTTCGGCGACGCGAATGCTGGTCGAGGCAACGTCGACGTCAAAGGCGGCCGCCATCACGGCTGGATGCTCCCGGAAGGCGAGACCGATGGCGTCGTCGCGGCTGCGGGGCAGATAGCGGTCTACGGTTTCGGCGAGGTTCAACTGCGTCGGCGCGTTGCCGATCACCTGGGTATAGGTGGCCTGGCTGATGGCCAAGGCAACCTCGGCGGCGTTGAGGTCGGCGAGGCCACGGTTGAGGCGGGCTTCGGCCTGGGCAGTGTCGGTCGGCGTCACGTCACCGGCATTGAGGCGCTTCTGGGTGATGCCGAGCGTTTCCCGCAGGAACGCGACGTTGGAACGCTGCGCGGTGACCAGCGACTGATTGGCCAGCACGTTGGTGTAGACGGTGACGGCATCGAGCAGCACGCCCTGGCCGACATTGCGCAGCGCCTCGCGGCCGGAAGATACCTGCAGTTCCGCGACGCGGACGCTGTTGGCGGTCTTGAAGCCGTTGAACAGCGTCTGGGTCACCGTCACCCCGATGGTCCAGGGTTTCAGGTTCGCCGACTGCACGGTGTTGTCGGGCAGGAGGTTGCGGACCGCCTGCAGGCCGGCGGTGAGGCTGGCGACGATCTGCGGCCGGTACCCCGCCAGCGCCTGCGGCACGCCTTCGTCGGTGGCGCGCTGGCGCGCGCGTTCGGCGTTGAGCTGCGGATTGGTCTGATAGGCCTTGGCCAGCGCGTCCGGGAGGTTCTCGGCCTGGGCGCCTGCCGCGGCAAACGCCACGCAAATCACGACGCCAAGGCAAATGCCTGTTCGAAGCACGCGCCTTGCAACGTGGCCAACTCTAGCGGCACGCCCAACCATTTGATCCCGCAACTACCCAAGGTCCGTCCGCCCCCGCCGACGGCCTCGTCACATCTACCTGTTTAGGGGGCGGTGCCGCCACTGGCAAACGGTCGCGCGACATCCTCACAGGAATTCGGCGCTTGGCTGTTGCAGGTTCGTCACAGACGAAGTTCGGTAACAAATGCGTTATAGCTCGGAGCAGCCGGCGTCTTATTCCAGGGCGGTCGGCGTTTCATGACGCCGGGTCCGCATTTTGATGCCGAAACTGTTTTCCGACCCCGAAGCGATCGCGGAAGACATCATCCGCGATGTCGGAACCAACCTCGTCGTCGGATTGCCGCTTGGGCTCGGCAAGGCCAACCACATCATCAATGCGCTCTATGCGCGCGCCGCGGCCGATCGCTCGATCAACCTGACCTTGTTTTCCGCGTTGACCCTGGAAAAGCCAAAGCCGGGCAGCCTGCTTGAAAAGCGCTTCATCGGTCCGGTGATCGACCGGCTGTTCGGCGGCTATCCCGATTTGACCTACGCCACCGCGCTGCATGCCGGCGCGCTACCGCCCAACATCCAGGTGATTGAATTTTTCTTCCTCGCCGGAAAGTGGCTGCACGTGCCGTATCCGCAGCAGCATTACATTTCTGCAAACTACACGCATGCCGCGTCCTATCTGCTGGCGCGCGGGCTCAATGTCGTCACCCAATTGGTGGCGAAGCGCGTGGAGGGTGGCGTCGCGCGCTACAGCCTGAGCTGCAACACCGACACCACGCTCGACATTTTGCGCGCCCGCGCCGAGGGCCGGGCGTCGTTCAGGCTGGTGGGCCAGGTCAATTCCGAACTGCCGTTCATGCCCGGCGCCGGCGATCTCGCGGGCAACGAATTCAGCGCGGTGCTCGACAGCCCCGAGACGGACTTTCCGCTGTTCGCGCCGCCGGCCGAGCCGATCAGCGACACCAAATACGCCATCGGTCTGCATGCCGCGGGTCTCGTGCCCGATGGTGGCACGCTACAGATCGGCATCGGGCAGGTCGGCGACGCGCTGGCGCAGGGCCTGATCGTTCGTCACCGCGACAATGCGCAATTCCAGGCGGTCATGAAGCGGCTCGCGCCGGACCAAGCGGTGCCGCAGGCCGGACCGTTCGAGAAGGGGCTGTACGGCGTCAGCGAAATGCTGTTCGAGGCGTTTCTCGGCCTGATCGACGCCGGCATCCTCAAGCGCGAAGTCGATGGCGTGACGCTGCACGGCGCGTTTTTCCTGGGTCCGAAAGCGTTTTATCGCACGCTGCGCGAAATGCCGGCGGAACAGATCGCGCGCATCCAGATGATGCCGGTGTCGTTCACCAACCAGCTTTATGGCGACGAGGATGCAAAACGCCGCGCGCGCGTCGACGCCCGTTTCGTCAACAATGCGATGATGGCGACCTTGATGGGCGCTGCGATCTCCGACGGGCTTGAGAACGGTCAGGTCGTGAGCGGGGTTGGTGGGCAGTATAATTTCGTGGCACAGGCATTCGCGCTGCAGGGTGCGCGATCCGTCCTGGCTTTGGAGTCGACCCGGCAGGCCGGCGCGAAGTCGCAATCCAACATCCTCTGGAACTACGGCCATCAGACCATTCCGCGGCATCTGCGCGATGTTTTCGTCACCGAATATGGCGTTGCCGATGTCAGAGGAAAATCCGACGCCGAAACGATCGCGGCGATGCTTTCGATATCAGACTCCCGCTTCCAGGGCGAACTCGCAAAGGTCGCCAAGGATGCCGGCAAGCTGCCGAAGGATTTCGAAATTCCGCGCGCGCATCGCCGGAATTTTCCGGAAGCGATCGCGGCAGCGTTAAAGCCCGCGCGCGAGTCGGGCCTGCTGCCGTCGTTCCCGTTCGGCAGCGATTTCACCGAGACCGAACAGCGGCTGATCCCGGCCTTGCAGCTGTTGCGGGATGCCCAGCGCACGCCGCTGCGGTTACTGGGGCTGTTATGGCAGGGAATGACGCAGCCGCCGAACGCCGCGCGTCTCGAATGCCTGGCTCGGCTGGGGTTGGATAAGCCAACGACTTTTGCGGAGCGCGCCTATCGCGCGCTGGTCAATGCAGCGCTGGCGCGGAGTACAAAATCGTAGGGTGGGCAAAGGCGCCCTTGCGCCGTGCCCACCATCACGAGCAACGCCGGGAATGGTGGGCACGCTGCGCTTTGCCCACCCTACGAGGTTCACCGGTTCTTGTTCACCGGCTTGCGCTTCTCGATGAATGCCGCCATGCCCTCGGAGCGGTCTTCCAACGCAAACGTCGAGTGGAACAGATTGCGCTCGACATTCATGCCTTCCGACAGCGGCGTCTCGAACGCCCGGTTGATGGCTTCCTTGGCCATCGCGGCGGCCGGGCGCGACATCGAGGCGATCTTTTCCGCCGCGGCCAGTGCTTCGTCCATCAGGCTGGAAGCCGGCACGACGCGGCTGACCAGGCCCGAACGCTCGGCTTCCGCGGCGTCCATCATCCGTCCCGTGAGACAGAGATCCATCGCCTTGGATTTGCCGATCGCGCGCGTCAGCCGCTGGGTCCCGCCGATGCCGGGGATGGTGCCGAGCGTGATTTCCGGCTGGCCGAATTTGGCGGTGTCGGAGGCAATGATGATGTCGCACATCATCGCAAGTTCGCAGCCGCCGCCGAGCGCATAGCCGCTGACGGCCGCGATCGTCGGCTTGCGGCAGGTGGCGATGCGGTCGCCGCCGATGGCGGCGAAATCGCTGGAGAACATGTCGATGAAGGTTTTTGGTTGCATTTCCTTGATGTCGGCGCCGGCCGCAAAGGCCTTTTCGCTGCCGGTGACCAGGATGCATCCGATCGCGTCGTCGGCTTCGAGGTCATCGACGGCGGCGGCGATCTCGCGAAACACGCCGAACGACAGCGCGTTGAGCATTTTCGGGCGGTTCAGCGTGATAATGCCAACCGCGCCTTTGCTTTCGACAATGATGTGTTCGAACGTAGCCATGGTTCACCCCGGTGCCTGATTTGGCGGGCAATGTGCCCGCTGGCGGCAAGGGCTTCAAGTGGGCTGGGCTTCAAGTGGGCTGAAGAGGCGGCCCGGACGCATTTCGGCGCGTCCGGTGCCCGATACCTCACGCCATGAACATGCGCGCCGCCGAGGCCATGGTCAGCAACGCGCCAAAGGCGATGAAGATTTTTCCGATCAACGAGGTCTGATCCCAGGTCGAACTGTCATGGCTGGAAGCCAGAACCGGCGCCGCGGGGGCGGCTTTGGCCGCGGCCATCGCGACGGTCTGCGTGGCCGGGTTCTGCTGCAGGGCCCGATCGACATCGTTGAGCTGATCAGATGAGACCACGGCATCGGTCGTGGACTGCGCTTCCCCCGGCTTGTCGGCTGACGCCAGCAGGATATTGGCCTTTACCGTCATCGCCTGGGCGCTGCCAGGGGAGGCATCGGCGGATGCGAGTTGCGCATTGGCGTTGGCGACCGACGCCGGGATCGTGAGCGCGCCGCCGGTCGAGGCGTCGGCGACCTCAACCGCTTTCCTGGTCTCGGCAGGTTTCGACGCGACTTTGCCCGATCGACGCGTGTAGCGCTTCCAGTGGCGTGTGCTCTGGCGGACGGACTTTCCCGGCGTCGCGCTTTCGGACTTCGACGTGGCGGCCGCGCGGTCCGTGCTGGCTGCCGTCGCCGGCGATGGCCCCGCGAAACACACGAAGAGCCCTGTTGCTAATATCAATGCCGAGCGCCCGCTGGCTTTGACAATCATGTGGCAATCTCCCCATTTGCCCGCCCCCGAACCGAAATGAGACCCCGCCCCGTGTCCACAGCGGGGCAAAAAAAGGGAATCTTCGGGCAAGACCGGGCAAAAGCAGGGCAGCTGCGTTGCAGCAGCCGAATAGGCTCGTCGTATTCTTCGGTACGCCATTGATCAGGCTGGCGCCGCGCGGGTGCGAGCCGGAGCGATCGATGGTATGAGCCAGCCGGCAAGGAACCTGCGGTCCCGATTCCCGGACGAGGCCGCGCGAAGCGAAACATCAGGGTAACGATCACGACTTCGTGATCTTGGCCCCCTGACGTAACAAATTGAAAAAGCGACCGAATTGCAAGGTGGGAGCGCGCGTGCGCGAACGTGAGGACGAATGGACCGGCCTGATGCGGTCGGCCATTTCAGGCGACAGTACGGCGTATCATCGCCTGCTCAAGGCCGTCACGCCGGTGCTCCGGGCCGCGGCGCGCCGCGGGCTCGCGCGTGCAGGGCAACCGGTCGATCAGTCCGAGGACATCGTGCAGGACATTTTGCTGGCGGTGCATTTGAAGCGGCACACCTGGGACGTCAGCGCCCCGTTCGCCCCATGGCTGTTTGCGATCGCCCGCAACAAGCTGATCGACGCGCTGCGGCGCCGGGGCCGGCGGGTTTTCGTCAACATCGACGATTTCGCCGAGGTGCTCCCGGGCGAGGCCCCGGTTGAGACGGCGTCGGCGGGCGAGGTCGCCGCCCAGTTGCAGTCGCTGCCGGCGCGCCAGCGCGACGTCCTGCAGTCGATCGCCGTCGAGAGTGCTTCGATCAAGGATACCGCAGCCAAACTGGCGATGAGCGAGGGCGCGGTGCGGGTCGCGCTGCATCGGGGCTTGACCAGCCTGACGGCGAAGTTACGGGAACAATGAGAATGGATACCGATCAGCTCATCAAAACCCTGGCTGCCGACAGCGCGCACCGCGCGCGGCCGGTCGGCTTTGCGCTGATGCTGGCGCTGATGGCGGCGGCTCCCGTCTCGCTTTTGATGTTCTTCACCGAGCTTGGCATCCGGCCCGACGTGATGACCGCGATGCGCAATCCGTTCTTCGACCTGAAATTCGCTGTGACGCTGGCTCTGGCGATCGCGGCCATTGCCGTCAGCCTGCATCTGTCGCGGCCGGAAGCGTCACTGCGTGGCTTCGGCTGGCTGCTGTTGATCCCGGCCGGGCTTCTGACCGCAGGCATCGGCGGCGAGATGATGATGCCGCAGCGGCTGCCAATGATGACGCGGCTGATGGGCAACAATTCGCGGATGTGCATGACGGCGATCCCGCTGCTGTCATTGCCGATCCTGGCAGGCGCGCTGATCGGCCTGCGTCACGGCGCGCCGGCGCGGCCCGCTCTGGCCGGCGCCATCGCCGGAATGTTGTCGGCGGGGTTGGCGGCGACGCTCTACGCGTCGCATTGCACCGATGATTCACCGCTGTTCGTGGCGACCTGGTACACGCTCTCGACCGCGTTGGTCACGGCGATCGGCGCGCTCGCCGGATCGAAACTGCTCAGGTTCTGATTATTTTGTCGTCCCGGCCTTGAGCCGGGACGACGCGAACTTTGTGGCTCACTTCGCGGGCGCGTTTTGCTGCATGCGATGGAAGCGCAGCACCTGCTGGGCGGTCGATGGCCGCAGCCGCTCATAGGTATCCTTGCACGCCGATATGTCGGTCGGCTCCCCGCCCGTCAACTCGTCGCGCATGTTGATGATCGCCCGGACAGTAGACCATGACAGGCCCGCCACTTTCGCCAGGATCATCACGCCTTCGGCGCGGCTTTCGATCATCATGTTCTCGGCGATTGCCACCGGCACATTGGCCAGCGCTGCGATGGAGGCGTTGGCTTCGTCGAATTTGCCGGCCTCGGCAAATGACGCCACCTGGAATTCGTCGAGCCGGCCGTCCTGGTGAAGCGATTTGACCAGCGCGTGGGCAATCTCGGTGTTCCTGGTGATCGCCGACGGTGCGGAGCGCGCGCGCCGCGTCGCCTCCTTGACCGCGTTCGGCACCTGCGCCGCCAGCTGCGGGTTGGCCGCCTCCAGCCGCTGCCGGACCGCGTCGGACGCCTTGGCCAGCAGCTTCAAATACAGATGTCGCGGAATCGTCGGACGCAGGCCGGTGCAGGTCGCGAGGTTGTCGTCTCCCTCGGCGCGGTTGACCAGCCGCGTGAAGCCGCGCTCGGTGAATTCGGCGCCCGGATTGTTGACGGTGCTCTGGATCACCTCATCGTTGCCGCGCTGGACCAGCACGTCGGTGACCGCGCCGCTCAACACTTTTCGCGTCGAGATCGCCATCAAATGGGCCTGGCTCTTGCTGCGCGCATTCTCGATCAGGGTCTTGTCGTCGAGCCGTGCCGATTGCGACAGCACGGGCCCGGCGACCTCGATCACGTCGTCGAATGCCAGTGCCCGGATCGTCAGCGGCGGTGCGGTGTCGATCGGCGCGAGACGGTTGGCCAGCAATGTCTTGGCTGACGTTTCGATGTGGACGATCAGGCATTGGAAGACATCATCGAACAGGCCGACCTGTTCATCCGAATAATCCACCGCGCCGTTGATGAAGAGGTCGGTCACCCGGCGCAAGGTCTCGACCCGGCGGGCGACCGTCCCGTGCGCGAGCGTGGTCTGCAGTTCGTCGAGCAGGTTCATGGGGGCGATAGCGGACTTCGAACTCATGTGACTCTATCCTGGAGCAAAAGCCGGCGACGGATTCTCCGTCGCCGGAACACTGAAATGGTCGGTTCAGGCGCTGGCGATGCGGTTGCGTCCCTGTGCCTTGGCTGCGTAAAGCGCGCTGTCGGCGCGGGCGAGGAATATGTCCGGGGTTTCCTCCGGCTTCAGCGTCGCGACGCCTCCGGAAATGGTCACGCTCATGTCGGGCGAGAATGCGCTCCAGTCGAGCTCTGCAATGATCCCGCGCAGCCGGTCGAGCGCACGCACGGCGTGGTCCGTGCTCATGCCGGGCAGCACCAGCAGGAATTCCTCGCCGCCGTAGCGGCCGAAGCGGTCGATGCCGCGGATGTTGGCGAACATGGTGATGGCGAAAGTCCGCAGCACCTCGTCGCCGGTCGGATGACCAAAGGCGTCGTTGATGCGCTTGAACCAGTCGAGATCGATCAATGCAATCGAGCAGGGCGCGTCATTGCGGCCGGCGCGGGCGATCTCTTCATCCAGCATCCGCATGATGCAGCGGCGGTTATACGATCCCGTCAACTCGTCGAGTTCGGCAAGCTCCTCGATCCGCTTGTAGGCTTCCTTGAGTTTCTGCCCGCTCTGATAGAGCGATTGCTTCAGCGAGCTGGAGAAGATGCCTAAGAACATGCAGCGTCCGATGGTCAGGACGAACACCAAAAGGGTGGCAAAGCGCTCGAGGTGGCTGCCATGCGGCAGCGAGATCGGTCTGTCGGTCAACAGGAACAGCCCGGCCAGGCCGATCGTCATCGCCGTCCAGATCATCATGGTCTGCGCAGGGATCGAGCGCAGCGAACTGAAGCTGAACACGATGAACAGGGTACAGAGGAACATCCCGCCGACTTCCGGCGCGATATAGGTGAACGCCAGCGCAATCAGCATGCAGATGGTCGCCTGCGGGGCGACCAGATAATGATCCTTGAAGCGCTCGTTGAACCCGAACTCGGAAAGGATGAGGCTGAAAATCACCAGCGTCAGGCCGGAAGCGGCATAGGCCGGAGCGATCATGGGCGGTATCGAGCCGGCCTGCGCATAAAGCAGCAGGACCCCGGCGTCGATGATATAGCTGACCCCGATCATGATCAGGATCTGGCGGCGCTGCTTGGCGCGCCGGGCAAGCGCCTTCGCCGCCGGCTGAGGACCGACGCCGTCCAGATCGGCCGGATTCACGAATGAGGAGGCCGCGGTGCCCATGGACTCGCCGTTGATGGAACTCGGCAAAAATCTAAGTGGGAAAGCCTTTAGGTTTGGTATCTTTTGGAACCGAATCTGGTCCGTTAAAACACCTGCCACTACTCTGTTTCGCAACGGAAATTCGGCCGATTTGAACTGCCGGAACTGTTGCGTGGCAGCCCAAGCTGTAAGCAGATGCTGCCTTGTGGACTAACCCTTGGTATGGTCGCACCGGATCGCGCGCTCTCTAGGAAAGTAACTCCGTATTATGATACCGAAATTGGGGCTTTGTTCGTTCTCGCCGGCGCCTTTGGTGGTCGGTGCGCCTGTGTGGGGTAGATCACACATGCAATTGGTTCATTGCCGTAATGTGAAGAATCTTGCCTCGGCAATCGAACCCTCGGCCATCTCCCCCCGACCAACCTTGCGAGACGGCAATTGAGTGCGGCACAGGCGGCTTCAGACGAAATTCTGATCGCTCGGATCGCTCAAGGCGACCGGCTCGCCATGCAGGTGCTTTACGGAAGGCACCATGTCAGGGTGTTCCGTTTCGGGCTTCGGCTCGTAAGGGACGAACAGGTTGCGGAAGACCTCATCAGTGAGGTGTTTCTCGATGTGTGGCGTCAGGCTGGCAAGTTCGAAGGCCGATCCGCCGTTACCACCTGGCTGCTGGCGATTACGCGGTTCAAGGCCCTGTCGGCACTTAGGCGCCGGAAGGATGTTGGACTGGACGATGAGACCGCGAACGCGATCGAGGATACGTCCGATGATCCGGAAGTGGTGGTTCAGAAGAAAGATACCAGTGACGCGTTGCGCAAGTGCCTGACATCACTTTCGCCTGAGCATCGGGAGATCGTCGATCTCGTCTACTACCACGAGAAGTCCGTGGAAGAGGTGGCCGAAATCGTCGGGATTCCCGAAAACACCGTCAAGACGCGTTTGTTTTATGCGCGCAAGAAATTAGCCGAACTGCTGAAGGCAGCCGGCATTGAGCGAGGTTGGCCATGATGGCGATGAGCAAGAAAATGCTGGATCAAGAGCCCGGCGAAATCGAGATGCTGCTGCCATTCCATGCGGCCGGCACGTTGAACGCGCGCGATGCGCGTCGCGTCGATGAGGCGCTCGCCGGCGATCCCGCGTTGGCCAAGCAATATGCCGTCATCCAGGAAGAATACGCCGAGACCATTCATCTCAACGAAAGCCTGGGTGCGCCGTCGGCGCGCGCCATGCAGAAGCTGTTCGCGGCGATCGACGGCGAGCCCGAGCGCAAGCCGTCGGTGTCGATCAATCTCTCGGCGCGGATCGCGGAATTCTTCACAAAACTTTCGCCGCGGACGCTGGCCTGGTCGGCGAGCCTTGGCGCGGTTGCGCTGCTGCTGCAGGCCGGAGTGATCGGCGCGGTGCTGGTGAAGAATCAGACTGCTTCCTTCCAAACGGCTTCGCTGAGCCTGAATCAGACGGCGGCGCCCCTTACCCGCGAACTCGGTGCTGCGGTGCCGCCGCGCGCGCTGGTGCGGTTTAACCCGGACGCGCGCATGGCCGACATCAACGCGCTGCTGGACAATTATCAGGCCTCGATCGTCGATGGCGCCAAGGGCGGCATGTTCCGGCTGCAGTTTGGCAACCGCGCGCTGGGCAAGGATGAAGTCACGAACCTGATGAGCAAGTTGCAAGGTGAGAAGATCGTCAGTCTTGCGGTGCCGACGCCGTAAGGCGTCGGTCGCCTGACCAAGCCGAGGTCCCATGGTCGATATTGGCGTGAATTGGCGGATAAGGGCGCAGCGCGCGGCATGGGCATTGTCGGCGATGGCGCTGCCGCTTGTGCTGTTCGGCGGTTCGGTGGCCGACGCGCAAGCCATCATGCGCACCCCGAGCCTGAACCTCAATTCCCGCGTGCCGACGATCAATCCGACCGTGACGTCGCGGGTCAATCCCACCGTCGGGGCGCGGGTCAATCCGGTCATCACGGGCCGCCCCGTCATCACGAACCGCCCTGTCATTGCGAACCGCCCGGTCGTCACGACCCGGCCCGGTCCCGGGGTCATCGCGCGCGTTCCGCCGACCACGCACGGCGGAGGCGGAGGCGGAGACACGACGTTGGTCGGGCGGATACCGAACGGGCGCCCCGAGATCTCCCGTGTCGGGGTGGATCCGACGCTTCCTCTGCGCTTCTCGCCCAACCTCTATCCGGTCTGCCAATACGCCAATCGCGGTCCTGACGGCGAATGTTTCGACCGCCCGGTCCTCTCGGTCGATGGCGGCGGCAACGGCACCTCGACCAAGAAGGGCAATAACGCTCCGCGCAACAACGCGCCGCCGCAGGCAGCCGCGATCGACACGCGCGCAATCCCGAACGAACTGGTGGCGGAGATCGACAGCGCGTTATCACCGGCGCAGGCCGATGAACTGGCCCGGCGTCATGGGCTCGAGCGGCTCTCCTCGCAGGAATTCCCGCTGATCGGCGGCACCATCGGCCTGTTCCGGATCATCGATCAGCGCCCGGTGGACGTCGTCCGCCGTGAGTTCGCCGCTGACAGCGCCGGTGGGGTGAAGTCGGTGCAGCTCAATTTCCGATATGTGCTGCAGGATCAGAAGCGCTCGATGAGCGAGGGCGACGCCGCGCAATACGCGGTCGCCCAGCTTCGGTTGCCACAGGCGCACAAGCTGGTCCGCGGCATGAACGTCACCATTGCGGTGATCGATTCAGGCGTTGACGTCAAACATCCCGAACTCGTCAATTCGGTTGCCGATAGTTTCGATGCGCTCGGCAGCAAGGAGGGCCCGCACGTCCACGGTACCGGCATTGCCGGCGCGATCGTGGCGCATGGCAAGCTGATGGGAAGCGCGCCGGAGGCGCGGCTATTGGCGATCCGTGCGTTCGGCAGCGGCGCAAATGGTGCGGAGAGCACCTCCTACGTGATCCTCAAGGGGCTGGACTATGCGGCCGAGCACGGTGCGCAGATCATCAACATGAGTTTTGCGGGACCGAAGGATCCCTTGATCGAGCGTGGCGTTGCTGCAACCGCTTCCAGGGGGATCCTGATGGTGGCCGCCGCCGGCAATGCCGGCGCCAAATCGCCGGCGCTCTATCCCGCCGCCAATCCGAACGTCATTGCAGTGAGCGGAACCGACTCGCAGGCAAAGCTGTTTGCGGCATCGAACCGCGGTGTCCACATCGCCATCGCAGCGCCCGGCGCGGATATCTTCCTGCCGGCGCCGGATGATAAATACCAGATCACCTCGGGTACCTCGTTTTCCGCCGCCTTTGTCAGCGGCGTTGCCGCCCTGATGCTGGAGCGCAATCCTGCGTTGAAGCCGAACGATCTACGCGCGATCCTGACCAAGACCGCCCGCGACCTTGGCGCGCCCGGCCGTGACGATATGTTCGGGGCGGGCGAGGTCGATGCTTTCGCTGCCGTCACCGCCTCGACGGCCGCGCCTGCGGTACCGCTCGCTGCGGTTTCGGGAACTCCGGGATCTCAAAAGGCGCCGGCTCCCGCCGATAACGCTTCCGTGAGCAGAGCGATGAACGACTCGGCGCCGTCGATGGCGTCCGAGAAATCGGCCGCAAACAACGTCAATCGCCCCGCTACGCGGTGATTTTCGGCCGGCTCGCCCCGAATAAAAGTTAAAAAAATCGATCGGCCTTTTGAACGTCCCGCGAAGCTGCTGCGACTAATGAATGTGGGAGCGGTTATCCCTCCCCATCGGCTGTATTCGGCGCGAGCGCCCATCCACCCCAAGCGCCCATATGGCTTGACCCGTCCGGTTGTCCCCCCGGACGGGTCTTTTCTTTTCAGCACCCCGTTTCCGAGTGAGAGCCTCGCCTCCACTGACGCAGGCCGAGCGCCGTTCTGCCATCAAGACGGATCAAGCAGGCTCAGGCTTCCGGGGGTGCGTGCGCCGATCGAACCGCGTTGCCGTCCGTGAAATCACCGCGAGGTCCACGCAACGCGGCCATGCCGTTGAACGGCTTGACCGTCGATAGCGCGAGTAACCCAGCATTCATGCGGGTTTCTTGCACTGGGAGGCGTCCCGTAATGTCACGTACTGGACAAGCAAGAAGTTTTCCACAGAATATCCCCACCACGTCCAGTTGATTCGCCTCTGTTGCGTCTGCGTCCGTTCTTCTCCTTACGGGCAGTTTTATGACACATCATGCAGACGTGGCACGTGGCCGCGATATCGTTGCGCGCTGGTGCAATCTTGCGGAGCAGCGGCTGGATTACCTCACCGAACTGTTCGAGACCGGGCGCTGGCGGCGCTTTCATACCGAAGACGCATTTCTCGAAAATATCCGGGAAGCCAAGGAAGCGGTCGAACTCTGGCGCAAGCTGGAGACGCGCGAGGCCTCGCTCGATAACACCGCTGTCGATCTATCCTGGCTCGGACGTCGCGAATCGACGCTGACAATTAGCGCGCGGCTGCGTGAGTACGCCCCTTCGGCTCCAAGTCTGGCCCTAAGCCTGGCCCCGGTCGCCGCCGAGCCGCCACGCGATGTTCCGGGCGATGTCCTGATAGCGCTGGAAAGCGTACTCGCCGATAGTGCCGAGGCGCCCTCGGTGCCCGATGCGCCGGCGCTGGACGATCTCTCGCCACCGGCGCTCGATCTCGACGTGATCAGGGATCGCTACCCGCTGCTGCGCAACGCGCTGTAGAGGAGCCGCGCCCTATCGCCGCACTGCATTGGTCCCGATCACCACCTGGGCGTAACGCTGGGCGCCTTCGGCGGACAGGTCGGTCGTGATGGCGCGGGCGTGGTCGAGGCCGACCACGGCGCCGCGCGGGGTTTCCGAAATCATGTTGTTGTTGACCAGCGCGGTGCCGGCGCCCGGCACCACCGAGACGCCGACACCGACAAAGGCCTTGCGGATCACATTGCCTGTGATGGCGATGTCGCGGAGATATTTGCCCCAGCCGGCCACGATCCCGAAGGAGGGCGCGTTCTCGATCACGTTGCCGGTCACGGAACTGTCCGCCTCGACATAAATGCCGACGCCGGCGTCATCGTCCGGAATGGTGCCGACCGGCCGCTTCGGCAACAGATTGCGGATGATGTTGCCTTGCACGACCGCGATGCGGCCGCCCTCGTTGAAATTGCAGACGGAGACGCCGACGGCGGCGCCATCGACGGTGTTGTTGGCGATCACGGCACCTTCGAACGAGAATTCCGAATACAGCGCGACCTCGCGGACGTCGCTGACGCTGTTGCCTGATATCTGGATGTTGGACGCCGAATTGCCGCGCACCGCCGAATAGTCGCAATTGCGGATGCGGTTGCCGCGCACGATCACGTTGCCGGCGCGGAAGGCGTTGATGGCGTTGCCGTACTGGCCGGAGCCGCCGGGGCCGGCCTTGATGTCCTCGATGCGGTTGTCCACGACCAGCGTGCCGTCATCTCCGATCGCGGTCCGCAAGATCTCGATGCCGTTGTCGTTGGTGTCGATGATGGTGTTGCGCGAGACGATCAGGCCCTTTGCATCGAACGATACCACCGCCGTGGTCGCGATCTTGGTGAAGATGTTGCCGCTGATGTCGCCGGAGACCTGTTCGAGCCAAATGCCGTTGCCGCCGCTGGCGGTGATTTCGCAGTCGGTGATGCGGACGTCGCGCCCACCCGCGCAATGGACCAGACCGCGCCGTGTCGGCAGCGGAATGGCGCCGCCGTCGAACGTGATGCCGGACAGACCGATGCCGCCGGCCCCCTCGCTCTGCAGCATCGATGCGCCGCCACTGAAGACGAATTTGGTCGCGCCGCGCACGCCGACCAGTTGCGAGCCGTTTTGCAGGCGGAGCAGCCCGGTGCGGTAGACGCCCGGCGGCAGCGATAACGGCACCTGCGCCCGCGCGGCTTCATCGATCGCGCGCTGCAGCGCCTTGGTTTGATCGTCGGGACTGCCGGGGCGCACGCCATATTGCGTGGCGTCGCGCCCGAACGTCGAGGCCGGCGGCGCCGCGCGCGCAGCGTCCGGCGACATCGCCAACGCGCCGGCAATGCCGGCGGCGGAAACGCCCATGAACTGGCGGCGTTTTGCGTCCATGATTCGATATCCTCGCGCAATGCAGGCCATGGCATTCGCAAGCCAAAGCTAGCGCGAAAATGGACCGGCGCATGGTGAACACGAGGGCGGAACAGGGCGATTGTTGGGGGTAGGGTTAATCCTGGGTAGACCGGTCGTAGGGTGTGCAAAGCGCCAGTGTGCCCACCATATCGCTCAACGAACAGGATTGGTGGGCACGGCGCAAGAGCGCCTTTGCCCAACCTACGAAGTCAGTACCGCCTGCCTCGCCAGTTTCACCATCTCGAGCAGCATCGCCTCGCCGGCATCGACCAGTTCATCGAGCGTGATGCGTGCGTTGCCCTTGCGCCGCAATGCGCCGCCGCGTGCGAGCGGCGGGATGTGCACGAACGAGGCCAGACGGAGATGATCGTTGGCGGCGGCAGCCTCGATCGCGCGCCAGCTCAAATAATTGCAAAGATAACTACCAGCATCGCGCGATGGCCGCGCGTCGATGCCTGTCGCCAGCGCAGCGCGCAGCAGCCGCAACGTATGCGGACCGAACCGCATCGCGTCCGGGCCGAGCCCGATCGATCCCTTGCGGACGCGGGTTTGCGCCGCATCGGGCCATAGCAAAGTCACGGCGTTGCGCGCACGGGTCTCGATCCTGACATGCGCAGTGCGGCCCGCCAAGCCGAACATCAGTATTGCCTGCGGCCGGTATTTTGCGAGAGCTTGAGGCAATTCGAGGTCGACCGCCTTGTAGGTCACAGGAAAGATGTGACTCGATATTTCCACGTCGGCAAAGGCCGGACGGCGCACCCGCAACAGCCGCTCGACCAGCGCCTGCGTCGGATTATACGGCGCGCCCGGAAACGGACCGAAGCCGGTGAGGAGAATGCGAAGCCTGTCGTTCACCGCAGCATCTCCGCGATCTGTTCGGCCGCAACCGCCGGCGTGATGCGCCCGTCGGCGACCTCGGCCTCGGTCTTTTTCACCCTGGCGCGGATCGCGGGGTCGGCGCGCAGCCGCGCCATCATCCGCTGCTCCAGCATCGACCACATCCATTTCACCTGCTGCTCGCGCCGCCTGCCTGCAAATTCGCCCGAGGCATTCATGGCGGTGCGGTGATCGAGGATCTTCTGCCACAGCGTGTCCATGCCGGTGCCGGTCAGCGCCGAATAGGTCAGCACCGGCGGATGCCAGTGCTCGGAACGGGGCGTTAGAATATGCAGCGCGCCGCGATATTCTGCAGCGGCGAGATTGGCGCGCTTGATATTGTCGCCATCGGCCTTGTTGACCGCGATCATGTCGGCGAGTTCGACCAGGCCCTTTTTGATGCCCTGCAATTCGTCGCCGGCGCCGGGCAGCATCAGGGCCAGGAAGAAGTCGGTCATGTCGCAGACCGCGGTCTCGGACTGGCCGATGCCGACCGTCTCCACCAGCACCACGTCGAAGCCGGCCGCCTCGCACAACAACATCGCCTCGCGGGTTTTCGCGGCGACCCCGCCGAGCGTGCCTGATGCAGGCGAGGGCCGGATGAAGGCGTTGTCGAAGGCTGACAATCGCGCCATCCGCGTCTTGTCGCCGAGGATGGAGCCGCCGGTGCGTGCCGAGGAGGGATCGACCGCCAGCACCGCGACCTTGTGGCCGCCGTCGATCAGGAACATGCCGAGCGCATCGATGGTGGTTGACTTGCCGACCCCGGGCGACCCGGTGATGCCGACGCGCACGGCCTTGCCGGTGTCGGGCAGCAGCGCCTGCACCAGGTCGCGCGCGGCGGCCTGATGGTCGCCACGGCGGCTCTCGATCAGGGTGATCGCACGCGCCAGCGCGGCGCGGTGACCCAAACGCAGATCCTTGGCGAGCTTGTCGATATCGGGGGGAGCAATCGGCCGGTTCATGCCTTGGTTTACAACGGCTGTGCGGTGCAGGCGAGGGGATCGTGTGGCGTGTTAGCGGGGCGCGGCGGCGGGCGAAATCGCCTTGAGCCGTCGCCACCCCCAGACCAGCACCGGCCAAATCAACGCGCCGATCGCCAGGGCGGCGAGGATCGCGGAAATCGGTCGCTCGAAGAACGGCAACACGCTGCCATCGGACTTGATCAGCGAAGTCACGAAACTCTGCTCGATCATGGTGCCCATCACGATACCGAGCACCATGGCGGCGACCGGATAACCGTTGGCTTCCATGACGTAACCAATGATTCCGAAAGCCGCGACGGTCACGACGCCGAACATGTTGTTGCCGATGGCGAACGAACCGACCGCGCAGCACAGCATGATGAAGGGCATGACGGAGGAACGGGGCGCGCGCAACACATAACTCGCCAGACGGATCATGACGATGCCCAGCGGAATCATGATGATGTTGGCGATGATGAACATGAGATAAATCGCATACATGCTCGACGCCTTCTCAGTGAACAGCGTCGGGCCGGGGTTCAATCCTTTCATGTAGAGCACGCCGATGGCGATGGCCGCGATGGTGTCGCCGGGAATGCCGAACAGCAGCGACGGCACCCAACCCGACGCGATGCTGGCGTTGTTGCTGGCGCCGGCTTCGACCAGGCCCTCAACGTGGCCGGTTCCGAACTTCTCGGGTTCCTTCGAGAAGCGCTTGGACATCGCGTAGCTGACCCACGCGGCCATGTCGGCACCGGCGCCTGGCAGCACCCCGATGATGATGCCGATGATGTTCCCGCGTGTCATCTGCCAGCGATATTTCTTGGTGAGCCTCCACTGGCCCGCCATGATGCTTCCGAACTTGCGCTTTGGGATTGGTGGCGGTTCCGGCGTCAGCATTGCACGCATGACTTGCGCCACGGCAAATACGCCAACCAGCGCCGGGATCGGTTCGATGCCGCCGAACAGATCGGTCATTCCAAACGTGAAGCGAGGCACGCCGCCGGGATTTTCGATCCCGACGCAGGCGACAAGCAGGCCGATGAACATGCCCGCAATGGCCTTTACGGGCGAAGAGCGCGCGACCAGCGTCGCGCACATCAGGCCCAGGAACGCGAGCCAGAAGTATTCGAAGGTCGAGAACGACAGCGCGATCTCGGCAAGCGGCGGTGCGAGGATCATCAGCGAGAGCGTGCCCGCGATACCGCCAACGGCGGAGAACCATACGCCGGCGCCAAGCGCCAGTTCGGCTTCTCCCTTGCGGGTCATGGCATAGGCTTCGTCCGCGTAAGCTGCCGAGGCGGGAGTACCGGGAATGCGAAGCAACGCGCCAGGGATGTCGCCGGAGAAGATCGCCATCGTGGACGCCGCCACGATGGTCGCAATCGCGGCGATCGGTGACAAATAGAACGTAACCGGGACCAGCAGGGCGGTCGCCATCGTCGCGGACAGGCCGGGCAGCGATCCTATGACGAGGCCATAGACCGATGCCGCCAGCATCGCGATGATGACTTCCCAGGTGGAAATGAGCGCGAACGCTTCAATCAGGGTGTTAAGCATGGGTCACCACGGCATCGGCAACAGCCCGGCCGGGAGCGGCACGCGCAGTAGCTTGCTGAAAATCAGATGGATGACGATCGGTGCCATCACCGCGAGCGGTAGCGAAAGCTTCCAGCGCGCGCCGAGCGCGCTCGACGTCACGAACACGATCAGCGCGGCCGTGATGATGAAACCCAATCGGTCTGCGACCGCCACGTAGAACAACAGCAGCGCCGGCGGTAACAGTGCGCGCAGGCCGTAAAGCTTGCCGGTGGGCGGCCGCGCTTGACCGGCCTCGAGCGGAATAATCTCTTCTTCCTCTTCGAAGGTGCGGCCGATGCCGAGGGCAATCGCAAGCCCGCAAAGCGCGAGACCCGACCCGATCACCAGCGGAAAGATATTGGGGCCCACCGGCTGACCGGGCACGGGCGGCAGCAGCCAGCCGCCATAGGCAGCCGCCGCTCCGAGCCCAACGAGAAACAATCCCGTGACTTGATCGGGAAGACGCATAAAACGAGCCCCACGTATTTCCGAGCAAGTGAACCGGTGGGACCGATCAGGCCTTGGAGAGGCCGGCAGCCTTCATCGCCTCGCCCATTTGGGCGTCGCCCTTGTCCATGAATGTCGCGAATTCCGTCGCGTCGCCCCACACCGTTCCGAAACCGCGATTGCTCATGAAGTCCTTGAAGTCCTTGGAGTCGTAGACCTTCTTCAGCGAAGCCGTGAGCTTGGTCGCGACATCAGCAGGCAGGCCCTTCGGACCCGCAATGCCGCGCCACGCCCCCGTCGCATAGTCGATCCCCATCGACTCCTTCAGCGTCGGCACGTCAGGGAATGACGGGTTGCGCTTGGGCGCCATGATGGCGAGGCTGCGCGCCTTGCCGGCCTCGATGATCGCGCGCGCTTCCGGCACCGAGCAGGTGGTCAGGTCGAGACCACCAGCCGCGAGGTCCTGCATCGCGGGCGCGGCACCGTTCGACGGCACCCAGGCCACCTGATTTGCAGGAAGTCCGAGCGCCTGCATCCAGCCGACCAGCGCCAGATGCCAAATGCCGCCCTGGCCGGTGCCAGAGGCTTTGAACTTGCCGACGGGCGCTGCCTTGATGGCGTCGGCGAGCTCCTTCACGGTCTTGTAGGGCGACGATGAAGGGACCTGGATGCCGGGCGGGTCCTCATTCATCAGGGCCAGCGGCGTGTAGCTCTTTGGCGCCAGTTCGGTCAGCCCCTGCCAGTGCATCATCGAGATTTCCACCGTCAGCATGCCGATGGTGTAGCCGTCGGGCGGCGCGGTTGCGATTGCGGAATGGCCGACCACGCCGGAGCCGCCGGTGCGATTGACCACGTTGAACGGCTGGCCAAGGTCCTTCTCCAAAAGCGCCGCCACGATGCGCGCGGTCGCATCGGTGCCGCCGCCGGCGCCCCATGGCACGATCACGGTCACCGGCCGTGCCGGGTAAGCCTGCGCCAACGCCGGTTTGAATCCAAAACCCGCGACGGCCGCTGCTGCGGCGGTTGAAGCCGCAAATGCGCGGCGCGTAATTTTGGTCATGTAATCCTCCCTGCGGCGTCCCTGACAGCGGGCGCTCTTGTGATGCAGCATTCTAGGCGGCTTTGCGCTGCGCTCGCAAGGCGTTACGCGATATGCGGGATGATCGCCGGTGGGACATCACGACACATCCGGAAATCGGGTGGCGGCGATCAGGGGGCACGGATAGGTATCCATGCGCGGCGTCACTGGATAGCCGCGATCGACTGCGGAGGTAACATGACGACAGCCTATTACAGCACCGTGCTGGATTATCCGCTTGCTACCGTGTGGTCGCTGATCCGTGATTTCAATAATTATCCGGCCTATATCGATGGCGTGAGCGAAAGCGTCATCGAGGACGACAAGGGCGGCGACGAAGTCGGTGCCATCAGGCGCTTCTGCTATCTCGGCACTTGGATCCGGCAGCGCCTGGCTCGTCATTCCGACGCGCGGCACACCCCGACCTATGCCGGCATCGAGCCGTTCCCGTTTCCACCAGATCTTCTGCCGGAAGCACCAGGCCCGACGCGCTACGAGGGCACCATGCACCTGACGCGAATCGTCGAGGGCGACCGGACCTTCATTGAATGGGATGTCGCGCTCGACACCGCGCCTGACGATGCTGATCGCTGGCGGACGCTGTTCCAGTCCTGGATACCGGACTGGACCCATTCGCTGGAGCGGGCATTGGAGCGCCGCGCTGGATGAGGTTACTCCGCCGCCTCGCTGTGCCCCAGCCTTGCATTGAGCTTGTGGATCAGCTCTTCGGCGGCGTCGGCAATCACGGTGCCCGGCGGGAAGATCGCTTCCGCACCGGCTTTGTAGAGCGCCTCGTAATCCTGCGGCGGCACTACGCCGCCGATGATGATCATGATATCCTCGCGGCCCTGCTTCTTCAGCGCGGCCTTCAGTTCCGGCACCGCGGTGAGGTGGGCGGCCGCCAGCGACGAGACGCCGAGGATATGCACGTCGTTCTCGACCGCCTGCCGCGCGGCTTCGTCGGCGGTGGCAAACAGCGGTCCGATATCGACGTCGAAGCCGACATCGGCAAAGGCTGACGCGATCACCTTCTGGCCGCGGTCGTGGCCGTCCTGGCCGATCTTGGCGACCAGGATACGGGGGCGGCGGCCCTCGGCATCCTCGAACGCATCGATCAGCGCCTGCACTTTTTCGACCCGGTTGGACATGGTGGACGCCTCCCGCTTGTAGACGCCGGTGATGGATTTGATTTCCGCGCGATGCCGTCCGAACACCTTCTCCATCGCGTCCGAGATTTCGCCGACTGTGGCTTTGGCGCGCGCCGCGTCGATGGCGAGCGCCAAAAGGTTGCCGTTGCCTTCGCCGGCGCTGCGCGTCAGCGCCGCCAGCGCCTGGTCGACGTCCTTCTGATTACGCTCGGAGCGCAGCCGCGACAGCTTGTCGATCTGCAGCCGACGCACGGTGGAATTTTCTACCTTCAGCACGTCGATGGCGGCCTCGTTGACCGGCTTGAACTTGTTGACACCGATCACGGCCTGCCGTCCGGCATCGATCCGCGCCTGCGTCTTGGCTGAGGCTTCCTCGATTCTTAGCTTCGGCACACCCGCCTCGATCGCCTTCGCCATGCCGCCGAGCGCCTCGACCTCCTGGATATGGCCCCAGGCCTTGGCGGCGAGATCGCGGGTCAGCCGTTCGACGTAATAAGAGCCGCCCCAGGGATCGATGATGCGGTTGGTGCCGCTTTCCTGTTGCAGGAACAATTGCGTGTTGCGGGCGATGCGCGCCGAGAAATCGGTCGGCAGCGCCAAGGCTTCGTCGAGCGCGTTGGTGTGCAGCGATTGGGTGTGGCCTTGCGTCGCCGCCATCGCCTCGATGGTGGTGCGCATCACATTGTTGAAGACGTCCTGCGCGGTCAGCGACCAGCCCGAAGTCTGGCAATGCGTGCGTAGCGACAGCGAGCGCGGGTCCTTCGGGTTGAACTGCGTCAGCAGCTTGGCCCACAGCAGCCGCGCCGCGCGCATTTTTGCCACCTCCATGAAGAAATTCATGCCGATGGCCCAGAAGAACGACAGCCGCGGCGCAAAACGGTCGACGTCGAGGCCCGCCGCCAATCCGGCGCGCAGATACTCGACGCCGTCGGCCAGCGTATAGGCGAGCTCGAGGTCCTGCGTCGCGCCGGCTTCCTGCATGTGATAGCCGGAGATGGAGATGGAGTTGTACTTCGGCATCTTCTGCGAGGTGTAGGCAAAGATGTCGGAGATGATCCGCATCGAGGGGGTAGGCGGATAGATGTAGGTGTTGCGCACCATGAACTCTTTCAGAATGTCATTCTGAATGGTGCCCGACAGTTTCTCCGGCGGTACGCCCTGTTCCTCGGCGGCGGCAACGAACAGCGCCAGGATCGGCAGCACGGCGCCGTTCATCGTCATCGACACGCTCATCTGGTCGAGCGGGATGCCGGCAAACAGCGTGCGCATGTCATAGATGGAATCGATCGCCACGCCGGCCATGCCGACGTCGCCGGAGACGCGCGGATGATCGGAGTCATACCCGCGGTGCGTCGCCAGATCGAATGCGACCGAAAGGCCCTTTTGTCCGGCCGCGAGGTTGCGGCGGTAGAACGCGTTGGAATCTTCCGCCGTTGAGAACCCGGCATATTGCCTGATCGTCCAGGGCTGGTTGACATACATGGTCGGGTAGGGGCCGCGCAGATAGGGCGCAATGCCGGGCCAGGTCTCGAGGAAGTCGATGCCTTCGAGATCAGCCTCGCTGTAGCCGGGCTTGACGAGGATGCCCTCGGGCGTCAGCCAAGGCTCGGCGCCGGCAGGCGGTGCCGGCGCGTCGACCGGCTCGAACTTCACAGCGGTGAAATCGGGTATTCTGCTCATGATGAGCGGCCTTCCTTCAATTTCGCTATCCGTGCCTCGCAGTCCGCGAGACGCTTCAGAGTCTCAGGCTCGCCTGCGATCTGCTCTGAACCGAGCGCAAGCACTTCTCCTGCTCGAAACGTAATACCGAACAACGTTATTCTTCGCGAAAAAATGTACGCCAATAGCGGTAAACCCACTACCACGAAAAGGACGGTGGAAGCCGGAACCTGGCCGGCGAAAAACCCTGCCACGATCAAAATTGCGATGCCGCAAACGATGGCAATCCCGGTTACCGCAAGCCATGCCGGCGCCTGGTCCTCCGGCGATGCCGGCCGCAGCCAGCGTGCCGACCGCATCGGATAGAATGGTCCGTTATGATAAGCGATCATCGAGAGCAGTCGATCGCGCTCAGCTTCGAGTTGCGGCAGGTCATCCTGACCAGCCATATCGCCTGCTGAAGGTGTCTGTGCCATTCGGGTCGCGGCCTGTCCTCAATCATGGTCCGGATGCTGGTGGCTGACGATACGGCTAAGCTTTTCGCTACCAGTACCCTCAAGCGTGCTCCTGCCAGGCAGATCGCCGATCCTGCCGACCCAGGCCAAATGGGACTCGGTGCCGGTGGCGTAGGTCGGAACCACGAGGTCCGGCCGGTCGAAACTGCCGGTGGTAAGCTCGATCACCGTTCCGTCGATCACCCGGTAGCTGAGCGGCGTCCCACACGCGGCGCAGAAGTCGCGCTCGGCGATCGTCGACGAGCGATAGGTCGCCGGTTTGCCGCGGGTCCAGGCAAAATCCTCGTGCTTGACTTCGGCGAGCGAAATGAAAGGGCCGCCCACCGCTTTCTGGCACATGCGGCAGTGGCACAAGCCTATCTTCACCGGGCCCGCATAAGCCGCGAAACGCACGGCGCCGCACTGGCAGCCGCCGGTCAGAACAGCTTTTCTCTCCGATGTCATGCTCACTCCATCCGCTTCCAGGCGTCCTGCAACATTGCGAGCGCATCGCCGCCGGCAAAAATGAAGTCACCGACGCCGGCGGCCCGTAGTGCTGCTTCCTGTTCGCCGGACCGGCCTGCCAGATAGATATGCTTTGCACCGCTGGCTTGAAGGGCCTGTGCGGCCGCTATCGCCTGAGCGGCATAGACTTTGTCGGAGGAACAGAGGCACGCCACGTCAGCGCCGGAGGCCTTGAATGCGGCGGCAAGCGCCGCCGGATCGGCAAAGCCCTGCGTATCGATCGCCTCGATGCCGCCGGTCTCGAAGAAGCTTTTTGCAAATGTCGCCCGCGCGGTGAAATCGGCCGGGGTGCCGAGATTGGCGAGGAATATCTTGGGCCGTGCGCCGCCGTTCTTGAGCTTATCGTCCGATTTGTCGCGCAACGCTTCGAACGGCGCGGCCAGCCGCATCGGCGGCAGCGCGTCGAACTTGAATTTGGCTTCGCCATAGGGCGCCAGCGCAATCGGTTTTGCGTCCAGCACCGCGATCTCGGCCTCGTGCAGGTTCGGAAATTCGCTGGCGCCGGTCAGTACGTCGCGGCGCTTGGCGATGTTGGTCTCGCGCACGGCTCGCGTTGCAGCGACCTTGCGCTGGATCAGGTTCTGTTCGAGCGCGGGGAACAGGCCGCCGGCCTTTTCGATGTCCTGAAACAGCGACCACGCGGCTTCGCAAAGCTGTTTTGTCAGCGTCTCGATGCCGCCGGAGCCGGCGGCGGGATCGGACACTTTGGCGAGGTTGGATTCTTCCAGCAGCACCAACTGCGTATTGCGCGCGGCGCGGCGCGCGAACGGATCGGGCAAGCCCAGCGCCAGCGTATGCGGCAGCACGGTGATGGCGTTGGCGCCGCCGAGGCCGGCGGAGAAGGTCGCCATCGTCGCGCGCAGCATGTTCACGTACGGGTCGCGCTGCGTCAGCATGCGCCAGGCGGTATCGGCCGCGACGAACAGCGGTTTGGGCACGAGGCCACAGGCCTGTTCGACCCGCGCCCACAACAGCCGCAGCGCGCGGAATTTCGCCAGCGTCAGGAATTGGTCGGCGTCGGCGGAAAGCCGCGCATAGACCATGCCCTGCGCGTCTTCGAGCGAGATGCCGGCCGTTTCGATCGCGCGCAGATAGGCGACGCCTGCGGCGAGCACAAACGCCAGCTCCTGGACTTCCGATCCGCCGGCATCGTGGATCACGCGCCCGTCGGCGGCCGCGAGCGGACCTTTGAAGCCGAGCGCGGCAAGGCCTTTGACGGCGCTGGTGACCGCGGGCACGATCTCGGACCAGCTATAGGGGCTGGATCCCCACACCGCGCCGGCCCCGAGCGGGTCGAGCCCGAAACGGATATCGCAGGCCGCAGGATCGAGCCCCTTGCCCTTGATATATTCCGCGACATGGATGGCCGCCATCCGCGACTGCGGACCGATCTGAAGTTCGATGCCGATGCCGGCATCGAGATAGATGCCATCGAGGATTTGCGCCACCGCTTCCGGCGAGGGATCCAGCCCGAAGCCGTAGGCGCCATTGGCGCCGGCGAACACGAGGGTGAGCCCGGTCGCGCCATTTTCGAGGTCGTGCAGCGCCTGCGCGTTGGCCGCTTTAGCGTCGGGATGATCGGCCCGCTGCATGATCCGCCAGGGCGTGGCCGCAGGGCGGCCGGCGACCGGGGCGGCGCCTTGCGCGCGCGGGTAGATCGGATCGATCTTCAATCCATCGGATGTCTTGCCGACCAGTTTTTCGAACGGCGCGCCTTTCAGCACCCCGTCGACCAGCTTGCGCCAGTCTTCGTAGTTCGCGGGGGCAAAATCCGCGGCTAATCGCAACTCATTGGTGGTGGTCGTCATCCGGACAGTCGTTCCTTGGTCGCCTCTTGATTTGGCCGGAAATTGCCACGGGGCGGCCGCCAAGCCAAACGGTTGTTTTAGGCCACCCGGGGCCTAGTCAGGGCTGGTCGAGGTCGGGTAGTCGCAAAATACCGGCGGTCGAAACCGCCGCCAGCGCGTCCCTGACGCTGCGTCCCGCAATGATACGGTCGGGCACGATCTCGGCGAGCGGCACCAGCACGAAGGCGCGCTCGAACAGCCGGACATGCGGCAGTGTCAACTCCGGCTTGTCGATCTTGACGTCGTCATAGGCGATCAGGTCGAGGTCGAGGGTGCGTGGGCCCCAATGCTGCTCGGCGGCGCGGTCGCGGCCGAACTTCTTCTCGATCTTGTGCAGCGTGAACAGCAGCGCATGCGGATCGAGGCTGGTGTCGATTTCGATGCAGGCGTTGATGAAGGGCGCCTGCGCTTCATTGCCCCAGGGCGGCGTGGTGTAATCCGACGAACGCGCCAGCAATGCCGCCTGCGTCATGCCGCAAATGTTGGAGATGGCCTTGCGGAACGTCGCGCGCACGTCGCCGACATTGCCGCCGAGCGCGATCAGCACGTCCGCCATGTCAGGGCGACTGCCTTGTGCGCATCAAGACCACGCCGACATCGTCAAAGATCGCGGCGATCGGCGCGTGCGGCTTGTGGACGGTGACCTCGACCGCGTTGATGCGCGGAAACGCGACCAGGATGGCATCGGCCACGGCGCCGGCCGCACGTTCCAGCAGTTTGTAATTGGTGTTCTTGAACGCCGCCGTCGCGGTCGCGACCACGTTGGAGTAGGACACGGTGTCGGACAGGCGGTCGGTGCGCGAGGATTCCGACAGGTCGACGGAGAGCTCGAGATCGATCACGAAGCGCTGGCCGACTTCGGTTTCGTGTTCCATCACGCCATGGCGGGCATGGATGACGACACCGGTGATGAAGATCGTATCGGTCATCTCTGCAGTTCCCCAATGGCGGCTGCGACGCGCAGCGCTTGAACGGTTTCCACAACATCATGGGCACGGATGATGCGCGCGCCGCCCTTGGCCGCAATCAGATGGGCGGCGATCGAGCCGCCAAGGCGCTGATGCGGTTCCGACGGCGTCACGACACTAATGAAGCGCTTGCGCGAGGCCCCGACCAGCAGCGGCAGGCCGAAGGATTGCAGCTCATGCAGCCGCGCCAGGGCCGTCATGCTCTGTTCCGGCGTCTTGCCAAAGCCGATGCCGGGGTCGAGCACGATCTTGCCAGGTGAAATACCGGCCTTCGCGGCGACGTCGAGCGATCGCGCGAAGAATGCAGCGATATCCTTCATGATGTCGATCGCGGGATCGGCGCTGTCGCGGTTGTGCATGATGATGACGGGCACCTGGTGTGCCGCGATCAGGCCGGCCATGCCGGCATCGCGCTGCAGCCCCCAGACATCGTTGGCGATGACGGCGCCATGGTCGAGCGCCCAGGCGACGACGGCCGATTTCATGCTGTCGATCGAAACGGGAATCCCAAGCGAAACAACCTCCGGTAGCACCGGTTGCAACCGCTTCAACTCTTCTTCTACCGAGATCGGTTCTGATCCATAGGGTCGGGTCGATTCCGCACCGATGTCGATGATGTCAGCACCTTCGGCGACCATCCGGCGGGCCTGCGCAAGCGCGCTTTCGGGGGCAGCGAACTGTCCGCCATCGGAAAATGAGTCGGGGGTTACGTTCAGCACGCCCATCACGGCCGGGCAGGGCCGTGACAACAGCGCCGGCAGGTCAAAATGACCGGCCGGGCCGGCCGCGGTGGCGGGTCTGGACATGCTTACGATCATGCGGTCGCTTTGCGCGGTCCGCGCCAGTGAGTCAAGACGCGAGACCCCGCCAGCGTATGTCGGCTGGCCGACTTTTAATAGCTGATTTTCGGCTGAAGCTTGCGCGCCTGGGCGATCAGTTGCTCGACCGATTTCTCCGAGGGCATGACGCGGACCAGCTTGCGCCTGGTATTCACGTCTTTCATGTTCTGAGCGAGCCGTGCCGGGTTACGCAGCGCGAGTTCGCGAACCGTCGGCACGCCGGCAGCGCGCACCAGCCCGACCTTCGCCTTGCCCATCCCGGGAATCCGCATGTAGTCGGAGAAATTGGCCCATTCGAGCAGCTGCTGTTCACTGATCCCGGTCTGCGCGGCGAGCGCCTTGCGTCCTTTGACGGTGCGGGCGGCTTCAAGCAGCGCTTCGGTCGTGCGAATGCCAAGCGATTTGAGTTTCGAGGCAGAGTAGGCGGTCAAGCCTTCGATCTCGGAGAGGGGATATGTCATGATACTCGATGCAAGAGAATGTGCGCGGCCGAAGCGGGGTGTTTCAAGCGAACTGGCTTAGCCCCGGTGTCCCCGAAATGATCTCGCCCATTTTGTCCGCTCCGATTTTGTCGCGGCCGAACCTGAAAAGTTCACGCGCCACGTTCTGAATCTCGTTCATGCCCAGACCAAGCGCCATCAGCTTGGTGCCGAGCGCCATCAGCCCGCCGCCCATCAACCTGGAGAAGCCGCTGTTGCTGTTCGAGGCCGCGATCGCAGCCTCAGCACCTGGAATTTGGTCGATCAGAGCCTGAACCTTGTCGGAAGGCCCCTCGTTACGGAGGAAACCCAGAACGATGCCGATGGTTTTTTCAGCGACAACGCTATCGATGCCGGCCTTGCTGGCCAGCTGTCCAATCAATTCGTCCATATTGCCCCGCCCTCAGCCGGTTTGTTACCGGGTCGTACCTTGTGAATTTATCTTGAGCGTCTGCGACCTGAAATACAAGCGATCCGCGCGCGCGAAGGCGATTTCATCCTAGATCGCTCGTCGAGTGTTGCAGCAATGCAAGAGTGATGCGGGATTCACGCCATGTTACCGCACTGCGGCCCTCGTATTTCCACCGGAGTTAGAGAAAAGTATGAGACAGGGTGTGCAAGGCCCGGGCTATGTCCTTGTCCATGGACGGTTTCAATCGACCGGCAGGATGCGATATAATGGCGCTGCTTGGCGACCAAGCTTTCCCGATGCGCGCGAAGAGGCGATGTGATGGCGACCCCCGACAACAAGACAGCCGATACCAATGAGAAGATTTTCATCGGCAAGGGCGAGCAGACAGCGTGGCTGACGCTCGCGCTCGCCAATCGGCACGGCCTCGTCACCGGTGCGACCGGAACCGGCAAGACCGTGTCGCTGCAGGTGATGGCGGAAGGGTTTGCCCGCGCCGGTGTTCCGGTTTTCGCAGCCGATATCAAGGGCGACCTGTCCGGGATCTCCGAAGTCGGCGAAGCAAAGGACTTTATCCTCAAGCGCGCGGGCGAGATGGGGCTCAACTTCCAGCCCGATCAATTCTCGACCGTATTCTGGGACGTGTTTGGCGAGCAGGGCCATCCGGTCCGGGCCACCGTCACGGAAATGGGACCGTTGCTGCTGTCCCGGATGCTCGATTTGAACGACGTCCAGGAGGGCGTCCTCAATGTTGCGTTCCGTGTCGCGGATGAGAATGGACTGACGCTGATCGATATGAAGGATCTCCGCGCGCTGCTGGACGCGATCGTGCCTAACACCAGCAAGAAGGGCCCGGATGCCGAGGAAGATCTGCTGGCGCCGATCCGCAAGGCCGCGCAGGGCTTCGGGAACGTCTCCAAGGCGACGGTTGGAACGATTCAGCGCCAGCTTCTGGTGCTGGAGAACCAGGGCGGCGCCAAATTCTTCGGCGAGCCCGCGTTGTCGTTGAAGGATTTCATGAAAACCGACAGCGACGGCCGCGGCATGGTCAACATTCTGGTCGCGGACAAGCTGATGCAGAGCCCGCGCCTTTACGCGACCTTCCTGTTGTGGATGCTGTCGGAGCTGTTTGAAGAATTGCCGGAAGCCGGCGACCTGCCGAAGCCGAAACTGGTGTTCTTCTTCGACGAGGCGCATCTGTTGTTCACCGATGCGCCGAAGGCGCTGATGGACAAGATCGAACAGGTGGTGCGGCTGATCCGTTCCAAGGGCGTCGGTGTTTATTTCGTTACGCAAAACCCGATCGACGTGCCGGACAAGGTGCTCGCCCAGTTGGGCAACCGCGTGCAGCACGCGTTGCGCGCGTTCACGCCGCGCGACCAGAAGGCGGTGGCGGCGGCGGCGCAGACGTTCAGGCCCAATCCGAAGCTCGATACCGCCCGGGTCATCATGGAGCTCGGCAAGGGCGAGGCGCTGGTGTCGTTCCTCGAAGGCGGCGGCACGCCGACGATGGTCGAGCGGGTGATGATCCGGCCGCCGACGGGACGGATCGGGCCGATCACGCCGGAGGAGCGCAAGACGCTCATGAACAAGAGCCCGGTGAAGGGCAAATACGACACCGCGGTCGACGCTGAGTCCGCCTATGAGATGCTGCTGAAGCGTGTGGCAGGAACGGCCGCGCCGGCGGATGGATCGGATGGCGGCGGTGGCGGCGGCGGATTCCTCGGACAGATCGGCGCGATCGTCGGCACCATCTTCGGCACCAACAACAAGCGCGGCCGGCTGTCGACCGGCCAGGTCATCGCGCGCGACGTTACGCGTTCCGTCACCAACAAGGTGATCGGCGGTGTTGTAGCCGATCTCGGCAAATCGGTCGGCGGCTCACTCGGCAGTTCGGTGGGGCGGGCGCTGGTGCGCGGCGCGCTTGGCGGATTGCTGCGGCGCTGATTTCTTGCGGCGAAGGCACGTCCGCGGAAAGAAAGTATGGATTGCTTCGCTTCGCTCGCAATGTGAGGAGCGTTCCCAGTTCCAACAACCGCCATTGCGAGCGAAGCGAAGCAATCCATCTCACCGCGGAACGAAAGAATGGATGATTTTCTGATGTTCGGATCGAGCTTGTGCTGAGATATCCCTCGTTGCGAGCGCCGCTCGATATTCTGTTTCTGATCTGCTGTATTGGTCTGACGGCCGACGTGCTGGTTCCGGAAATCTGGGGCAACGGCAAGACCAAGGATTATCCGCTGTGGTTCTGGGCCGGGCAGCAGGTGCTGCAAGGCCAGAACCTCTACCCTGACAATCCCGCCACCTATTTCGAATTCATCTACCCGCCGCTGTCGGCGCTATTGCTGGCGATCCCGAGCTATTTCGGCAAGATCCCGCTCTATCTCTGCCTGTCATTGCTCAACATCGTCGCCTGGTGGATGACGGCGCAATATTCCCACGCAATGGCGGGGTCGGCGCAGAAGCCCGGGGAGAAACTCAATCCTTGGCTCGAAGCGCTGCCGGGTCTCGTTACCGTCACCTTCGTGTTCGATATGTTCGATCTCGGGCAGCCGAACCTCGTGCTGCTGGCGTTGATGCTGTACGGCTTCTGGCTGCTGCGCGATCAGCGCGGCTGGATGGCGGGCAGCATGTTCGCGCTCGCGACCGCGATCAAGGTGTTCCCGGTCGCGGTGTTTCCCTATCTGGTCTGGCGCCGGCAGTGGGCGGCGGCCGCGAGCATGCTGGTCTTCCTGTTTGTGTTTCTGTTCGTGCTGCCGGCGCCGTTCCGCGGTTTCCAGCACAACGCCGCCGAATTGAAGAACTGGTACCAGGGCATGGTGGGGTCGAGCTCGGAAAAAGGGTTCGGTCAGCGTGACGAGCAGAACTGGTCGTGGGTCAACCAGTCCATCATCGCGGTGACGCACCGCCTGACGCGGCCGGTGAACTACAATCAGGACGATCCGTCGAAACCCGCGCGCACCATGAATGTCGTCAACCTCGATTTCAGGACGGCGAACCTGATCGTGCTGGCGGTGTCGCTTGTGATCGGGATCGGCTATCTCCTGGTGATGCCGCCGGCCTCGCGCCGGACGGAGAAATCGGACGCCGAGGAAATAGGCATTCTGTTCTGCCTGATGACGGTCGCTTCGCCGCTGGCGCGTCAGTATTATTTTCTGTGGCTATTCTTCCCGATGACGGTGCTGATGCATCGCGCCGCTTTTGATCCGCGGCCCGCGGTCAAGGCCGCCACTTGGGCGCTGCTGGCCGTTGCGGGCTTGCTCCTGTGCCTGTCGTTGCCCCTCTTTCCGAACGATTTGCAGGCCTATGGCAATAACCTCGTCTCGACCGCGCTGCTGGTGGCGGGGCTGGTCTGGCACATGCTGCACCCGCCCAATGCGGACGCTCCCGCCACTTTGCCTCAGTCCACAAGCGGGCTACAAATCGACGCAACAACAATGCCCACAGCCAAGGGAAAACCGTGATGGCCAACGCACAGCTTCAGCCGGTCCTTGACCGCATCGATGCCGATTTCGACAACAGCCTCGAACGGCTGTTTGCGCTGCTGCGGATCAAGTCGATCTCGGCCGATCCCGCCTTTGCCGGCGATTGCAAGGCGGCCGCCGATCACCTGGCCAAGGATATCGCGACGCTCGGTTTTGCGGCGGAGGTGCGGCCGACGGCGGGGCATCCTGCGATCGTCGCCAAGATGAATGGCAGCAAGGGCGGGCGGCCGCACGTGCTGTTCTACGGGCATTATGATGTGCAGCCGGTTGACCCCTTGAACCTGTGGCACCGTCCGCCGTTCGAGCCTGTCGTGACCGACCATGCCGACGGCCGCAAGATCATCGTTGCGCGTGGGGCGGAGGACGACAAGGGACAGCTGATGACCTTCGTCGAAGCCTGCCGCGCCTGGAAATCGGTGACCGGATCGCTGCCGGTGGACGTCACCATCGTCATCGAGGGCGAGGAAGAGGTCGGCTCGAAAAACTTCGTGCCGTTCCTCGAACAGAACAAGGCTGACCTGAAAGCGGACTTCGCGCTGGTCTGCGACACCGGCATGTGGGACCAGAACACGCCCGCGATCACGACGTCATTGCGCGGGCTCGTTTATGACGAGGTCAAGATCAAGGCCGCCAACCGCGATCTGCATTCCGGCATCTTCGGCGGCGGTGCGCAGAACCCGATCCGGGTGCTGACCCATATTCTCGGCGGCCTCTTTGATGACAACGGCCGCATCACCATTCCCGGCTTCTACGACGGCGTGAAGGACCTGCCGCCAGATATCCTGGCGCAATGGAAAAATCTCAACCTGACGGCGGAATCATTCCTGAAGCCGATCGGCCTGTCGATCCCGGCCGGCGAAAAGGACCGCCTCCTGATCGAACAGGTGTCCTCGCGCCCGACCTGCGACATCAACGGCATCGTCGGTGGCTACACCGGCGAGGGTTCCAAGACGGTCATCGCGGCGGAAGCCTCCGCAAAAATTTCGTTCCGCCTGGTGGAGGGACAGAACCCGGACAAGATCCGCAAAGCTTTCCGCGATTATGTGACGGCGCGGCTGCCGGGCGATTGCACGGCCGAATTCATCGATCACTCCAACGCGCCGGCGATCGCGCTCGACTGGAACATGAAGCCGCTGGCGGCCGCCAAGCGCGCGCTGACCGACGAATGGGGCAAGGAAGCGCTGCTGATCGGCTCCGGCGCCTCGATCCCGATCGTCGCGGACTTCAAGCGCACACTCGGCCTCGATACCGTGCTGGTGGGTTTTGGCCTCGACGACGACAACATCCATTCGCCGAACGAGAAGTACGACCTCAAGAGTTTTCACAAGGGCATCCGATCCTGGGCCCGGATTTTGGCAGCGTTCGCGGAAACGCCGAAAGGTTAGCTTCGTAGGATGGGTAGAGCGAAGCGAAACCCATCGCTTCATCCGGTGACGCGAGTCAGCGATTGGCCGTACTCGTCTTTCCATCGCATGGTAAGCTCGGGCTTTATCCTCAGGATTGCGCGGGAGATGTCGGGAGCTGGCCGGTGAATTTGGCGAGCGGTCTTGAAGGGGCAGCGATGTGATGGGTTTCGCTTCGCTCTACCCATCCTACGAGTGACCCCAAAACAAAAACGCCGCCCGGAATTGGGCGGCGTTTTGATTCGGTAGTGCAGAGGTCATTGGAAAGCAGCCTACACGCAATTCCCAAGATTCTCAATTCCGATAACCCGGGCGAATACCGGCGCGGGCCCTTACTCCAGCGGGTAGGGCCCGTCGCGGAAGACGCGGTCGTGATAGCCCTTGCTGCCGACCTCACGCGCGAGCGGGCTGCGGATGTCGTCACCGGTTTGCAGCCGCGCCAGCAGGGTGCGGAAATCATGGCGCGGTTGCCAGCCGAGTTCAGCGCGCGCCCTGGCGTTGACGTAAACCCGGTCGATGCCGGACGCCATCGTCCAGCCGCGCCGTGCATATGCCGCCTCAAAGCCGGGCACGTAACGGCGCAGCACAAGCAGCAAATTGCTGCGCAATTCCGCGGCATCATCGCGCGAGAACGGCGTCGTGGCGCTGATGATGTATTTCGCGAAACCTGCTGATGGTGCGTGGCGGATGGCCAGCAGATGCGCGCTGACCACGTCCTCGAGATCGACGCGGCGATGGAGAAATTCGTTGGCCTTGACGTTGGCGTCGGCATGGTCCTCGTGGACGGCGCGGTTGTCGTCTTCCTCGGGAAAGAAACGCGAGGTGCGCAGGACGATTGCGCCGAGCGAATGGTTGCGCGCAAACAGCTGGCACAGGTCCTCGGCGGCCGCCTTGGTGACGCCGTAGATGTTTTTCGGCACCGGGATGATTTCTTCCGTCACCCAGGCGGCCGGCTCGCCCGGTGGCGGCACCAGCGCGTCACCGAACACGCTCGTGGTGCTGGTATAGACGAACGCCGTGACGCCGGCCGCGGCGGCTTCCTCGAGCAGATTGAGCGTGCCCGTGACGTTGACGTCGACAAAGTCCTGGCGGCTGTGGGTCGCCACATGCGGCTTGTGCAGCGTCGCTGTGTGCAGCACGGCCGTGACGCCCTTCATGCATTGTCGCACAAGGCCGCGGTCGGTGATCGAGCCCACAAGCTGCGTGAACGCGCCGGGAACAACGTCGATGCCGAGGACTTCACGCCGATCAGCATGCAGGGTACGGACCAGTGCCTCGCCGAGATGGCCGGAACTGCCGGTCACCAGAATAGTCACGTTGCTGAACCTTTCGCACTGTTCGCCCGCTTGCGGGCGTCAGGTCCGGTAGCTCGGGTCGATGCGATCGAGTTTGCGCAGGAGCGGTGGCCACACCAGGTTGGTCGAGCGCATTTCGGCACGATCAGGATTGCTGAACAGTTGCGCGTTCTTGTAGACCACGGCCTCTTCGACCGGATAGGCTGATGGCCCGAGCATGCGGGTGCGCACCTGCATCGTGCAGGCCCGCTCCAGATGGTACATGCGCTCGAAGGCGGAGGCGACCGAGCGGCCGACGGTGAGCGTGCCGTGATTGCGCAGCAGCATGTGGTTCTTGTTGCCGAGGTCCTTTTGCAGCCGCGGACGCTCGTCATGATCCAGCGCGATGCCTTCATAGTCGTGATAGGCGAGGTCATGGGTGACCAGTTGCGCGGTCTGGTTCATCGGTAGCAGGCCGTCCATGCAGCTCGCCACTGCCGTGCCGTCGGGCGTGTGCAGATGCAGCACGCAGCCGGCGTCCTCGCGCACCTCATGGATCGCCGAATGGATGGTGAAGCCGGCCGGGTTGATGCTGTAGTCGCTCTGGGTGAGCTGGTTGCCGTTGAGGTCGACCTTGACCAGGCTCGAGGCGGTGATCTCGTCGAACATCAGGCCGTAGGGATTGATCAGGAAATGATGCTCGGGGCCGGGCACGCGCGCCGAGATGTGGGTGTCGACGAGATCGTCCCAGCCATAGAGCGCGACCAGCCGATAGGCGGCGGCGAGATCGACGCGCTGGTTCCACTCGGCATCGGTCATGCCGGACGGTACTTCCTTGAGGCGAGCTTCGGCTGGCGACATGACCGGTTTCTCCCGTGCAATGCTGGTTTTCGCAGGCGAGTCTAGCCCTGCGCCCGCACCACAGCAAGGCGCGGCCAGGAGCTGGCTGTTATGCCTTTGTGCTCTTGATATGGGCTACGGCGCCGGAATGGCCAGCAGGGAGGAAATGGCGCGGCCGCGAATATCGTAGACGCGCGCGAACACGACGTCGTCGCGCTTGATTTCCACCATCACCGGCGCGGTGAGGCCCTTGCAATAGAATTCGCCCAGCGTCATCGCGAAGTCGGCGGCGTTGCTGTCCCAGCCGATGGTGAAATCCGGACCGAGCGCGACTTGCGCCGGACGTTGCGGGCCGCACACCGCAACCTTCCACTTGCGCCCGCTCGGTGCGACTTCCTGTCGCTCGACCAGTTCCTCGCGCAGGCCGTCGGAAGCCTGCTTCAGCGCCAGGCCCCAATAGTCCAGCATGAAGAAATTGTCGGCGGAGCGGACCGTGCCGGCGATGTGGTTGAAGTGGGTGTATTCGTAAGGATGCAGGCGGATCATTTCGCTGAGCGGCAGCAACAGCCCGAACGCAAACGCCGCAAGGGCTGCGGGTTGCCAGCTGCGGCGGTTTTCCTTCAGCCAGGTCATGCCCCGGCCGAAGGCGACGCCGGCCAGCACCGCCATTGGCGGGATCACGAACACGAAATGCCGGATGCCGTTGTAGAGCGCGGGCCGCTTCACCATCGCGATCACCAGCGGCAGCGTCGCCGCCATCGTGAGCATCAACATAATGGTCTTGCGCCGGGCGGGCACGTCGGTGCGCGACAGCGACATGAAGGTGCCGATGATGCCGGCGAACAACAGCGCCAGCAGCACTTCGGGGAGCTGCAGCGCGAACAGCGTCGGCAGATACGACCACGGCATGTCCGGCACCGACACCAGCGCGCCGTCGAACATTTCCTTCCAGGGCTTTTCGAAGAAATGCGAGAAATAGGTCAGCGCCTTGAACGGATGGTCCGGCTCCATGATCGCCCATGGCCATACCAGGCCCATCAGCAGGTAGCCGAACACGAGGCCCGGCAGCAGCACGTAAACCACATGGCCGAAGCGATGCGCGGCCTCGCGCGCGCCTTGCGTACGATATTCCTCGATCAGCAACGGCACGAAACCGACCATGGCGTAGACCAGCGCCAGCCCGCCGAGAATGCGGCAGCCGATGGCAAGTCCGGCACCAAATCCGACGATCAGGATGGTTCGCGGCGAGGGCGAGGGATATTCCTCGGCGAGGCGGACCAGACCCAGGATCAGGATCACCATCGAGACCGCGAATGGCGCGTCCTTCGGGTTCATGAACATGTGGCCGTAGAAGGTCGGGCACAGCGCCAGCAGCAACAGCGTCGCGAGCCCGGCCAGCGGACCGCCGACGCGCCGCGCGAGCCGCCACGTCACGGCAAGTCCGATGACGCCGACGACGGCGCCGAGCAGGCGGCGCGTTTCGAACAGTTCGAGCGGGATGACCTTGTGCAGCAGTGCCGCCGCCATGTCGAAGCCGCCGCCGTACATGTAGAGATTGGCGAACGACAGCGCGCCGACATCCTTGAAACCGGAACCGTACATGCGCAGCAACAGCTCGGCATATTCGGCGTGGGTGTAATCGTCCCAGCCCAGTCCGTAATCACGGAAGGTCAAACCTGCGACCAGGGTGACAGCGGCCAGCACGACCATGGCTAGGTCGTCCCAAGTCCGCTCCATCGAGCGCCGCTCGGGCGTATCGACGGCAGATGTCGTGATGGCTGACATGGCTATTGGCTAACCCGGTGTCCCCTTTGGCCCAGCGTTTGCGCTTTTGAGCCTCTTTCCCCGGCATCCATATAGCGCAGTTCCATTTTCAAGTAATTGAGAATTGTGGTCTAATTCCCTGATGCAATGCAACAAATTGGCGGTAATTAGTAGGCCGTAGATATACGGGAGGCGTCTGAATGGCAGCTGAATGCCGCGATCGGCGCCTGAATTTGCAGAGGGAAGGCTTCCGCTGCCAAGGGATTTTTCAGGGGATTTTTGAGGAACCGTTTTTTGAGGAACCCTGTGCAGAATTGCTGGTTGGCGGTGCGCACATTATGACGGTATCGTGGCATAGGCGGTTTGCGAGCATTTCGGGCGCAGCCGGGGGGTTAGTTCGATGATGGTTGGCATGTTGGTCGCGGGTACCGGCCTTGTTTTGGCGGGCCTGCTGGCGATTGGCTACGGAATCACGATCAACGAGTTCAGCACCGGCAACACGCTGATCCTCTCCGGCGTGACCGGGTTTTGCACGGGCGCGATCATGCTCGGGCTCGGGGTGGCGGTGCGGGAACTGAAGAACATCGCGTGGCAGCTCGGTGCTGGCGTATCCCGGCCGCGCGGCGAGGCCATGGTACGGCCGGTGCTTCCACCGGGTATGTTACCGGAGGCTGGTTCAGGCGACGGCGGTGTTCCATTCAAGCTAGAGACCGCCGAGAGTGCCGGCGGCGAGCCCGCCGCACCTGCTGCCGCGTCGCCGTCTCCGCCGCCATGGCAGGGTGAGGCCGCCACACGCGAGCGCCCGCGTGGCGACCTGCCGACGGAATCCGAGCCGGCCGAGGCTGCGCCCAAGCCAAAGCGCAATCTGTTGTTTTCCTCAACGTCGCGAAAGGAACGCGAGCGCGCACAGGCGAGGACCAGCGAGCCGCTGCCGCCGGATCTGTTGTCGCCGGATCTTCGCCCTAATCCGCCAGCCGCGCCGCCGCCGCCAGTCCCCGCCGAAACGCAACCGCCATCGTTCGACGATGCCTGGCCGAAACCGGAGCGATCGCGGCCTGGCGAGACCCCGCCGCCGCGTCGCGCGGGCCGGACACCCCCGGCATTCGACGAACCAAACGGCGCCCCGCCGCGTAATGACCAACAGCCGGCCGTAACGGTGCTGAAATCGGGCGTCGTCGACGGTATGGCCTATTCGCTCTATTCGGACGGATCGATCGAGGCCCAGATGCCCGAGGGCATGATGCGCTTTGCTTCCATCGACGAGCTGCGCACGCATCTCGATCAGCGGCCCTGAAGCGCACAATACTTGGCCAGCAATACGGCGTGAAAATAAAACGCCGTTGTTCTTGTCAGATTCCCGGTAATTCGGTCATATTCGCCAAGTCGTATTACATTCCCTGTGCGTATAGGCGCGGCCGGATACTTTCAGCACCCTACGCGCTCGCGCGTTCGCGATCCCAGGATCGCGTTTGCGATTCCCAGGAAGGTTGAGCCATGACCGATTCCGCCGGCAAGACGCCCGTCGAACTGACCGCCAATATCGTATCGGCCTATCTCAGCAATAATCCGACGCAGGCCTCTGAAATCCCGAACCTGATCAGCCAGGTTCACGCCGCGCTGCTGCGGGTATCGACCGGCCGGATCGAGACGCCGCTCGAACCGGCAAAGCCGGCCGTGTCCGTCAAGAAATCGATGACCCCGGAGTATCTGATCTGTCTCGAGGACGGCAAGCGCTTCAAGTCGCTGAAGCGCCATCTGCGCACGCAATACAACATGACGCCGGAGCAATATCGCGACAAATGGGGCCTTCCGCCCGACTATCCGATGGTCGCGCCGAATTATGCCGTGGCCCGTTCGCAGCTCGCCAAGAAGATGGGCCTCGGCCAGCAGGCGCGGAAGCGGAAATAGCAAAGCGTTTTCGAGCGAAGTGGATACCGGTTCGCGTTAAGAAAACGCGTCAGGAAGCGGTGGCAAGCGCCTCGCGCGCATCGGAGCGGATGCGCTCGACCATCGAGCGCAGGCCGTTGGAGCGCTGCGGCGTCAGATGCTCGCGAAATCCGAGTTCGTCGAACAGGGCAATCGCATCCGTCGACAGGATCTGCTGCGGCGTGTGCCCGGAATAGAGCGTCAGCAGGATCGCGATCAGGCCGCGCACGATGTGGGCGTCGCTGTCGCCGAGGTAGTTCAGGCGCGGTTCGCTGTTGCCGCTGCGGTCGAGCTGCTTCGAGAGCCAGACCTGGCTGGCGCAGCCGTTGACCTTGTTGGCCGCGGAATGCTCGGCTTCCGGCATCGGCGCAAGCGTGCGGCCGAGTTCGATGACGTACCGATAACGGTCGTCCCACTCGTCCAGCAGCTCAAAATTTTCCCTGATCTCGTCGATCGTCATCGTGGCCCGCGTCCCGTGTTCCAGCGTGTATATAGGATGCGGGCGGAGCGAAAGCGACGAAAATGGAACCGGTTCCGGGCCTATTTTCCAGCCATTATTCCGTCAATGCGCAGACGTGCCGCGCCACTCGGTTGCGAGATCCTCTTGCGTGAGCGTATCGCGCGGCGCGGTGGCCGCCAATGTGGCTTCGTCGCCGCCCGGGCCGTCGATCGAGCCGGTGTGGTCGGGGGCTTTCTTGTCGGGCTTATCGGGCTTATCGGGCTTGTCGGTGATGATCTGATACAGCTTGCGCGCGCCGTCCTGCGCGCGCTGGCCGATCACGGTCGCGGCCTGGCCGCCGACTTCACAGGCCGCCGGCTGGCGCTTGCAGAACTGCCCCATGTCGGAGACGGCCGCGGTCGCGGCCGATACGGCTTCGGAGGCGCCGATCTGCGGCAGCTTGTCCGATTCAGGCGTCTTTTCTCTGGGCAGCAGCACGAGCACCAGTCCGAGCCAGAACACCATGCGAAGCAGAAAGAACATCTCGCGACCCCGGTCGTTTCTTTTGGTCCTGTTGCGGTTATGTCCGCAGGTTTACTCCTGACTATCAGCCGTCGATAAATCGCAAGTGTTTGCATTGAAGTAAATTCGCCGAAAATTCGCTGAAAATTCCAATGATTTGATTCGACGTAAATTTTCGATTGATATTCGCGAACACAAAAAAGTGGGCGTGCCGGGGCCGTCCACCATTTCGAAACCATAGATTGATTGCGCCGGAAACCTGTCGTTCACCATCCGCGTCGAATGAGCGTTCCGTAACGGGTTAAAGCTCCGCGAATGCACGGTGTTTGCCGCCCGGCCGCCGTGCCTTAGCGTTCGCTTAAGTTCGCTCTGACACGGTGGGCCAAAGATAAAGGGGGCGTTCCGGCGCGTCTGCAAAGCCAACCTGTCAGACGAACAAGCCGAAGCGCAAAAGCCGTGAGTGTTTTGAGTATCATCCGCGATTGTCTCGATGCGCTGCTGCATCCGTCCGCACGATATGATGCGCTGACGCGCGCGCGGCATCGCGCCTTTATGGCGCCGCGGCTGCTCGGCAGCCTCGCCGCCTTTGCGGCATTCCCGGTCTACCTGGCGATGCGCGGTGCGCCCACGGCCATCGAGGTTGCGGCTTTTGCCTGGCTGATCGCACCCATCCTGCTGTCATGGTTCCTGTCGCGCACCGGTCGTTACGACGGCGCGCATATTCTGTCGTCGCTGGCGCTGGCCGGTCTCGTCATGATGGTCGCCGCGACGACCGGAGGCATTGAGTCCTTTGCCGCGGTCGGGCTGGTCGTGGTTCCGCTTGAGGCCGCGCTCTCGGCCTCGCGCCGCGTCGTCGCGTTTGCCTCGGCGCTGGCGTTGTCCTGCGCCGCGCTATTGATTGTCCTCGGGCATTTCGACCTGTTGCCGGTGGTGGAGCCGAACGCGGCGTTGCGTAGCGTCCTGATGGCGGTTGGAATAGCAGCGGCGACGCTCTATGCCGTCGGTCTCGCCTTTGGCTCGGAATCGCTGGCGCGTACCAGCGTCGCGCTGCTCAGTGTCGAGGAAGACCGCTACCGCCTGCTGGCGCTTAACATGAGCGACGTGATTTCACGCCACAGCCGCAACGGCGCGGTGCAGTTCATTTCGCCCGCCGCGGAAACCATGCTGGGCGCTTCAGTCACGCGGCTTGCAGGTCACGGCCTGTTCGACCGCGTCCATGTGGCCGATCGTCCGGCCTATCTGACCGCATTGTCGGACGCCGCGCGTGGCGGCGAGGCGCGCAGCGTCGAGTTCCGGCTGCGGCGCGATGTCGCCCGCGGCCAGAGCAACTCCGATTTCATCTGGGTCGAGATGCGCTGCCGGCCGCTCGAGCATGCCTCGCCCGAGGCCGAAGTCGTCGCCGTGATGCGCGACGTCACCGACCGCAAGATGCAGGAGCAGGCGCTGGAGTTGGCGCGTACCGCCGCCGAACGGGCGGATGCGTCCAAAACGCGTTTCCTCGCCACCATGAGCCATGAACTGCGCACGCCGCTCAACGCCATCATCGGGTTCTCCGAGATGATCGTTCAGGAAGATGTGCTGATGATCGACGCGGCGCGCCGCAAGGAATATGCGCAGCTGATCAACGATTCCGGGCAGCATCTGTTATCGGTCGTCAACGGCATTCTCGACATGTCGAAGATGGAGTCCGGCAATTTCGAGATTTCGCCCGAGCCATTCGCGCCGCGCGCCGCGTTGCTGCATTGCTGCAACCTGCTGGCCCTGAAAGCGCGCGAAAACGGCGTCGATCTCGTCACCCGTGCGCCGGAAGATCTGCCCATGATGACGGGCGATCCACGCGCCTTCAAACAGATCGTGCTGAATCTGGTCGCCAACGCCGTCAAATTCACCGAGCGCGGCGGCAATGTCACGGTCTCGGCTGCGGTCGAGGGCTCGCGCCTGATGCTTCGCGTTACCGACACCGGGGTCGGCATCGCACCCGACGATCTCAAGCGGATCGGCGATCCGTTCTTCCAGGCCGGCAAGACCTATCAGCGCAAGCACGAAGGCACCGGCCTCGGGCTGTCGATCGTGAAGGGCCTGGTCGGATTGCACCATGGCGAGGTGAATGTGCAGAGCAAGGTCGATGAGGGAACCACGGTAACCGTGGTCTTGCCGCTTGCCTTCGCGCCGTCGGCGGTGGAATTGAATTCGCCTTCGAGCCCGGTACCTTCGAGCAATGTCGCGACGCTGAAGCCGGCGCTGCGATCAGGATTACAAGACCAAGCCCATCAGGTGAAGAAAAGTGCCTAAGCGAACGATCGAGGACGACGAGATGCCGCGCCGCCGCCGTGGCGCGAAAGCGGTTGCAGTCGACGCGGAAGAAGAGCGTGGATTTGTGATGCGCATGCTCTTGCACAGTCCGAAGGACATGCTGGCCGGCGCGCTGGCCGTTGCCGCCATCGGCGCCATCCTCACCAACGCCTTGTTTCTGCAGGCCGGTCGTCATCCGTCGCCGATGTTCGGTTCGGTCGTGACGTTGCCGGTGCCCGCGGTTGCGAATCCGCTGCCCCGTCCGCGCCCGGTTGAACTCGCGGTGCGTTCCGCCGAGCCTCCGGAACCGAAACCCGTCGAGGCCAAACCCGCCGAGAGCAGGAACGTGGATCCCAAATCCGCTGACCCCAAAAACACTGACCCCATGACCAATCTGGTGGTCAGATCGACCGGTTCGGCTCCCGCTGCAGCTTCCAGCATTGCCCTTCCGGCGGCCAAGCCGGCCGGGTCCGCTCCGGCCACGACAGCCCATGTCGTGAGGCCGCCGGCGCCGATTCCGGCCTCCGCGCAATCCGCGGGCGCCCGCCGCGTGGCGTCAGTGCAGCGCGCGCTGACCGAATACGGCTACGGCCAGTTGAAGCCGACCGGCGCCGTCGGTGCCGACACGCAGGCGGCAATCACGAAATTCGAGCGCGACCGCAAGCTGCCGGTGACCGGACAGATGTCCGACCGACTGGTGAAAGAGCTCACCGCAATGACCGGCCGTCCGATCGAGTAAGCTGGGCCTTACGACCCATCCAGCAGGATCTCGGTGACCTCGTCGGAGAATCGTTTTCTCCGCCCGTCGATCAAAATCCATTCCGAGCCGTCATGATCCGGCTTCGCGCGCGGCATGCCATGGTCGAGCAGGGCGCGCGCGCAGCCCGACCAGTCACCGCCTTCGACCGGCTCGTTGCAAGAGGCCCAGGAAAGCGAACCACAGGCATTGTCGCCGAAGCCATGTTGCTCGGTCCAGTCTGCCCCATGTTCGAGCAGGAACCGGGTCAATTCGGCGTCGCCACGAAACACCGCCAGATTGAGTGCTGACGCATTCCAGTCGCCGCCGCGCACCGCGATCGGCCAGCCGAGCCTGACCATCAGCCTTACCCCCACATCGTTGCCCTCGGCGGCGAGATCGGGCAGCAGCCGCAACTGCGAGGCCGGAAGCGTTTCGGGGAGGTCGGGTCGCCCGGCGCGGATGCGCCGGGCCTCGGCCTCATCGCCGCAGGCGCAGGCCGCAATGAACGCTTCCTCATCCGGAATGGGCCCGTGTGCAGCGCTCGCGCGCAGGAGATCGGCGACCTCGCGAAGGCCAAACTGCAAGGCGAGCCGGTAGGCGCTGACGCCGTCAGGCGTCGCTGCCAGCGGGTTTGCGCCGGCGTCCAGCAACGTCTCGATACACCGGCGGGATCGCCGCCGGCGGATCGCCCACAGCAGTGGCGAACCCCAGTGGGTCAAGGGTGAATTGCGCGCGGGCTCATTTGGATCGCCGCCGTGCTGAAGCAGCAGTTCAAGTGCGGCGACATTGTCGAAGTCGAGTGCACGGTAGATCGCGTTGCTGCCCGCGACATGCGCGCCACGCTCGAGCAGCAGGCGGGTACATGCAAACCTCTCCAGCGAGTGATAGAGGGACTCGCCGTCGTCAGGATCAGCGCCGGCGTCGAGCAACAGTTTCGTGAGTTCGGGGTCATGGTTCGTCCCGGCGGCGCCATACAGCGCCGACAAGGGATTGCCGTCGTCGGGTTCGCTGATCGATGCCGGTGGCCAACGGTTGCCGATACGCTGGTTGGGATCGGCGCCTGCCGCCAGCAGCAAACGGGCACAGCGATGCAGACGCGCGCGGAATTCCGGGACGGACAACAGGCTGGAATGCGTGACGGCGACAAGTGGAGGCAAGCGTAGCGGTCCACCCGGACGGTTGACCCAAGCCGGGTCTTGCTGCGTGGCCTGTCGCAACGTATCTTCCGCGCCGATCGCACATGCCAGATAGGGGTTGCCCGAGACGAGATCGGGGTTTTCGGCCAGCATCCTGATGGCAACGCGCGGATTGGCGCGATTTGCCGTGCCATTGATGTCGCCGGCATAAACCAGTTGGAGCCAACGCAGGACACGCTCCTCGCGCTCGCTGCCGATGGCCGATTGCGCTTCCAGATAACGTCTCAGGTCCTGCCAGGAAGCGAAGCCGTAGTCGCGCGCCACGCACGATTGAGCGTCATGGAGCCGGAGATTCAAGGAAGCGATCTGATCGTCGTTCTGCCCCGCGGCTGCCGGAAGGGCACGGCGAAAGCGGGCAAAAGCGTCGCCATCACGCTGCCGGTAGAGACGGATCAGATCCTTGGCTTGCTTCTTGAGATGGTCGAGATTTAGTCGATCGGGCGATCGTTCCATTGGAAACCTCCGTGCAAGGATCGCCGATGGTCCGCAATACCGGCTGCTGCACAAAGGCTCTAGGTGCTGCTTGGAAGCTGCAAGTGGGTTCGACCCTTCCCGCGGACCCGGGTGCGGCTTGCACCGCAGGTTTGAGAATATGGTTGGTCCGCGCGACGGTCAACCCGCCGTATGTCGGCCGCAAGGATTCTTGCGGCCGGTAAACTTTGCCAGGCTTACAGCCGCCACGCTGGATACTAAGGCCTTGCCTCGAGGATCATGTTGAACGGCGTCTCGGTGGCACGACGCACGCTCTTGAAGCCACCCTTCAGAATGACTTCGCGGAGCCGTGCTTCGCCGGCCTGCGCGCCGAGGGCGGTGCCGACTTCCTGCGAGAGCGAGGTCGGCACGCAGATCATGGTCGATGCGGCATAGTACAAGCGTCCGACCGGGTTGAGGTTCTGCTCGAGACGATCGCCGGCTATCGGCTCGCAGATCATCCATGTCCCATCGTCCTTCAGGGATTGGCGGATGTGAGCGGCGGCTCCCGCCGGGTCGCCCATGTCGTGCAAGCAGTCGAAACAGGTCACGAGATCGTAGTCCTTGCCGGGATAGTCCTTGGCGAGGCCGACCTCGAAGCGCGTGTTGGCGGAAACGCCGTGGGTTTCGGCATGCGCCTTTGCATCCGCGATCGAACGGGGATGGAAGTCGTAGCCGACGAACCGGGACTTGGGAAAAGCCTTGGCCATCAGGACCGTCGACCAGCCGTGGCCGCAGCCGACGTCCGCGACCTCAGCGCCGGCCTCCAACTTCTTCATCACGTCACCTCCGAGAGCAGGAAGCCACGTCGATACGATGTTGTTGTGATAGCCGGGCCGGAAGAAGCGGGCCACCGCGCAGAACATGCAGCCGGCCTGATCGCCCCAGGCGACACCGCCACCGGACTTGAACGCGGCCTGAACTTTCGGCTGGTTCTCGAACATCGCCGCCATCAGATCGAAGCCGCCCATCAGATAGACCGGGCTGTCGGGAATAGCGAACACCATCGCCTGCTCGGGCGGCAGCGCGAATTTCGCCGAGGCAGGGTCGTAGGACAGATAGTTGGAACTTGCCTGATTGGACAGCCACTCGCGAAGGTATCGCGGATCGACCTTCGCGGTGCTGGCGAGTTCGGCTGAGGTCATCGGCCCATTGGTGTGTAGCGCCTTGTATAATCCTAGCGCATCGCCCATCCGTACCATGGCGACGCTGGACGCGCCCCCGAGGTCGCCCAGCATCTGGCCGACGAATGCGTTGAGTTTGCCTTCATCAATCCGGGTCGCTTGATTAACGCTCGACATAGCTACCTCCACTGACAATTGATTTCGGTTAGAACAGATCCGCCAGCATGCGGGCGGCACGGACCGCACCGTCAGCTTCGACGGATTTGAATTTGGCCGGCGCGCGCAATGCAGCAACCATCGCTTCAGCGATCATGTCCGGCGTCGACGTCGCGAATGCCATGCGCGTGCCGGCGCCATAGCGATCGAGACGATGCGCGACGTGGAAATTCTGCTCGAAGTGGTTCTGGAGCGGAAAGTAGAGGAACGGCGTTCCGGCCGCGGTCAACTCCATGCAGGTGGTAAGGCCGCCCTGCACAAGGGCGAGATCGCACGCGGCGAGATGACGGTCGAGGTCGGGTACGAAGGCGCGCATCTCGACACCCTCTGGCGCGCCGAGCGAGGCCGGATCGATCCGCGGGCCCGCCACCACGATCATGCGCAACTCGGGCAGCCTGGCCCGCGCTATCGGATAGCTCTGCAGGATGCGTTTGATCAGGTGGGTGCCGACGGCGGATCCGCCGACCGTGACGATGCAGACGGGCTCGTCCGGCCGGTAGCCGAGGCGCTCGCGCAGCTCCGCGCGGCTGCCGAAAATATGCGGGTGTTCGCCGATGATGTAGCCGGCGAAATCGAAATGCCGCGGCACCCAGTCGCGCATCGCCGGCAGGTCCTTGCCGAACGACAACGGGACGATGTCTTCGGGGCTTCCGACGAAAATGGCGCGGTCGCGCACGCCGGGATGCCGCTCGATGTGTTCGATCATTTCGGCGTTGTAGTCGGTGGTCAGGAACGCCTCATGCTCGCCGCCCGACGGCATCGGCACATAGCCGACGAAGTCGGTGAACCAGGCGAGCCCGGCTTTCTTCAGCTCCGGGTGCTCGTGCCAGTAATGATCGATGTCCCAGGCCTCGTCGGCGATGACGAGATCGTAGCCTCCCTCGTCGACGGCATCCTGGAAAGTCATGAAGTTCGCGATCAGCACCTCGTCCATGTTGCGGAGGGCCTGGAAACAATGCAGGTCGTGCTCGCCCGACTCCATCTCAATATGCCTGGACTCGCTGGCCAGCCGCGCACTCAGCGGATGGACCCGTTCGCCGTTGGCCTCCAGCAGGCGCGTCACGGGATCCTGCGCCAGCCAATCGACCTCCAGTTCCGGATGCAGCTTGCGTAGCTCGCGCGCGATGGCGATATCGCGCCGTCCATGCCCGAGGCCGATCGGCGAGGAGAGATAGAGTGCGCGTTTGGCCTTCCTTGTCGTGTGGTTCGCTCGCGTTGCGGGGGCGGCGATGGCGAGCCTGCGAGCGAGGAAATCGACAATCAGGGTGTTGGTCTTTGCGGGAATGCGGCCGAGCGGGTTGTGACCGCCGCCCGGAATGGTCACCAACTCCGCATTCATCACCTCGGCCAGCGATCTCGCGCGTGCATGGCGCTGGATCTGGTCGTTGTCGCCGTGAATGAGCAGCACGGGACAGCGGATCTTGCGATACATCGCTTCGCTGACATCGAAGCGCGGCGGGATCATCCGCGCGTCGACGGTGTTGATCAACACGGGACCGCTGGTCTCGCCCGCCCAGCCGATGCCGTCCTCGATCTGCTTGGTCGAGTGCGGCTCGGTATGGATGTTGCGAATGAAGTGTTCGGCGAAGTCGGGGTAATCCGCCAGCCAGTGCGCGCGGTTGAATTTATTCCAGCCGTCGAACCGCTCCTGTTTGGCATCGAAATGCTTGTTCGCCAAATGGGGATAGTTGGCGGGTCCGATGCTCGCTACCGTCCCGACCAGGATCGCGGCCTTCACACGATCAGGGTGATGCGCGGCCAGCACGCTGGCGAGCATGCCGCCAAACGACAGGCCAACGAGAATTGCCTTGCCCGCGCCGGTGGCGTCCATGACGGCAAGCAGATCGGCCACGTAATTGTCCAGCGAATAGCTCGTCACGTCCTCAGGGCGGTCCGACTTGCCGTTGCCGCGGCCGTCATAGGTGATGCAGCGGAAGCGTTCGCTGAAATACGGCAATTGCGCCTTGTAGATCCGCGAATGGACGATGCACCAGGGCGGCACGAACAGCATGGTTTCCGGGCCATTGCCGTAGATCTCGTAGTAGATCCTGACGCCGTCGCGATCGATAAAACCACTTTCGTCGGGCAATTTCGCACGCATCGCGTCACCTCATCGATTGGCTGCACCTTCGACGCTGCGAACGAGATCACCGACCCGTCGCAAGGACTGGCGTATCGGCGAGCCTTTCTTCTCGAAACCAAGCAGATAGAGGCTTTCTGCGCCGATGAACGCGTTGGCAGCAAAAGCTCCGACCTCCTCGGGCGTCAGCGGGCCGAGGCCGCCGAATTCGCGTTCAGCCTTGCGTGCCGCGCCGACGATGAGATCGACCCATCCCATGATCGCGGTGCGAACGACCTGCGCGACCGCCGGGTCGGACCAGCTCGCAGCAATCAGTTCCTGCAGCACGCGCACATAGCCGGAGGCGATGTCGTCATCGAGATAATCGCAGGCCCGGTCCCATTGCTCCGACAGTTTGAGACGAGTGTCGCCGAACATGGCGTTCTGGCGATCCAAAAGCTGCGCGTTCAAGTACTCGAACAGCGCCAGCACCATCCCTTGCTTGGATCCGAAATGATAATGGATCTGGCTCAACGGAACGCCGGCAGCCGCCGCGACGTCGCGGGTCGACAAGCCCGCGTAGCCGTTCTGGCGCAACACTTTCTTGGCGGCTTCGAGCAGCGTGGTGCTGGTCTCTGCCTTTTTCTCGATTTTTTTGGCCGCTGCGCGCGCCACGATGAAATCTCCCTGGTGCGATCGCGGGTCATCATAATTCGGTCGACCGACCGAGTCAAGATTCTTGCGTGGCTGCTCACGATCTTGTGCGCGCTCACGTGCGGCATGGGCCGGAGTTACCGTGGATCCATGACTGGGCGGGAACCGCGACTTGGAAACCGTTCCGGTTTTGACAAACGCTTGTCACGATCCCGTTGCGGATAACTCTGCCGACTGCGTGCGCAAGGGAACGCGCCTGGCCATGGCCTCTGGCGCCAGCCTGGACGCTGGCCTATCGTCGAACCCATGCGATTGAAATCGAGTATTTGGGTGGCGGCCTATCTGCGCCGTTGCCAAACCGAAGGCGTCTTCGGCGCCGTGCGCCGGCGCGGCGCGGAGGAAGCCGGTGCTGTGTTCGTCAAGGTGGCCCACCTCGACGGCAACGCCATGCTGTACGGGCCGGCGCCGCAGACCGTCTATGACGAGAGCCGGCCGACCGAGCGCCTGTTCGTGCCGGCGTCGCCGCAGCCGGTGCCTGAGCAATCGGTGGAAGAACGCCTTGTTAAGGAAATCAAGTTCGATCCCGACACCTGGATCGTCGAGACCGAAGACCGTGCAGGGCGGCATTTTCTCGATCTGGCGAAGGCCTGAGGCCGGCCCATTCTACTTTGCATGGGGTTGTTTTCGAGATTTTGTGTCCGGGCCCACCGGATCGTTATGCCGTCGTCTACCGCCCCGATCCGTCGGTGCCGGTGCGCACGATTGGTGCGCTTCCGGGCTGTACGGCAGGCCGTGTCTGGGATGCGGCGGAGCGGGCGCGGTTGCGCTCGTCGTCGTAGAGCGCGGCGCGGTATTTGGCGCGCGTGACCGCCATGGTCGAGCCGCGCCACGCCGCCAGCATGACCAGCGCGGAGCGTTCGGTCAGCCGGTCGTAGAGCCGCGACAGCCGGTAGACATGGTGCACGGAGACGCCGGATTCGGGATTGAGGAACATCAATATCCGCTGGAACGCCGCGCTCGGCATGTCGAGCGCACGGGCCGCGCAGGCCAGGGGCTCGCCACCGGGGTCATTCACCACCTGGGTGGCGATCCGCGCCGGCAGGATCAGCGCCTCGCCGATCTCCAGCGCGAAACTGTCGGCGTCCTCGGCAAACGCGGCCATCTCCAGCGTCTCGATCGCACGCTTGGCGCGCGCCGCCGGAATTCGCGCCGAGGCCTTCAGCGGCGTCTCGTTGAGATTGTGCAGGATCTGCGCGCGTTCGCTGGCATTGGCCGCAAAGAACATGTCGCTGATTTCGGCGGCATCGTTGGGCCGCATCGCCAGGCTGGAAGCCATTCGCAGTTCCGCTTCGGTCGGAACCCGGGGGGGCGCTTCGGGCGGGGCTTTGGCAATCGAAGGCGCGAGCGGCACCGTCTGGCCGGGATGGGCGCGCCGCAATCCGAGCTTGTTCATGATCTCGAGGGGGGTCGCCGGATAGATGGCAAGCCGGGCCCGCACGGCCGCGCGGGTGGCGTCGTCGACCTGGTCGATCAGCCGTGAAGTTAACTCGACGAACTGCCGCTCCTCGTCGGCGGAATGCGCGCTGGCCTGGACATAAAGGTCGGTCAGCACGCGCAGCAAGGTAGGGCGGATATCGACGCCCTCGCGGCGCGAGAGCGACATCAGCCCGTCGAAGCCCGGAAATAATGGTGCTGCGGTCATGTGAGGTATACGCGACTTGGAAATCCCTTGGCTGAGCCTACGCGGGGCGCTTTAAGAGTTGGTTAAGGAAAACAACCCCTGAAAGAATGCCGGGATTTTGCGGGTGTTGCATAAACCACAGCGGCCGATCCGGTGGCTGGCCTCCAAGCGGCGATTAAGATGCCGTTAACCACGTTCTGTTCTGAATGATCGCATGTCGCCGGCCAAATCATGTCTGTGCGGCAATGAGAGAGAACGGAACATGGGCACCATCATTGAATTTCCGGCGGATGCAGCTTCGCGGCGGCCCGCCCTGGATGGCGCTTCACGCGAGGGCATGGGGACCGTACTGATCCTTCCGGTTGTCCGGATCGAACGTCCAACCGACGAGAGCGGCGGACGCGGACCGGAAGAAGGTACAGCTCCCGGCCGCCGTCGCCGTCGGCGCCCCTGACAAGGGACATTTGAAATGCCGGAGCTGCGCCATCCGATCCGGACCGCCGGGTTTCGGTCACTCCCGGCTCTCATACTCATCCTGATTGGCTCGGCCCTCGGCGGCTGCAGCGGCGGCGATTTCGGCCGCACCCGCGCCGATTTCCGCAACGACGATATGCATCGCTGGCTGGGCGCGGAAGCGACCGGCAGCGTCGGGCTCAAGCCGTCGCATTTCCAGCTCACCGAAAACGAACGCCAGCTTCGCGATCTCGCCTATCCCCTGATCGAGCCGCCGCTTTCGCGGCCAGCCTGGAAGAGCGTGTTCGGCGATTACCAGCCGCTGCCCTCGCCCTGGCGACAGAAGGTCGTGTTCGATCGCACCACCTATGGACGCGCCTTGATCGACGAGCCGCACCGCTCGCATACCTCGCGCTATCAGCAATTGATCGAGGACGTGCGCAACGACATCACGCGGTTCGAGCCGTTCTTTTCGTCCGCCATCCGCGTGATCGAACTCGACCGCAAGCGCAGCGCCAGCCTGAAGATGGTGTCGGAGCTGTCGCCGCGGGAACAGGCCGACGCGGTCGCCCGCATGGAAGAGAACACACTGATCGTGCAATGGGTGCAGCAGTGCCTGGAGCGGAGGATTTCCTCCTATCGCTGGGCGCTGGAGCGGCTGGTGATCCAGGCGCCTGACACCATCGCCGCCGACGCCGACCGTCTGATCGGCGAACTCGCCGCCCAAACCGCCAACCCGCCGGTCGCCGCCAACCCCGTGATCGGGCGTGCGGTCACGGTGAAGGGCTGATCCATCAGCGCGCCTTGCCGGCCGATTTGACGCGGCCGGCTTTCGGGCGCCCGCTCTGCAATCGCGCGATAAAATTCTGCAGCACCTCTGACGGCGGCCGCGCTGCGCTATAGGCGAGGCCAACCTGGCGCTTCACGTCGACATCGATCTCGCGCACGGCGACATCGGGATTGGCGCGCGCCACGCCCTCCGGAACGATGGCGATGCCGACGCCGGCCGCGACCAGCGCCATCGTCCAGTCCTCGGATTCCGCGATCGCCGCGGGCTGGCGCGACGGGGAGGCGGCTCGGCCAAAGAACTCACTCTGCTCGCAATGGCAGCGATCGATCATCGCGACGCCGGCAAGGTCCGACGTGCGAAGCCGCTCCTTCAGCGTGAGCGGGTGCGAAGGCGGCAGCGCGGCGACGTAGCGTTCGACCCACAGCGGAATGAAGTGCTCGTCGGCATCGATGATGTTTTTCGAAATGATCCGCGCGTCCGCGGCGTCCTTGATGCCGACGAGGCGAAGCGCGACGTCGGCGGTTCCGGTCAGCGGCTTCAGCAGCGCGATCGTTCGCGGCATGTCGAGCGTGCGCATCAGGCCGAGCGTCAACTGCCGCCGCGTCGACGGCTTTCGGAACAGGTTCTTCGCGGCGTCCGCGTCGTCGATGATGCGGCGGGCGACGGCGTGGAATTGTTCGGCCGACGCGGTCGGTGCGACGCCCTTCTTGTGCCGGATGAACAGCGTGGTGCCGAGCTCGGCTTCGAGGTTGGTGATCGCGGCGGAGATCGAGGGCTGCGAGATGTAGCAACGCTTCGCCGCCGCCGTCAGGTTACGTTCGCTGAACACGGCCGTGAAATAGCGCAGCTCGCGGATATCCATAGTTATATCCTATTGATATTATCAGATATCAATATTTTACCTATGAATGGAGAAATGGCAACCAAGGCGCCTGACTTCAGCGAAGGAGCTTGCGATGCGCGTCCACCACATCAACACCGGCACCATGTGCCCGATCGGCCAGCGGTTCGTGAATGGCACCGGCAGCATGTTCCGGCGGGCGCGAATGGTCTGTCACTGCCTGTTGGTCGAGACCCATGACGGGCTTGCGCTGGTCGATACCGGCATCGGGCTCGATGACATTGCCAACCCGCCGCGGCTGGGGCGCAAGTGGGTGCGGCAGACGACGCCGAGGCTCGATCCCGCCGAAACGGCCGTGCGGCAGGTCAAGGCGCTCGGCTATTCGCCTGATGATGTACGGCACCTGCTGCTGACGCATCTCGATCGCGATCACGCCGGAGGCGTCCCGGATTTCCCGAATGCCAAGGTGCATGTCCATCGCCGCGAACTCGACATGGCGGTGCTCCATCGCATGCCGGCACCGAAGGGCCGCTACGTCAGGGACCAATGGAAGCATGGCCCGGAATGGGTGCTGTATGGCGAGGGCGGCGAGGACTGGTTCGGCTTTAGGGGCGTGCGCGCGCTCGGCGATCGCGAACCCGACATCCTGATGATCCCGTTGCCCGGCCATACGCTCGGCCATTGCGGCATCGCCGTGCGCACCAAAGACAAATGGCTGCTGCACGCCGGCGACGCCTATTTCTTCCACGGCCAGATCCAGGCAAAGCCGAAAATGCCGCTGGTGCTCGGCCTGTTTCAGCGCCGCGCCGACATGGACCGCGCGTTACGCATCGAAAATCAGGAGCGCCTGCGGACGCTGAAGGCTGCGCACAGTGATGCCGTGACGATCTTCAACAGCCATGATCCCGTCGATTACGAGCACTGCCGCTGCGGGCAGCACTAACCGCTCGCGTGGTGCGCGGCGGCTATCGCTTGCCCTTCGGCGCGGGGGCGGGCGCGGGTGGCGGCGGTTCCGGCTGCTTGGGCGGCGGGATTTCGGTCTGCAGCGTGCAGCGCGAGGCCGCCAGCGAAGCCTGGGCCTGCGGCATCAGGCCGGGCTCCGGCGCCAACGCCTTCAGCACGATCAACCCGGTGATGGTCGGGGAGTCGATGATCAGCCGGTCGGCGGCGGTGACTTCCTCATCCTCCGGCAACTGGCCGTGTTGCTCCTCGGTCATCAGGTCGAGTTCGATGACTTTGCGCCCGGCAGAGCGGTCGTTGATGGCGTAGTAAGCAACCTCGTTGCGGGTGTAGAACGACACCGACGTATAGGCCTGGCTGACCGGCACCGTGAGCTTGAGCGGGCCAGTCGACAAATCGTAGCGGCAGATCGCGACCGCGAACGCGGGATCCATGAACGGCATCGGCGCGTTGTTGGGGTTGGCGAGCGCGAGCGGCGTCACGGCGTTGGTCCTGGTCATCGGCGTCAGCCGCGAATAGGCGTCCTGGGTTGCGATGCGCGGCAGCGCCAGCACGCTGACGAGATGCACCACGCCGCCGAGCAGCACGCCTGCGATGATCGTGAACAAGAGCCGGATCATGGGCAGCCCACCGTCGTGATGGAGGGCATCGGCGCGTCGCGCTGCGTCCGCGTCGCGACCCCGACCGGTGTATCGTACAACCGCAACATCAGCGCATAACGCTCGATCCCGCCGGTCGGCAGCCAGTTGCCGGCGCGCGAGCGCGATGCGATGCGGATCTCGAACGCCCCGTCGGAGCCGCGGATGATTTCCTGGCTGGTGAAGCCGTAGCGCTGCAGCGAATTGGCGACCAGATGTCCCTTGCGGTCGAACAGCGTCAGCGTCCAGAACCGCGCCGCCGGCGTCACGCCGCTGACCACCACGTCGCAGCGTCCGTCGAGCGGCTTCTTCTTGTCGTCTGACGTGGCCGAGAAGGCGATGCCGTCGCCGGTGCCGATCGGCAATTCACCGCTGCGTGCAATCGAGGCGCGTGAATAGGGATCGACTTCGGCGGTGCCGCTCTTGGGCCGCGCCGTCCACGAACCGATCGTGAGCGTGCCAAGATCAGTGCCGCGCGTCGCCGTCATATAGGTCGAGCCCAGACCGACGACGGTGGCGAGCGCCAACGCGAGCAACGTGATGAAGATCAGCCGCACAGGCCAGTGCTCCGCAAAATCACTGCACTAGTTCTTCCGCTGCGCCGGCGGAGCCGGGTCGCCGGCGGCTGCGACGTAATTGTCGGGGAAGGCCAGCGCGCTCGACGATGTCGACTTGCCCGGCTTGGCCGGTTCGCTGGCCGACGTCTTGCCCGCGGTCTTGCCGGCTTCGTCGAGCAGCTTCTCGACGCGCACCAGAATGTCGGCGCCGCGCTTGGTGAGCACCGGCGGCGGTCCCGGCTTGGTGTCGAGGATCTTCGGCGCGCCATTGGCGGCGACGTTGGCGGGCTGGGCCGCCTGCGGCAGTTTCGTGCCCATGCCGATGCCCGGCACTTCCTTGATCTCGACGCCCTGGTGAGCGACCACCATGACCTCACGCCAGGTCTGCGCCGGCAGCGAACCGCCGGTCATGCGGTTGGTCGGGGAATAGTCGTCATTGCCGTACCAGACCGCGCAGGTGAAGTTTCCGGTGAAGCCGACAAACCAGGCGTCGCGATAGGCGTTGGTGGTGCCGGTCTTGCCGGCGGTCGGAATGCCATCGATGATCGCGCGCCGTGCCGTGCCTTCGCTCACGACGTGGCTCATCATTTCCGACATCTCGGCGGCGACGTTGACGGGAATGGCTTGCAGCTGTTTCTTGCCGTCGCGATCGAAGCGCCAGACCAGATCGCCGGCGCCGGTGCGGACTTCCAGCACCGCATGCGGGATCGGCGCTTTGCCCTTGTTCGGGAAGGTCGCATAGGCCACCGCGTGTTCGAGCACGGTGACCTCGTCGGAGCCGATCGGCATCGACGGCGTATCGGGCAGCGGCGCCTTGATGCCAAACCTGCGCGCCACTTCGGTGATCTTGACGCGGCCGGCCTTGGCCGGATTGGGCGACTTGCCGCCCAGCGCAATCGAGAGCTTCACCGGAATGACGTTGATCGAACGCGTGATTGCCTGCGTCAGCGTCATCGGTCCCGAATAGGAGTGGCTGTAGTTCTGCGGACACCAGTTGCCGATGCAGACCGGGCCGTCGACCACGATCGAGGACGGCTTGTAGCCGTTCATCAGCGCGGTGGCGTAGACATAGGGCTTGAACGACGAACCGGGTTGGCGCATCGCGTCGGTCGCGCGGTTGAACTGGCTGGCGCCATAGTCGCGTCCGCCGACCATGGCGCGTACGCCGCCATCGAGGTCGGCGACTGCAAGGGCCGCCTGGGTCGCATGATAGTCGCGGCCGAACTGGCGGAGCTGGTTCTCGACGGTTGCTTCCGCGGCGCGCTGAACGGTCATGTCGATCGCGGTGCGGACCACGAAGACGCGCTCGGTGTAGGATTTCGGGAACGTGTCGACCAGCTTGCGCATCTCCTCGAACGCCCAGTCGAGATAGTAGTTCGGCGAATTCTCGTCGCGGCGGTCGACGGCGACGGCCGGATTACGCCGCGCACCGAACACCTGACCTTCGGTCATGAAGCCGGCATCGACGAGGTTGTCCAGCACCACGTTGGCGCGGGCGCGCGCGGCGGGCAGGTTGATGTGCGGGGCGTATTTGGTCGGCGCCTTGAACAGGCCGGCCAGCATCGCGGATTCGGCCAGCGTGACGTCGCGCGCCGACTTGTTGAAATAGAAATGCGCAGCACCGTCAACGCCGAAGGTGCCGCCGCCCATATAGGCGCGGTCGAGATAGAGTTTCAGGATCTCGTTTTTGGTGAGCCGCGTCTCCAGCCATATCGCAAGGAAGGCTTCCTTCACCTTGCGTTCGATGGTGCGCTCGTTGTTCAGGAACAGGTTCTTCGCCAGCTGCTGGGAGATCGACGAACCGCCCTGGCGCACGCCGCCGGCCTGCGCGTTGGTGACGAGGGCGCGCGCGGTGCCGGCGATGTCGATGCCGAAATGGTCGTAGAAGCGGCGGTCTTCGGTGGCGAGCGTCGCCTTGATCAGATTGTCCGGAAAGTCCTCCAGCGGGATCGAGTCGTTGTGCTTGATGCCGCGGTTGCCGATCGGATTGCCGTAGCGGTCGAGGAACGACACCGCGAGGTCGGATTTTTTCAGCCAGTCGTCGTCGGCGGTTTCGCGAAACGCGGGCACCGCGAGCGCCAGCATCAGGATCAGGCCGCCGAGACCGATGGTGGCGGCTTCCGAAGCCGGCTCGATGAACACCCAGCGCTTCCAGCCGCCGACATAGAAGCGGTCCATGAAGGTCGAAAAGCGCTCATAGAGTTCGCGCGCGCCCTTGCCGGATGAGAACAGCGTCGAGTCGATGCGCGCGTCGAGGTCCAGCATGACGTGCTGGATCTTTGTCTTCCATCGCGCTGGAATGAACTGGCGCACCGGGGCCCTTGGTCGGTTCGTAGGCGCTCTGCGCACGCTTGGCGCTATCGAGACGTCTTGCTTCGATGTTGCGGCAAACCCAAGGCGCTTTTACGGCTCGCCAGGCGACCTTCAAGCACGTTGGGGACTCGCGGTTGTTCTATCCGAGCGGGGGCCATAAACCAATGGTCTGGCTCACCATTTTGATGGTCAGGACTAACGCTGCCCCCGGCTTTTTATACCGGCCGGAGCGGTCTCGCTTGCAAGGCTGCCACCGCACCTCCTAGAAGGGCGCAAGACCGATCCGATCCGGAAAACCCTGAATTCATGACCGCACCGCCCAAGCGAGCTTCCGGCCAGGAGGGATTCTTCTGGAAAACCAAGACGTTGGAAGAGATGTCCAGCGCCGAATGGGAAAGCCTGTGCGACGGCTGCGCGCGCTGTTGCCTGGAAAAGCTCGAAGACGAGGATACCGGCAAGATCTATTTCACCCATGTCTCCTGCAAGCTGCTCGATTCGGGCTCCTGCGCCTGCAAGGACTACCCGAACCGCTCCGCCAAGGTTCCCGACTGCGTCCGGTTGACCCCGGAAAACGTCCGTACCCTGAACTGGCTGCCGCCGAGCTGCGGCTACAAGCTGGTCGCCGAGGGCCGTGACCTCTACTGGTGGCACCCGCTGCTATCAGGTGATCCCAATACCGTGCATGAGGCCGGCGTTTCCGTGCGCGGGCGGGTGCAGGGAACGGAAAACGAGATTGCCGACGAGGATCTCGAAGATCACATCGTGCAATGGCCGGCGCTGTTGCCGAAGCGGGCGCGGTTGAAGAAGCGGCCGGTGTGAACTCGCAGCGCGGGCCGGAGCAAATCACGAAAACAACCCCATGCTCCCGCGCCCTTTGCGAAGCTGCGCTGCATGAAACGGGCAGGTTCAAAAAGCGGCCGAAATCGTAGCGTTTTGCGCGCGCCGTCGATCACGTGATTGCGAAGCTGCGCTCGCGGGATGCTCCCATGCGCGCAGGTGCCTGCCGCCGGAGCAGTTTGCGCCCTAAAGTGCAGCCGATATAGCGATTCCATCTCGGCGGCTTTGAGCTGCGAAGAAAAATATTACTTTCAAATGAACAAGTTCGAACGGCAGCGCGGTCAACCTGCCGACCACGATACGTTAACCGACGAAATTTCGGCTGAAATCTCGCACATCACGACCGAGGTCATCGATGTCAGCGATGCGCCGCCGATTGCGCCGCGCGCGCCGCTGACCCAGGACGAGGTCCGCACCATCCTGATCAGCCTGATGCTGACGATGTTTCTGGCCGCGCTCGACCAGACCATCGTCGCGACCGCGCTGCCGACCATTGGCCGCCAGTTCGGCGACGTTTCCAATCTCTCCTGGGTGATCACGGCCTACCTCCTGGCATCGACCGCGGTGGCGCCGGTGTTCGGCACGCTGAGCGACATCTACGGCCGCCGCGTCATGATCATTGTCGCCCTCAGCCTGTTCATCGCGGGCTCGATCCTGTGCGCATTGGCGCCGAACATGCCGATCCTGATCCTCGCGCGCGGCCTGCAGGGCCTCGGCGGCGGCGGCATCATGCCTGTCGTGCAGACCGTGATCTCCGACGTGGTGAGCCCACGCGAACGCGGCCAATACCAGGCCTATTTCAGCGGCGTGTGGGTCGCCGCCGGGATCGGCGGGCCGGTCGTCGGCGGGGTGTTCGCCGAACATCTGCACTGGTCGATGATCTTCTGGATCAACGTGCCGCTCGCGCTCGGCGCGCTGGCGCTGCTGCTGCCGAAGATGGGCAAGATCCCGGTGTTCCACCGCCGGCGCAAGGTCGACTGGCTCGGCGGCGTCTTGCTGATGGCGGCCGCGGTCGTGTTCATGCTGGTGCTGACCTGGGGCGGCAACCGTTATCTGTGGCTGTCGCCGACCATCATCGCGATGATCGGCGCGTCGGCCGCGCTGGCGTTCAGCTTCGTCTGGCACGCGCGCAAGGCCGACGAGCCGTTCCTGCCGCTGCCGCTGATGGGTGGAACGGTGGTGCCCTACGCGATGGCCGCCGGCGGATGTGCGCTCGGCGCCATCACCGGACTGACGGTAAATCTGCCGCTCTATTACGAGGTGGTCTATCACCTCAGCGCCAGCGAGGCGGGCCTCGCGCTGATTCCGCTCGCCGCGATCTCGACCTGTGGCGCCGCGATCGCCGGACGCACCATGGCGCGCGCCAAACATTACAAGCGCGTCGCGATCGTCGGCACTTCGCTGGCAGCGGTCTCGGGATGCGCGCTGGCGCTCACGACGCTGCCGCTGTGGGGATTGCTGGTGCTGCTGTCGATCTTCGCGCTCGGGCTCGGAACGACGTTCCCGGTCAGCGTGGTCTCGCTGCAGAATTCGGTGGCGCGGCCGCAGATCGGCACCGTCACCGGTGCAATGAATTTCTTCCGCGCGCTGATGTCGTCGTTCACGGTCGCAGCCTTCACCGCGATCCTGCTGATGGTGCTGGGGGCGGACATTTCGCTGGTCGGCGAACACCACGGTCCCCTGAATTCGATTCCCGTCGCCGACATGATCACGGCGTTCCGCTACGTATTCGGCGCCGCGGCCGCGCTGATGGCCGGCGCCACGCTCTGCATGATCCTGATGGAAGAACGGCCGCTGGCCGGGCCGGGGACGCCGCCGCCCGTCGAGATGGCGGAATAGGGCGCTAGAGCTTCGGCTCTGATTGCATCAGAACCGAAGCTCTAGATTCCTATTTTGACGCGTTTTCTTCGCGCGAACCGGTACCCACTTCGCTCGAAAACGCTTCAGCTCGCCTGTGCCAGCCGCGTATCGATTTCGTCCCGGAGCAGGGCGAAGTCGATCGGCTTGGTCAACAGACCTATCGCGCCGCCGGCGATCGCCTTGCGCCTGGTCTCCGCATCGCCATAGGCGGTGATCATGATGACGGGAACGTCTGGCCGGATCTCTTTAACCTTGGGCAGCATCTCGATCCCGGTCATCCCGGGCATGTTGATATCCGACAGGATCAGGATCAGCGAATGCTCGATGGTGGAGCCGATGCGGGCGAGCGCATCGGCCGCAGAGCTGACGAAATCCATCACAAAGCGCTGCGCGCGCAAATCCTTGCGGAACTGCTGGCGAAACAGCGCCTCGACGTCGGGCTCGTCATCGACCACAAGCACCAGAACACTCACGTCGAACCCCGGGACTTGTTGAGAGGATTGCTGGTCCTCGGCAGAACAATGCGAAACTCGGTAAATTGACCGGGCTCGGTATCGACGTCGATCGTGCCACCATGTTGTTTCACGATAATGTCATGGCTCATCGACAGGCCGAGGCCGGTGCCTTCGCCCGCAGGTTTTGTGGTGAAGAACGGGTTGAACATCTTGTCCTTCACTTCGGATGGAATGCCCGTACCGTTGTCGCGGATACGTATTTCGACGGCGTCGCCGAGGTTGCGGGTGGTGGCGATCAGCACGGGATCGAATCCGGGCTGGCCGGCCTCGATCCTGCGCCGGTTCACGGCATAAAAGCCGTTCGAGATCAGGTTCAGGAACACGCGGGTGATTTCCTGCGGAAACACCTCGACCATGCCGGCATTGGCGTCGAAGTCGCGCTGCAGTGTGACGTTGAAGTCGGCTCGTTCGGCGCGGGCGCCGTGATAGGCGAGGTTGAGGCTCTCGTCGATCAGCGCGTTGATGTCGGCGGGCCGGTGATCACCGCCTCCCTCGCGCGAATGCAAGAGCATGTTCTTGACGATGGAATCGGCGCGCTTGCCGTGCTGGACCACCCTTTGCAAATTGTCCTTGAGCAGGCCGGTCAGTTCGTCAACCTCTTCGCGGATCTTGTCGCTGATCTCGGCAGGCTTGAGCACGTCGTTCAGTTCGTCGGTCAGTTCCGCCGAAAGGGCGGCGAAATTATTGACGAAGTTGAGGGGGTTCTTGATCTCATGCGCGATGCCTGCGGTGAGCTGGCCGAGCGAAGCGAGCTTCTCGGTCTGCACCAGCCGGTCCTGCGCGGTGCGCAGATCGTCGAGCGACTTGGTGAGATCGTGGGTTCGCTCCCGAAGCTCTTTGAGCAGCCGTGTGTTCTCGATCGCAATAACGGCCTGGCTTGCAAAGCTGCTCAACAGCGCAATCTGCTTTTCGTTGAACGGCGAAACTTCGAGACGGTAAATTCCAATGGTGCCGACGAACTCGTCGTCCTTGACCATAGGCACGATGAGGATCGTGCGCGCGCCCGCCAGTTCGGCAAGCTGTACGGTCGCCGGATCGCCCTGGATATAAAGTGGCCGTGTGCGGAGGTCATGAATGTGTGCAACCTTTTTTGTCAGGACCATCTGTCCGAGGTCGCCGTCGGGATGCGCCCGAAAACTCTGTTGCCTGGCGGCCTCGAATGCCGGAGGCACGTTGTGAAAGCCGACGGTATGAAAGCTGTCGCCGTCGTACAGGTTCATGAGGCCGAACTGCGCGCCGCAAATGCGCGTGGCGTTTTCGAGCATGCTCTGGAACACCGGTTCCAGATCGCCAGCCGACCGGCTGATCACGCTCAGCACTTCCGACGTCGCGGTCTGCTGCTCCAGTGATTCCGAAAGCTCGCGGGTGCGCTGCTGCACCTCGTCGAACAACCGCACGTTCTCGATCGCGATCACGGCTTGGTCGGCGAAGGTCATGGCAAGATCGACATGTCGCTCGGTGAAAGGATGCACCTTCTTGCGGAACAACAGCAGCAGGCCGATCGCGACGCCTTCGCGCAGCAACGGAACGCCCATCATGCTTCGTATGCCGACCCGTTGCTGCAAAGCGAAGTCATATTCTGGGTCGTTTTCTGCGTCCTCGATGAGTACCGGTGCATTTTCGAGCAGGACGCGCGCGCCAAGCGAACCGCGTCCAGGCTTGTGGTCGATCTCCATGACCGTGCGGTGATGCTCTTCGCGCAAGCCAAAACTCGCCGCGCCTCGAAATCCCTCGCCGACCCTGCGATGGATGACGACAATGTCGGCCTCGCACAGGCCGGCTGCCGACTCCGAAAGCGTGTCGAGGACCTTCTGCAGATCGAACGCGGAACGGCTGATCACCTTGAGCACGTCGGCGGTCGCGGTCTGCTGCTGCAGCGACTCGCTCAGGTCTTCCGTGCGCTGCTTGACCTCGTTGAACAGGCGGACATTCTCGATCGCGATCACCGCCTGGTCGGCAAACGTCTTGAGAAGGTCGATCTGGTTGTCGGCGAACCGCCCCGGTTCTGCGCGCGAGACGCCAATGGTGCCGATCGCAACGCCCTCGCGCAGCATCGGCACGGAGATGATGCTCCGGTAACCCCGGGCGCGCGCCGTTTCCTTGACGGCTTCGGGGACGTCGGGTTCGGTTTCGATATCGGTCCGGAACGCGATCGTCCCGGTCAGCGCCGCCCGGCTGTGCATTCCGGAGGAGGAGAGGGGGGTCGGGAACGAACTCTGGATCGCCTCATCACCGGCCTCGCTTCCGGCGGTGTGGGCCGCCAGGTCAAGCTGGTCGCCGGCGACGCGGGTGACGAGCGCGGTCTGGCCGTCGAGCAGCCGCTTGGCACTTTCGGCGATGGCGTCGAACACCGGCTGTACGTCGGTCGGGGAACCGGCAATGACATTGAGGATATCCGCCGTCGCGGTCTGCCGCTCCAGCGCTTCCTTGGTTTCACTGAACAGGCGAGCATTCTGGATCGCGATCACGGCCTGATCGGCAAAGGTCTGGACAAGCGCGAGTTGTTTGTCCGAAAGCTTGAACCCCACCTGCGGGTGCGTCAGAATGATGGTGCCGATGCCCTTGTTTTCATGGATCAGCGGCACGAATATGATGTTCCGGAAGCCACCAGCGGCTGCGATTTTTCGAGTGAACTCTGGTGTGTCCGGCGCGCTGGCATCGGGAATCTCGATGATTCGGCGCTCCAGCATCGCACGCGCCGAGGGTGAGCGATCCGGGTCGAATGCGATCGGATACTTGGCCCTGGCAGCTTCGTGATCGAAACTCGACGCGATCTCCGCGATTGCGTTCCAATGCAATTTGCCATCCTTCAGCGTTGTGATGGTGGCCGAGCATGGCTCGAAAAGCCGCGCAGCGCTCTTTACGATCGCGTCGAACACCGGCTGCACGTCCGAAGGCGAACTGGCGATGACCTTCAAAATGTCGGCCGTCGCGGTTTGCCGCTCCAGCGCTTCCCGCGTCTCGTTGAACAGCCGCGCGTTCTGGATCGCGATGACGGCCTGGTCGGCGAAGCTGCGCAGCAGGCTGCACTCTTTTTCGCTGAACGGCTTCATCGAAGTGCGGCCTACGAAGATCGAGCCAATGGCACGGTCCTCCCACAGCATGGGCGCGAGCGCCATCGAATAGTTTTTTCCGATACGGCGGGCGATCTCGCGCAGGGCCGAAGGCACGTCCGGATCGTTGAATACGTCGGCGTAATGGATCAGGCGGCGCTCGCGGAAGGCTACCTCGCTCGCGGTACCCTCCAGCGGCACCGGGTACAGCGCGCGCACGCGCTCGGCGTTGGCGCCGTGCGCCGCGCCGATATGGAGCAGTCCATCATCGCCTGCGAGGTAGATGAACCGGTCATCGCCGCCAAACAGATGCGCGATGCTGCGCAAGATTTCGTCGAATACGGGCTGGGCATCGGCGACAGAGCTGCTGACGACCCGGAGGATGTCCGCCGACGCCTTTTGCTGTTCCAGCGCCTCCCTCGTCTCGTTGAACAGCCGCACATTTTCCATCGCGATCACCGACTGCGCGGCGAACATCTGCAGCAGCCGGACGTGCGGCTCGTCGAACGAGCCGGGTGCCCGGCGGCTGACCGTGATGATGCCGACGGCCTTGCCCTCGTTCATGAGCGGCGCGAACAGCATGCTGCGATATCCCCGTGCACGCGCGATGTCGCGTGCGGCCGGCTCGAGTTCGGTATCGACGAGTTCCGCCGGCGCGCCGTTGCGGACCAGCTGGTAGGGCGGGAACCGGCCAAGCGGCATCGGGAACGAGGATTGCAGCACCGCATCGCCCGTGGAGTCCGTCGGAGTGAACGCGGACAGATGGATCTGGTCGTCGACGTAGCGAAACAGCGCGGTGGAAAATCCGCCGATCAGCCGGTTCGCGCTGGCCACGATGGCCTCGAACACCGGCTGCACATCCGACGGCGAGCCGGCGATCACCTTGAGGACATCAGCCGTCGCGGTCTGTCGCTCGAGCGCCTGCCTGGTTTCGTTGAACAGGCGTGCGTTCTCGATCGCGATCACCGCCTGGTCGGCGAATGTCTGCAGCAATTGCACGTGGTCGGCGGCAAAGGCGCCCGGCTCCGCACGGGTGACGCTGATCATGCCGACCGGCACGCCCTGGTTCATCAGCGGCGTGAACAATACACTGCGGAAGCCGCGCAGCCGCGCCAGATCCCGGTTCAACTTCGGGACGTGCTCGGCTTCGCTGTCGGGAAACTGAACGGTCTCGCCATTGCGCACCAGCGCGAATGTCGGGAATTCCGAGATCGATCTCGGAAACGAGGCCTTCAGGCCTTCATCGGCGGCGGGGCTGGTCGGCGTGTACGCCACCAGATGCAGTTCGTCGCCGAGAAAGCGCAGCACCGTGGCGGAGAACCCGCCGAGCAGTCGCTTGGCGCTGGCAGCGATGGCTTCGAACACCGGCTGCGCGTCGGAGGGAGAGGCGGCAATGACCTTCAGGATTTCGGCCGTGGCTGTCTGTCGCTCCAGCGCTTCCCTTGTCTCGCGAAACAGCCGCACGTTTTCGATGGCGATCACAGCCTGGTCCGCAAAGGTCTGCAGCAGGGCTGTCTGTCTGGCTGTGAAGGCCACCGGTTCCAGGCGACGAAGTACGATCGCACCAATGGCTTCTCCCTCCCGCAGGAGAGGTATGCTGAGGGTACAGCGGTGCCCCTGTTCGCGCGATTGCCGTTGCCCCTCGGGAAAATCGGCAGCCTCGGGGGCCCAAAAGTCAGACACCTGCACAGGTACCTTGTCGACAACCGAGCGACCCGTGACCCACTCCCTGCTGATCGGACGACTGTGTTGACCTGTCGGTATCGGTCCGTGATGGGCGCTGAAATGCAGATGGTCGCCAATCCTGAGCAGGACGTTGGCATCATAGGCGTCACAAAGTGCACAGGCGCTTTCGACAATTGCCTTGAGCGCCGGTTCGACATCGGCCGGCGAGGACGCGATCACCCTGAGCACGTCGGCGGTCGCGGTCTGCTGACGGAGGGATTCGCTCAGATCGTTGGTGCGTTGGCGCCGTTCGTTGAACAGCCGCGAATTCTCGATCGCGATTGCGGCTTGATCCGCAAAGCTCTGCTGCAGCGCGAGTTCGTCGTCGGTGAAGGGCGCGAGGCGGTCTCGGTAGACGATGAGAATACCGATCGGCTTGCCCTCGCGCCGCAACGGTGTGCCGGCGACCGTGAGAAGACCCGCGGCGCGCGAGGTCACGAGACCAGGCCATTCGGACATCTCGGGACCGAGGTTGGTCAGATCAGGCACATGGATCTGCTGGTTGAGGGCAAATACCGCGCTTGGGAGGTTGCGGGCGCCGATCTCAAGCTGCGCCGCAGGTACTTCTTTGCCGATACGCTCGGAGCCCTCGCCGAAACGGATCGAGAGACCCCATCTGTCGCCGTCAGCGATCCGGATCGTGACGCTCGCCGCATCGAACAATCGCGCGGTCGTCTCGGCGATCTGGTACAGCGCGTGTTCGGCATCGCCCGATACGCTGGCAATGGTTCGCAGGATATCGGCGCTGGCGTTCTGGCGCTCGCGGGCGATGCTCAGTTCATGAATGAGCCGGCCGTTTTCCGCGTCCATCGCCGCCTGACGGGCGATCGCCGCGTCGTGGGCGGCGAAGCTGGATTCGAGTCTCTGCTCGAGCTCGGCAACGAGCTTGTAGAGATCGGCCACGGCGTCCGGGGGGAGCGCGGTCATTCACTCAAATCCATTTCACGGCAAGCCCTGCAGGACGATGGCCTCAAGCCATCAGCGCTCGCACCAATGTGGCAGATAATTTCATTCCAGGCGCGGCCAGGCCAGCGCCATCCCGGCTTTTTCTTAAGGCCGGGGCGTCAAAAAGTGAAGCAGGCTAAGCGGTTATCGGCCGGGTCGGCGATCAGGTTCCGGGCCGGGAGACCTCGGTCTCCTTGCTGGTGATGAACTCCAGCAGCACCGGAATGCCTTCCTTGGTCTTGGCGATGCCGCGCTGGATCGCGGGAATGATGTCTTCCGGCTTGGTCACCCGTTCGCCATAGCCGCCGAAGGCGCGCGCCATCGCGGCGTAGTCGCCGGAAATGTCGGTCGAGCGGTATTTCTCGGTCGAGATCGGCATCACCTTCAGCTCGATCGCCATGGAAAAATTGTTCAACAGGATCGACATGATCGGAATCCGCTCGCGCACGGCGGTCTCGAAATCCATGCCGGTGAAGCCGATCGCGGCATCGCCCCAGACATTGATGCAGAGCTTGTCGGGCTTTGCCAGTTTGGCGCCCATGGCGAGCCCAAGCCCGTAGCCGAGCTGCGTGGTCTTGCCCCAGCCGATATAGGACAACGGCTCGACCGATTTCCAGAACGGCGAGAGTTGGTCGCGCGGGCTGCCGGCATCATGGGTGATGATGGTGTTCTTGATGTCGACGGTGTGCTGCAGGTCCCACAATACGCGATAGGGATTGAGCGGGGCGTCGTTGTGGGTGAGTTTCGGCATCCACTTCGCCAGCCACTCCTTGTGCGAGGCGGCGATCTCGGCGGCGACGGCAGTGGCGTCACGATCGCTGGTGACGCTTCTGCCGATCTCTTCCAGCAGCGCATCGAGCACCAGGCCGGCATCGCCGACCAGGCCGATCCTGGCCTCGACATCCTTGTTGAGATGGTTGGGGTCCAGCGTCGAATGAATGATGGTCTTGCCCTTCGGCATCGCGATGCCGAACGAGGTCTCGGTAAAGGAGCAGCCGATGCCGAAGATCACGTCGGCCTCGCCGAGGAATTTTGGCACCGCGCGGGGCACGGCAAGGCCGCCCGAACCCAGCGACAACGGATGCGTCTCCGGAAACGACGATTTTCCGCCAAGGCTCGTGGTGACGGGGATGGCGAGACGCTCGGCCAGCCGCTTCAGTTGCGGCCAGGCCCTGGCGTAGTGCACGCCCTGGCCGGCGTAGATCACCGGCCGCTTGGCGCCGACCAATAGCGCGGCCGCTTCCTTGATGTGGACGGGATCGGCGCCGTAGCGGGTGCGCAGCACCGGCGTGTAGTTCAGCGGCTCCGGCACGTCCTCGTTCCACATATCGGCCGGGATTTCGACGATCACCGGCCCGCCGCGGCCGTTCTTCAGTTTTGTAAACGCCCGCCGGAAAATATTGCAGACTTCGGCCGCAAGAATGATCGGCTCGGAGGATTTCGAAAACGCCCGCATCGCCTGGCTGGAGTTGAAGTTCGGGTCGATATTGGCGAGCCGCCGCGCATAGCCCATCGGCAGCACCAGCACCGGGACGGATTCGCCGTAGCACTGCGCCACGCCGCCCATGGCGTTTTCGGCGCCCGGGCCGTGCTGCATGCAAAACGCGCCGATCGAATGGCCCGAGGTGACGCGGGAGATCGCATCCGCCATGTGGACGCCGATGCGTTCCTGGCGCACCATCACGGGGCGGATATCGGCATTGGCGGCATACTCGATGAGATGATTGACGGGATAGCCGCAGAGGATCTCGATCCCCTCGCGCTTCATGATTTCTGCAATCGCGGCGCCGAGCTTCATGACGGTTTCCCCCTTGTGTGCAGGCCGGTTCGTTCGGCCGATTTCTCACAGTTGGAACAGGAAATTTCCTCACCGTAAAGCGCGGGCGGCGCCTGCTCCGGGAAGTGCTGATATGCGTTTGCCGCCGGAGCGACGCTCAGACCAACACCGGCGTCAAACCGATCAGTCGGAAGTCCAGCAGTTCCCACGCGATCAGAAGATGTCGGGCAGTTCGGTGTTAGCCGCGCCGGCCTCGAAGCCGGCCGCGCTCTACGGGCGAGAGGAGGGCAACTATCTCGCCTCGTTGCGGCGATGGTTGAACATCGCCGCCATCAGGCCGAGGACATACGCCGTCAGACGGCGATCGTTGCCGGATCGCACCTCGGCGGTGCGTTGCTCTTCCAACTCATCGTTCAAGAGGCCGATGTAGTTTTTTCCTGGTTCACGCTTCTGCGTGGACATGTGCGCTCGCTCCGGAAGACGCCGATCCGCCGACCATGGCGGGGCGTTGGACAATTCAGAGTAAATTTTTGGTACCGTAGGAATACCGGTGTAGTCGTGCCTCCGGCTTAATCAGTCGTTCATCCTGTTCGTCAAAACGCCGTCAATCATTCCGCTCTAGGGTTCCATTTGGGGCACGACGCGGGAAGAATCCCGGCGGCGTCGACAGGAGCTTTCTTTCATGCGTCGATTGTTGAGGAATTTTGTCGAGGATGAGTCCGGCGCGACCGCGATCGAGTATTGTCTCATTGCGATGGGCATCGGCATCGTGATCGTTGGTGCCGTCAACGGCGTCGGCACTGCGCTCAGCACCAAATTCGAGACTGTCAGCACATCGCTCAAATAGGACGGATCGGCAGCGCGCATCATGCAGGAGCTGCTGTTCGGGACCTGGGGCTCACCAATCGTCAGCTTCGGCCGGCAGATCGTCGCCTACGGCGTGCAGCATCCGTGGCGCGTATTCGCCGCCATCCTGATTGTGGCCCTGCTGACTGACATGATGTTCCGGAACGGGCCAGCCGGCGACGGCATTGACGGCTTTGATTTTGGCGGAGATGGCGGCGACGGGGACTAGCGCCACATGACCGCGTTACCGGTCGTTTCCATCCGCATATAGCGCCTGCATCATTGCGATCCGCGCGAACATCAGCCACCCGCCGCCGGTCTCCGCAGCCCTGATCAAGTGCTCGACCGCGGTTTGCCAGCGCGCTTCCTGCTGGTCGGCTTTTGGCAGTTTCATGACGTAGTCGGCGGCCTGCTGCAGCGTCATGAGCGTGCGGCCGCCCCGCAGCGCGATCGGCTCATCGAACGGCGTCGACCACGGCATCGTGCGCTACCGGCCGAACGCCTGCGCGATCAACTGGCCTTCCTGGTGCGGGCGGACGTACGAACCGGCTTCTCGGCCTTCTTCGGCGCTTCCTTGACCGTTTCCTTGGCGGCGCGCTTGCCGCTGCCGCTGATCGGCAGCAGCATTTCGCGCTGACCGGCGGCTGCCTTGCGCGGCTTCTTGCCTTTGGCTTTGCCGTTTTCCTTGCCACTTTCCTTGGCCGCGGCGGGGGCGGCCTGTTTCTCGTTGGCGAGGCTGCGTTTCAGCGCGTCCATCAGATTGATGACGTTGCCACCGGTCTTCGGTGCCGCCTTCGCCGATGTCTTCTGGCCGTTGCGCTTCTGGTTGATCAGGTCGATCAGCGCCTGCTCGTAGCGATCCTCGAACTGTTCGGGTTCAAACGATCCGGATTTCTGCTCGACGATATGCTTGGCCAGGTCCAGCATATCCTTGGTGATCTTCACGTCCTGGATGTCGTCGAAATATTCCTTCTCGCTGCGGACCTCATAGGGGTAGCGCAGCAGGGTCCCCATCAGGCCGTTGTCGAGCGGCTCCAGTGCGATGATGTGTTCACGGTTGGTCAGCACCACGCGGCCGATCGCGACCTTGTCCATGCTGCGGATGGTTTCGCGGATCACCGCAAACGCGTCGTGGCCGACCTTGCCGTCCGGCACGAGGTAATAGGGACGGATCACGTAACGGCTGTCGATATCCGCTCTCGGTACGAACTCATCAATCTCGATGGTGCGGGTCGATTCCAGCGCGAGATCGTCAAGCTCGTCCTTCGACACCTCGATATAGGTGTCGGTGTCGATCTTGTAGCCCTTCATGATGTCTTCGTTGGCGACTTCCTCGCCGGTGTCTGCATCGACCTTGGCATATTTGATGCGATGGCCGGTCTTGCGGTTGATCTGGTTGAACGAGACCTTCTCGGTATCCGAGGTCGCCGGGTACAGGGCGACCGGGCAGGTCACGAGGGAAAGGCGCAAAAAGCCCTTCCAGTTGGCGCGGGGGGCCATGGGAAACTCCGAACAGACGCAACAGACGACCGTGAAGAATACCATCTGCAGACCTGGTTTCAAACACGGCGGGGGAGGGAATCTCCCAACGGCGTTAACCGAGACCGCGCGATATGTTCCGCCGTTCGGCTGCGACCTTTTGGACGACCTGACCGCAAAAATGTCGGGTGCAAGGCCCCGGAACATGATCTGCCATCACGCGTTGCTTTTGACAGGTGGTGGCGAAGCAATAGCTGGCATTACAGGCACTTACGCAAATGAGGTCCCCCATGGCAACGCGTCGACATGGCCAGATTATCGAAACCCCGACCGAGGCCCGTCAGGCCGAACCCGGCCCGTCGGTGCTGGCGCTCCTGTCCGTCTCAACTGGACTAGCGATCCTGATCCTGGGCGTGGTCTGGTTCGTGTTCTTCCGGACGTAAGGGACGGTGCAAATGACGGCCGCCGGCAGCCCGGCCGGACGATGCACGCCGGTTGCCGGTGGCGTGCGGTTGGAATAGCACCGTGGTGTCCCTTAGCCGGAAATGCGTACGCGGATGAGCTTCACCTACGTCATTCCGGATATTCACGGCCGTGATGATCTGCTGAGCCGCGCGCTCCTGGAGATCGACGCACATGCGTCCGGCAAAATCGGCGTCATCGTCACCATCGGCGACTACGTCAACAAGGGCCCGCAGAGCAGGCAGGTGATCGAGCGGCTGCTGCCAGGCATTGGCGGCGGCTGGCGGTTTGTTGCGCTGAAGGGCAATCACGACGCGATGATGGTCGAAGGGCTGCGCGATCCGGCGAAGCAGGCTTTTTGGCTGGAGCGGGGCGGCGACACGGCGCTGGCGTCCTATGGCGGCGGTGCCGCACGCCCATATCGCGTGGCTCGATCAATTGCGGCTGCTGTATGTCGATGCGCACCGCCTCTATGTGCACGCGGGCGTCGAAGCAGGGACGCCGCTGGAGAAGCAGAGTGAAAAAACCCTGTTATGGAAACGCTACCCGAAGGACGATTCGAGCGGGTTCGGCGAACTCCACGTCGTGCACGGCCACGACAATGATCCCGAAGGCCCACTGTTGTACGAGGGCCGCACCAATCTCGACACCGCCGCCTGGAAAACCGGACGGCTGACGGTTGGGGTGTTCGACGATGGCCGGCCGGGCGGCCCTGTCGATTTCATCGTGGTCCGTGGGGCAGACGGTCGTTAGCCGCGCTTTTGGGCGCTTTGGGCGGCCGATTCGGCATGCCAGGCGTTACCTGCGACTGACGGCCGCGCCGTTGCGGGCCGCCATGAAGAAAAAGTAACCTAGCGCGGAGTAACCGTTCATTGGCCGTTCACGCCGGTGAGCCTCATCTTGTGGCAGGTTTCGTGAAGTTCACCATTGGAGGCCAGCGTGCGCCTGCTTGTCGTCGAAGATGACCCCGATCTCAACCGTCAGCTTACGACGGCGCTGACGGATGCCGGTTATGTGGTCGATCGCGCGTTCGACGGCGAGGAGGGGCACTACCTCGGTGACAGTGAACCCTATGACGCCGTCGTTCTCGACATCGGCCTGCCGAAGATGGACGGCATCTCGGTGCTGGAGTCGTGGCGCCGCAACGGACGGGCGATGCCGGTGTTGATCCTCACCGCCCGCGACCGCTGGAGCGACAAGGTGCAGGGCTTCGACGCCGGCGCCGACGACTATGTCGCAAAGCCCTTTCACCTCGAAGAAGTCCTGGCGCGGATCCGCGCGCTGCTCCGCCGTTCGACCGGTCACGCCCAGTCGGAACTGACCTGCGGCCCGGTTTCGCTGGACACCCGCACCGGCCGGGTCAGCGTATCCGGTAATCCGATCAAGATGACGTCGCACGAATATCGCTTGCTCGCCTATCTCATGCATCATACCGGGCGCGTGGTGTCGCGCACCGAACTGGTCGAACATCTCTATGACCAGGATTTTGACCGCGATTCCAACACCATCGAAGTGTTCGTCGGCCGGATCCGCAAGAAGCTCGACGTCGATATCATCCAGACCGTGCGCGGGCTCGGCTATCTCCTGACGCCGCCCGCCCCGGGCACGTGACTGCCGGCCTCTGATTAAAGGCGTTGACGAAGCAACACGCTTACTTCTTTGTTTGAGCATGTTTTTGTCTGAAAACCGGCCGCCACTTTTCCGGATCGCGTCCTGATGCGCGGCTCCTCGCTCGCCACACGGTTGTTCCTGTCGGCGACCGCGTGGGTGGTGGTGATCCTTGTCATCACCGGGTTCGTGCTGTCGTCGGTCTATCGCGATGCCACCGAGCGCGCCTTCGACCGCCGCCTCAATCTCTATCTGCGCACGCTGATTGCCGAGGTCGCCACGCCGGACGAGCCGCCCGACCACCCGTTCCAGTCGCTCGGCGAGCCGTTGTTCGAACTGCCGCTGTCGGGGTGGTACTGGCAGGTCGTGCGCACCGACGGCGACAAGCCCGAAGCGCGGGTGTCGCGTTCGCTGTGGGACAAGAAGCTGCCGAAACTCGAGGAGCACGGCGCCGAACTGACCGCGGCCGGCATCCGTCTCGGCTATGTCGACGGCCCCGAGGGGCAGACCTTGCGGATGGTGGAGCGGCCGGTCGACCTCGGCGCGGACGGCAAATTCCTGATCGGCGTCGCCGGCGATGCCGGCGAGATCTTCGACGAGACGCGCAGCTTCGACTATTACCTCGGCGGCACCTTCGCGGCGCTCGGCATCGTGCTGCTGCTGACCACGATCTTCCAGGTCCGCTTCGGGCTTGCGCCGCTCAAGCGCATTTCCGAATCGATCGCCGATATCCGTTCCGGCCGTGCCGAACGGCTGGAGGGCGAGTTTCCTGTCGAGATCGCGCCACTGGCGCGCGAGACCAACGCGCTGATCGACGCCAACCGGGAAATCGTCGAGCGCGCCCGCACCCATGTCGGCAATCTCGCCCACGCCATCAAGACGCCGTTATCGGTCATCGTCAACGAGGCCGCCGCGCACCCCGTCGATGCCTTTGCCAGCAAGGTGCTGGAGCAGGCCGACGTGATGCGTGATCAGGTGGCGCATCATCTGGAGCGCGCGCGCATCGCCGCGCGCGTCACGGTGGTCGGCACCGTCACCGAGGTCGCGCCCGCGATCGAGGCGTTGCGACGGACGATGGAAAAGATCCACCGGGATCGCGCCATCGCGATCAATCTGAAAGCCGATCCTCGCGCGAAGTTTCGCGGCGAACGCCAGGACCTCGAGGAGATGGCCGGCAACCTGGTCGACAACGCCTGCAAATGGGCCGCCGCGCAGGTCCTGATCGAGGTGCTGGTCGAGTCGGCGGCGGAGCCTAGCGCCGGGCCGCGGCTGCGGATCATCGTCGATGATGACGGCCGCGGGCTGTCGGCCGACGAGCGCGCGCAGGTCTCGCGGCGCGGACAGCGGCTGGACGAATCCAAGCCGGGCTCTGGCCTCGGGCTCTCGATCGTGGTCGATCTCGCCGCCCTCTATGGCGGTAGCCTTGCGCTCGGCGATGCCCCGATCGGCGGGTTGCGGGCCGAGCTGGTGCTGCCGGGGGTTTGAGCGCGAAAAGCGATTGAATCCGGTCCGGGGGACCGGCCATGCCGCCCTTGATTTCATCATTCCTAAACGACTTCTTAACGCGCGCACTTTTATGATGGCGGTTGGACGCGCTTTGCCGTCCGGACGACACACGCATATCCACACCGGGCGCATGAGCCAGACATCGACCGAGCGGCTGAGGGACTATCTCGCCCAGCTCCCGCCTCAGGCGCAGGCGCTGCTGATGCGCTCGTTCGAGCGCGCGATCGAGCGCGGCGAGGAAGTCGCGGTCGCCACCCTCGTGCTCGAGCAATTGCGCAAAGTGGTGCGCGGAACCGAGGAAGACGAGGAAATACGGCCGCGGACCGACGATCCGGCGCGCCTGCTGTTTCGCCCCATCGAGCCGTTTCTGGTCGAAAGCAATTTCCCGATGCGGCAGGGCCAGATCCGCCGCACCTCGCTGCTGCCGGTCTGGCAATGGTTGGCCCGGGACGGCGCGCCGGAGCAGGCGCGGGCCTTCGAAGCCGCGCTGGCCGAGATCAGGCTGAGCGGTTCGACCGCGGGACTGGAATCGGAGACGCGCAAATTCCAGCTCGCCGCCGCTGAGGCGATCGCCAAGGTCGCGGCGCCGGTGCAGGGCGACGATCGGCAGCGTTCGCTCGCCCGTATCGGCCCGCCCAACGTCGTCGAGGACTTCCTGTCGATCGGGTCGGTTTTGCGGGCCCGCGAGGCGATGGACACGCTGGGCAGCCGGCTTCCCAGCCAGTTGCGGGCGTTGTCGGAATCCCAGATCGCGTCGGTGACCTCGGCGCTCAATGTTCCCTCGCTGCAGACGCCGCAACTGCTGCCGTTCGCGCTGTCGCTGATCATGCAGCGGCTGGCGGCGCCGTGGCAGATCATCCGCCTCGCGATCAAGATGGCGGCTTCCGACGATGAAATTCGTGTCGCCGCGACGCCGTACGGCATCGCCGTCACGCTCGCGCTGCACGATCTGTCCTTTCTCGCGGCCTGCCTGCGCACCGACATCAGGCGTGGCCAGTTCGACAATGTCAGCGAACAGCTGAAGACGCTGCATGACGGCGTGCGCGGCCTGCGCACCGAACTCGATCTGCGCAACGATTCCACGTGGGGCAAGCAGCTGACCTCGATCCGCGCCGACATTTCCAATTCGCTGCAGTCGGAAATCGACAGCGTGCCCGGCCGGGTCCGGCGCATCCTGCGCCAGCGCGCCGACAAGGACATTTCGTCGGCTCCCAAAATCGACGCCACGGACGTCGAGGAAACCGCGGCCCTGATCGATTTCGTCGCGGTTTGCCGCACCTATGCCAGCGAACTTGCGATCAACGAGGTCACGTTGCGGACCTATTCCGACCTGCAGCATTATGTCGAGCACTCGACCGAGGCGCTGGTGCAGGCGCTGCGCGGCGGCGACACCAAGGCGCGCGCCTACCGGCAAATGCAGGCCAAGGCGGCGATCCGCTTCTGCGAAGTCCTGTTCGGCCATGATTACGCGTCGCTGATGAGCAGGGCGGCCGAAAACGCCGTCACGGGCGAGCGCAAATCCGCCGAGCGCAAGTCCACCCGCAACGGATAGGACGCCAGGGCCGTCGCACCCTCACACCTTGCGGCGATCCTTGTTCGCGCGCAGGAATTCGGCGAACGCCTTCAGCGTCACATCCGACACGTGATGTTCGATGCCCTCGGCATCGCCCTCTGCCGCTTCCTGCGGGACGCCCAGCGCCAGCAAGACATCCACCACAAGGCGGTGACGCGCGCGGACTCGCTTGGCGAGCGTCTCGCCCTTCTCGGTCAGGAACACCCCGCGATAGGGCCGCGCGGTCACGAGATCTTCCCGCTTCAACCGCGCGATGGTGTCGATGGCCGTCGGGTGCGACACGCCGAGCCGGCGTGCGATATCGGTCGGGCGCGCCTCGCCGGTCGTGCCTAACAGATCGGAGATCAGTTCGACATAATCTTCCAGAACCGCGGTCGAACGCGCCGAGCGCGCTTTTCCAAAGCGGCGCGCCTGCGTTTGCTCCGTGGGGAGCGGCTGCATCGATTTGGCCCGGTCTGTCGAGGGCTTGCGCAACACGGCACCTTTCCAGGCGAATCCATCGAGAGGAGGCAGACCATGGCGCGCTGCCGACCACATTGCAAGTTGGCGGCGTGTCGCGAATCCGCAACAGGCCGGCACGAGCTTGCGACGACCGGCCGCGGCATCTTGACAGTTAACGGGGCAACATTAACATGTAGCCTTACCTACGTTTTAAGGTCGCAGCTTATCCGGACCGGTTCCTGTAGCGCGATGAAGGTTGGGGAAAGATGCGCGCGACACGAATGGCCCTTCTGGGCACGTCTGCATTTGCAATGGTATGTTTGAGCCAGGCTGCCGCCCTCTCGCAGACGGCTACGCCTGCGCCATCGGCGTCTCCGGCCGCACCTCAGGCGCCTTCCGAACCATCCGCGCCGGCAGCCCCAGCAACGGGACAAGCCCCGGCGGCGCAGACGGCACCGCCGCAACCGGCCACCGCCGCCGGGCCGCAAGACAAGCCCGCCGCTCCGGCTGAAATCGACATGCCGCAAGTGACCGTGGAGGGGCGCCAGCCCAAGCCGGCGCGGCGGGCAGGGCGCTCCGAGCCCGGCCGGCCTTCACGGGCCATCGCGGCACCGCTGCCTGGTCCCGCCCCGGCGGCCGCGCCTGCCTCGCCCTTCAATCCACCGTTTGCGCCGTTGTCGACGATCGGCAGCAATCAAATCCAGGCCGGCAGCAGCAATGGAGGGTTTGGCAGCCTGTTCTCGACCATGCCCGGCGCAACTTCCGCAGGCCTAGCCACGGAATCGTCCCGCCCCATTCTGCGTGGCTTGTCGGATGCCAAGGTCCGCATTCAGGAGAACGGCGTCGGTGCGGTCGACGTGTCGGATATCGCGCAGGACCACGCCGTACCGATCGATCCTCTCGCGATCCAGAAGGTCGACGTCGTTCGCGGACCGGGAGCGCTCCGGTTCGGCTCGCAGGCCGTCGGCGGCGTGGTCGACGTCAACAACAACCGAATTCCGACCGCCGCTCCAGTGGGTGGGGTGGCCGCGGAACTGAGATCGGGTGTGACGAGCGTCAACAAAGGATGGGAAAGCGGTCTGTTGCTGGATGCCGGCGGTCGCAACGCCGCCGTTCACGCCGACATCTATGGGCGATCCTCCAGCGATTACAGCATCCCGAGTTATCCCTATCTCGTTCCCCCAAACCCCGCGCCCGTCGGCAACGGCAGGCAACCGAACTCGGCCTCGCAGAGCGCGGGCGCGGCGGTCGGCGGCTCTTATTTGTTCGACGGCGGCTATGCCGGCATCGCGGTCTCGCGCTTCACCAGCGACTATTTCGTTCCAGGTATCGCGACCGCGGCCGCCCGCCAGCACAACGATCTCGAGCAGACCAAGATTACCAGCAAGGGCGAATATCGCCCGGACGCGGCCGCGCTTGCGGCCGTCAGGTACTGGACCGGATATTCGGAGTACAGGCATGACGAGACTGTGCTCGCCGGTCCCGGTTACGAGGGGATCACGGCCACCTTCAAGAACACGCAGACCGAGGGCAAGATCGAGCTCGAATCTGCGGCGTTCGCCACGCCGATCGGGGCGCTGACCAGCATTGTCGGTGCGCAGGGCGCCTACCAGCAACTGGATACGGCCGGCCAGGCGATCCTGCTTCCCGCCCAGACCAGAACCGCGGCGGCGTATTTCCTCAACGAAGTACGGCACACGGACACGCTGCGCACGCAATTGGCGGGACGCATCGAGGGCGTCGATATCGCCGGAACGGCGTTCACCTTCCCGCCGAATTTTCTGCCGCCGCCCAATGAACCGGGCAGGGCCGCGGCCAAGCTCGACTTCATGCCGAAGAGCGTCAGTTTCGGAATCATCAAGGATCTTCCGTCCTACCTGGTGGCGAGCCTGACGCTGCAGCGGATCGAACGCGCACCGCGCGCGCTTGAATTGTTCGCGCAAGGTCCTGATGGTTCGGAGAAGACCTTCAAGATCGGCAATCCGAACCTGGGGATCGAGACCGCGCAGACGGCGGAAATCGGCCTGAAGCGCACGGCCGGCGATTTCAGGTTCGCCGCGAACGCCTATTACACGTCGTACGACAAGTTCATCTTCTCGCGCGCCACCGGCATCCTTTGCCAGGAAACGTTTGCCACATGCGGAGCCGGCACCGATTACATCCAGGTCAATTACGATCAGCGCGACGCGACGTTTCGCGGCGGCGAGCTGGCCTGGCAATGGGACGTCGCACCGCTCGCCAACGGTACGTTCGGTGTGGACGGACAATTCGATGTCGTGCGCGCGACGTTCACCGACGGCAGCAATGTTCCGCGCATCCCGCCGATGCGGCTCGGCGGCGGCGCCTATTGGCGGAACGACAGCTGGTTTGCCCGCGTCGGCCTGCTGCACGCATTCGCGCAGAACGACGTTTCGCAGTTCGATACGACGACCGGCGGATACGATCTGCTCAAGGTGCAGCTGGAGAACCGGCAGTTCTGGAAGGATTCGCCGTGGGGCGCGGTCGAGGTCGTGACCGGACTGGTCGGCGACAATCTGCTCAACGCCAACATCCGCAATGCCGTTCAATTCCACAAGGACGAGATCCTGCAGCCCGGGCGCGGTTTCAAGCTCTTTCTCAACGTCAAATACGGCGTCGATCGGCCGAGCGGAGCGCCGGGTTCGTCCTTCGGGATGGCGCGGGGGCCGGGCGGCAGCATGTACTACAAATCGCCGCGGATGCTCGACGCGGCCTGGAACTGGGCAGGCATCTATGCCGGCGGCAATGTCGGGTATGTCGGCGGCAGGGCTGTTACCAGCGCGGTGTTCAGCGAGGATGCGACCGGCCTGCCGTTTGACGGCGGCCGCCTGTTCTCCACGCGCGGCAGCGCCAGTATTGGCGGGCAGGCCGGCTACAATTGGATCTCCGGCCGATTGGTCGCCGGCATCGAAGGCGATTTCGAGTACCGCAATCAGCGCGGACGCAGCACCACGACATGTCCCGGCAATGTCTGCAACGCGGCGCTGGCTCCGCTCGACGCACCCGTGACGGCAAGCCTGGATTACCAACTGGGATGGGTCGCCTCCGTTCGCGGGCGCGTCGGCGCGCTCGTTTCACCCGGCCTGCTTGCCTATGTCACGGCGGGCGTGCCGTTCGGCAAGATAACGACGTCGACGTCGGTCACAGGTTTCGATAATGCGGGTGCCGCGACGACCGCAGCTTTGAATACCGACACCTACCGGTTTGGCTGGGCCGTCGGCGGCGGTCTGGAGACCCGCCTCGCGGGCAACTGGACCGGCAAGCTCGAATATCTTCACATGGATTTCGGTTCGGTGCGTTCCACGCCGGCCACCGCCGCCAACACGGCGGTCGCGTTCGATTCCAACACGAGGGTGACCAGCGATGGCGTCAGGGTCGGCGTGAACTACAAGTTCGGCGCCGGCGGCGCGATCATTGCGGATTGATCCGGTGTTGTGGCGCAAACTGGGCTGGCGGCGGCCTCTGTCACAAGACTTTCAAATACGTCTGCTCATACTTTGTCCAGCTGGCTATGGCCTCTGCCGTGGGGCAGGACAATTGATATGGTCGGCGGGGCCGCCTGAATTTTAGAGCAAGGCAGGCGGCCCACTCAGTTTCACCGATGCCTGGTTCCTGACGCCGCCGCCCCGGACGTCTGATATCTGCAACTCTGCAGTCCGTTCTTGTCCGCGCTATTTCACGGTGAAGCGGATCGGTAGTCTCACGACAACAGAATCGCCCGGAAAATTTGCGGGCGGCGTCGGAAAAGGCTCCGCGCGCTTGAGCAGCGCGACCGCTTCCTCGTCGAGCGCGCTGGAGCCCGAACTTTCAATCACGCGCGCGTTGGCCACCATTCCCTTGCGATCGAGCGCAAACGACACGCGTGCCGTCCCTTGCCGCGGCCGCGCGGCTTCCGGATAGCGCTTGTTCTTTTCGATCAAGGCGAGGACTTTGGTTCGCCATGTCACCGCGGCTTCCGAATCTTTCACATTCGGCGCGCCCTGTGTCGGCGCCACCGCCACCGGCGCGATGCGCTCCGGGACAGCTGCGGGTGCCGACGTGGTAGCGGCCGCCGCCTGCTGCTGCGGCGTCACCTCAGGCTGTGGTTTGCTCTGCAGCGCCACGGCCGCATCCGGATTGGGCGCGGGGGGCAGCTCAGGTGTTTCATCGGGCGGAGTCACGTCGGGCTTCGCCACGGGCTGCGCTTCCGACATCACCTGTTCCGGGCCGGGCGCGACATCGGATGGTGTGGTCGAAGGCGCTGCCGGCAACGGTGCGAGGTCGACCACGATCGCACCGGAAGGCTCGGTCGCCGCGACGTCGTCCGGATAGCGCCAGGTCGCTAGAGTGGCCGTCACACCGGCGTAGACGCACAGCACCGCAAGGCCGCTCAGCATCCAGCGTTGCAGGTCGGAACGATCTTCGGCCGCAAGCTGCATCATGGCGACGAGGCTTGTTCCAGTCCGACCAAGGCGACTTTCAGATAGCCGGCGGCGCGCAGCATGTTCATCACCTGCATCACCTCGCCATACGGGACGAGCTTGTCGGCGCGCAGGAAAATTCGGCTGTCCTTATGGCCGTTGGTGCTCGCATCGAGCACGCCGGGCAGCGCGGCGCGGCCGACCGTCTCGTTCCCGACCGACAGCGAAAGGTCCGGCTTGACCGTCAGATAGACCGGCTTGTCAGGCCGCGGCTGCGGCTCCGCATTCGACGCCGGAAGATCGACCGCGATGTCGACGGTGGCGAGCGGTGCGGCGACCATAAAGATGATGAGCAGGACAAGAATGACATCGATGAACGGTGTCACATTGATCTCATGGACCTCAGCAAGATCGCCATTGCTCTGGTTCACGCTGACAGCCATGGCCGTTACTCCGCCGCCGCGAGATGTCGCCGGACGAGCAGGGCGCCGCCGTCGAGGTCGCGGCCAACGAGGCGGGTGATCTCGGATGATCCGTCGCCGAGCAGCGCGCGGTACGAGCTGATCTGGCGCGCGAACAGATTGTAGATCATGACGGCGGGTATAGCCGCCACCAGCCCAAGCGCCGTCGCCAGCAGCGCCTCGGCGATCCCCGGTGCGACCACCGCGAGATTGGTGGTTTGCGACTTCGAGATCCCGATAAAGCTGTTCATGATTCCCCACACCGTTCCGAACAGTCCGACAAAGGGACCGGTCGATCCGATGGTTGCCAGCACGCCGGTGCCGAACCCGATGCGCCTGCTTGCCGCCGCCTCGATCTGCTGAAGCCGGGACGCAACCCGGGTCTTGATCCCTTCCTTGTCCATTCGATCGGTGCTCAACTTCAATTCCGCCATCGCGCCCTCGAGCAATTGGGCAACCGCCCCCTCGGGCACCTGCCGCACGGCGTCTTCCACGTTTCTTGCGTCTGCAAGTTCGCGCAAGGCGTTCTTCGCATTGCGGCGCGCCTTGATCAGTTCGATCGTCTTCGACAGCCACACCGTCCAGGTTACCACGGTCGCAAAGACCAGGCCGATCATCACGGCTTTGACGACGATGTCGGCCTGCATGAACATGCCCCAGGGGCTGAGATCCCGAGGCAGCAGCGCGGCCGCGATCGCGGTTCTGTCCACTCCATCCTGTGCCGACGCCGGAAGCGATGGGAACAAGAACGGCAGCGCAAGCAACGCGGCGCCGCGGCGAACCTTCGGGCCATCCAGAATTCCAACAAGGCCAAAGGGAAGGGCGTCGCGTCGAAGAGCTTTCCAGGATCGCATCGGTTTTGCCTCTAAGGGGCTGGGAATTAACGTATTCACCCCATTGTGTAGCATCGCCTACGTCTTGGTGCAAATGCTATAGCTTGGTGCTGCATCCTCCAGCGGCCGCGTCGGGAATGTTTGATCGCACACGCCAGATTTCCGTCGCCAAGATCAAAAGGTAGGCACCTGCATGTCTCCGGATGCATAAATATATATGTTCAATTTAAGATTGAGTCAGTGCGGCGAATCCGGCGCTCGGGCTGGGTGGCGTGACTCACGCGTCACTCTCCGGGGATTGCAGGATCTGCGCGAAGTTTCTCGTCGGTTCGCGCGTCGCGCCGGCTGACTCTGCGGCGCCCACACGGGTGAGTCTGCGACCACTCCGGTTTCCCCGGTTTTTCTGCCGCAATTGTCAATTGCCGGGCTTGCCGCCGGTGGTGTAAAGCGGCGCTATCGGTGCCTGCTTCGTAGGCGCCGTTCCGCCCGGGAACCGCTTGATGACGCTGTGGTTTGTGTTCGCGCTGATGACGGTCGCGGCGATCTTTGCCGTGCTCTGGCCGTTGAGTCGCGGTTCGGCGGTGCAAGCCGGTGGCAGCGAGGCTGCCGTTTACAGGGACCAGCTCACCGAGATCGATCGCGATGTCGCCGCCGGCCTGATTGGGCCCTCGGAAGCGGAAGCCGCGCGCGTCGAGATCAGCCGTCGCTTGCTGGCGGCCGCGGATGGCAGGGATGACCTGCCGGCCCAGGCGAACCTCGGGCTACGCCGGGCCTCGACCGTCCTGGCGCTGGTGGGGCTGCCGGTTGCGGCGGTTGCTTTCTACCTTTCGTTGGGATCGCCGCAGCTCGGTGATTTCCCGCTCGCCAGCCGCAGCCGCGCCCCCGACGTCAACCAGCCGATCGACAATCTGATCGCGCAGGTCGAGGCGCATCTGGAAAAAAATCCGACCGACGGCCGCGGCTGGAGCGTGCTGGCCCCGGCATTGGCGCGGCTCGGCCGCTACGACGACGCGATCCGCGCGCTGCGCAATTCGATCACTTACAATGGCGACAGCGCCGAGCGTCGGTCCGATCTCGGCGAAGCCCTGACCGGTTCGGCGGGCGGCGTCGTGACCTCGCAGGCCAAAGCCGAATTCGAACGCGCGGCGGCGCTGAACGCCGACGAGCCCAAAGCCGGCTATTTCCTCGGGCTTGCCGCCGAGCAGGATGGCCGTCGCACCGACGCCGCCGCGATCTGGCGCGCGATGCTGGCCAAGGCGCCGGCCGATGCGCCGTGGCGGCCGCTGGTTCAGGCCGCATTGGTGCGGGTCGGCGGTCCGGCGGCACCCGCGCTGTCGAATGATGCGATGGCTGCGGCCAAGGACATGAACGAGGCCGACCGCGGCGCGATGATCCGCGGCATGGTCGACCGCCTTGCCACACGGCTGAAGCAGGACGGCGACGATGTTGAGGGATGGTTGCGGCTGGTGCGGGCCTATATGGTGATGGGCGAGCGCGACAAGGCGGTGAGCGCGCTAGGCGATGCACGCCAGGCGGTTGCCAACGATGCCGAACGCTTGCGCCAGCTCAATGAAGGCCTGAAGAATCTCGGGCTTGACGGATGATGGAACCCATCATGCAGGGAACCAAAGGATTATCATGACGCGCAAGCAGCGGCGTTTGACCATGATCGGCGGTTCGCTCGCGGTGCTCGCGGTGGCGGCGGCGCTCGTGCTGAACGCGATGCGCGATTCCATCGTGTTCTTTTCCACCCCCTCGATGGCGGCCGAGAAGCAGATTCCGGCCGGCAAGCGCTTCCGCCTCGGCGGCCTGGTTCAGCCGGGATCGCTGGTGCGCGGCGACAATCTGGCGGTGAATTTCAGCGTCGCCGACGGCGCCGCGAAGTTGCCCGTTGCCTACAAGGGAATCCTGCCCGACCTGTTCCGTGAAGGGCAGGGCGTCATCGCCGAGGGCGCGATCGACGCAACAGGCGTGTTCAGGGCCGACACCGTGCTCGCCAAGCATGACGAGACCTACATGCCCAAGGACGTCGCCGACGCGCTGAAGAAGCAGGGGCATTGGAAAGACGATTACGGCGCCAAGCCCAGCGCTTCGGCGGTGCCCACGCAGGGGGCGCCTAAGTGATCGCGGAAGCCGGACATTACGCGCTGGTGCTGGCGCTGGCGCTGTCGCTGATCCAGTCGACGGTGCCGATCGCCGGGGCGCGCTGGGGCGATGTCGCCTTGATGAATGTCGCGCGCTCCACGGCGCTGGCGCAATTGCTGTTCGTGGCGGTGTCGTTCACGGCGCTGGTGATGCTCCATGTCGGTTCCGATTTCTCCGTCGCCAACGTGTTCGAGAATTCGCACTCGACCAAACCGCTGCTCTACAAGATCACCGGCGTCTGGGGTAATCACGAAGGCTCGATGCTGCTGTGGGTGGCGATCCTTGCGCTGTTCGGCGGTCTCGTCGCGGCCTTCGGCAACAATCTGCCGCTGTCGCTGCGCGCCCATGTGCTGGCGGTGCAGGGCTGGATCGCGGCCGCGTTCTATCTGTTCATCCTGATGACCTCGAACCCGTTCCTGCGCATCGCCACCCCGCCGATCGAGGGCCGCGATCTCAATCCGGTGCTGCAGGACATCGGCCTCGCGGTGCATCCGCCGATGCTCTATCTCGGCTATGTCGGATTCTCGATTTCGTTTTCGTTTGCGGTCGCAGCCCTTCTCGAAGGGCGGATCGATGCGGCCTGGGCGCGCTGGGTGCGGCCCTGGACGCTGGTAGCGTGGATATTCCTCACGCTCGGCATCGCGATGGGCTCGTACTGGGCCTATTACGAACTCGGCTGGGGCGGCTGGTGGTTCTGGGACCCGGTCGAGAATGCCTCGCTGATGCCGTGGCTCGCCGGCACCGCGCTGTTGCATTCCGCCGTTGTGATGGAGAAGCGCAACGCGCTGAAGGTCTGGACCATACTTCTTTCGATCCTGACCTTCTCGCTGTCGCTGCTCGGCACCTTCCTGGTGCGTTCGGGCGTGCTGACATCGGTGCATGCGTTCGCGACCGATCCGACGCGCGGCGTTTTCATCCTGCTGATCCTTTGTTTTTTCATCGGCGGCAGTCTGACGCTGTATGCCTGGCGCGCATCGACGCTGAAGCAGGGCGGGTTGTTCGCACCGATCTCGCGCGAAGGCGCGCTGGTGCTCAACAATCTGTTCCTGACCACGGCTTGCGCGACGGTGTTCGTCGGTACGCTGTATCCGCTGGCGCTGGAAGTTCTGACCGGCGACAAGATTTCGGTCGGCGCGCCGTTCTTCAATCTGACCTTCGGGCCGCTGTTCGTGCCGCTGATGATGGCGATGTCGTTCGGGCCGCTGCTGGCGTGGAAGCGCGGCGACCTGCTCGGCGCGGCGCAGCGGCTGACGGCCGCGGGCATCGCGGCGCTGGTCGCGATTGCCGTGGCGTATGCCTGGACCTATGGCGGCAGCACCTTCGCACCGCTTGCGATCGGGCTTGCGATCTTCGTCATCGTCGGCGCGATGACTGATCTCGCCGAGCGCACGGCCTTGTTCCGCGCCCCCTTTGCGACCGCGATGCAACGCGCGCGCGGCTTGCCACGGGCGACCTGGGGCACCGCGTTCGCGCATGCGGGCGTCGGCGTGGCCCTGATCGGGATCGTCTGCGAGACCACCTGGAACAGCGAATATATCGGCACCTTGAAGCCGAACGAGGTTGCCAGGGTTGCCGGTTACGAATTGAAGCTCGACGGCGTCACGCAGCGGCAGGGACCGAATTACCGCGAGATGATCGCGCAGTTCACGGTTCGTCTCGACGGCGAGAAGCTCAGCGTGATGACGCCGTCGAAGCGCAATTTCACGACGCGGGGATCGTCGACCACCGAGGCCGCGCTGCTGACGCGCGGCGCCAGCCAGCTCTATATCTCGCTCGGCGAGAGCACGAACGAAGGCGCGGTTGCGGTGCGCATCTATCATAAGCCGCTGGTGCTCTTGATCTGGTGGGGACCCGTGCTGATGGCGTTTGGCGGCATGCTGTCGCTGTCGGACCGGCGCCTGCGCGTCGGCGCGCCGAAGCCTGCGAAGGCTTCGCGGGCGTTGCAGGCCGCGGAGTGATCCATTGAAAGCGCTCCTGGCCTGGGCATTTGCTGCGTTTCTCTTGATCGGATGCCCGGCGGCCTATGCCGTGCAGCCCGACGAGATCATGGCGGACCCGGGCAAGGAAGCCCGCGCGCGCGATCTGTCGCGCGAGCTGCGCTGCATGGTGTGTCAGAACCAGTCGATCGACGATTCCGAGGCGCCGCTGGCGCGCGACTTGCGGCTGTTGGTGCGCGAGCGGATTGCGGCCGGCGACAGCAATTCGCAGGTGATCGATTTCCTGGTGGCGCGCTACGGCGAATTCGTTCTGCTGCGGCCGCGGTTCAACCCGCATACGCTGGTGCTGTGGCTGTTGCCGCCGCTGGCGCTCGGGGGTGGCGGAATGGCGCTGTGGATCTACAGCCGGCGCCGTTCGAAATTCCCGGGCACGAGAGATGAGGGTCTGCTCAAGCTGACTGCCGAGGAAGAGGCCCGCCTGGAGCGGCTGATCGCCAAGGAAACGTCGCCGGAAAAGCCGGCCTAAGCCTGTGCCGATTGCAAGCCGGCCGGTTCCGCCGTTACATTGCGCCGTCAAAAACAACATCGCCCAGGGGGAATCCAGACATGGCATTTTCGCTCTACGACGCCAGCGTGGCGAACTATCTGCAAACCCTCGGTGCCGTCAGCGGCTTTCTCGACCGCGCGCTGAGCCATTTTGAAGAGAACAACATCGATCCGGAAGCGATCGTCGAGACGCGGCTGGCTGCGGACATGCTGCCGTTCCGCTTCCAGATCATTTCCGTCGTCCAGCATTCCCGCGGCGCCATCGAAGGCGTGCAGCAGGGCCTCTTCAATCCGCCGTCGTTCAAGACCCCGTTCAACTTCGCCGGATTGCAGGCGCATGTGACGCAGGCCCGCGAGGCCTTGTCGGCGCTGACGCCGGAGGCGGTCAATGCGCTCGGCGGCAGGGACGTCATCTTCGCGCTCGGCGACCGCAAATTGCCGTTCACGGCCGAAGGCTTCCTGATGTCGTTCTCGCTGCCGAATTTCTATTTCCACGCCACCACCGCCTACGACATCCTGCGCACCAACGGCGTTCCGCTCGGCAAACGGGATTTTATGGGACGCTTGAAGTTGAAGACCTGAGGGCTGGTCTATCCCCACAGGGTCTTCCAGAGCGCCGTGCCGAGGATGCCGACGTTGAGGTAGATCGTCGACGACATGCCGAAGGCGCGATAGAGCGGGTGGATGCGGTACCCCACCCAGAACGCAAACCGCATGACGAAGAACACAATAGCGGCGGCGGCAATGACCTTGGTCTGCGCTGCCGTCAGGGTGACGCTGAGGGCGAGCGTGCCCGCCAGAAACAGCACGTATTGCTGAAGCGTGTTGTCGAGCACCCGGCCGTTGATCTCGGTCGCGGCGTCTTCCTTGTGCAGCGTTGGATCGATGGCTTCGCTGAGAAACCGGTTGTTGCCGACGGTGATGATGCCGACCAGCAGCGGGATCGCCGCAAACGCATTGGCCTTCAGTGTGAAGGCGAGCCGGCTGGCAACATCTGTGAGGGCTGCGGTATCCGGCCAAAGCCGGTAGATGCCGGCAACCGCCAGCACCATCGTCAAAACACCGCTCGCGGCTCCGATCGCAACGGTCTTCTGTTCGCGTGTCACGTCCAGCTCCTTAATCTTTCAAATGGATACGAAATGATCTCGTTCAGGCCCGGCATGTCCGGTTATCGGGGCGGCGATGGTGCTCGCGGCAATCAATTGCAGCACCACGAACAGCCCGTGCAGCGCCGTCGTCACATAGCCGACGACCAGCATGTCCGCGGCGACGAAGAGTTGCCAGAATACCAGATTGGAGGTGCCGAGCAGGACGTGAATCGCCACGGCGGTGAGATGCCAGGCGCGCGATGGTTCGGCGCGCCACATCTGAATGCCCATCAGGAAGGCCAGCCCGTGCGCCTCGATGAAGCCGAGACCGGAATAGGGCGCGGCCGCGACGATTTTGGCGACGGGCCCGCTTGCGAAAAAGATGCCGAGCACGTCGCTGTAGAAGCCGCCGGCCGAAGCGGCAAGCAGGAAGAGGGCGTTGATGCGAAGCAGCGTTTGCCGTGATGCGATCATCGTGATCTCCGTTTCCTGGCAAGTATCTCGGGCGGCGGCGCCTCGGCGCACTTGCGTAACGACGACGAAGAGTATAGTGCGTACTATACATCGGAGTAAAGTGGGCACTATATAAAAAGATAGTGATCACTATACTTTTTGGAAAAGCGGGAATTTTCAAAGTCATGGATCAAAAACCGGCCCGAAAATCCCGCCTGTCGCTGGCCGATCTCGAACGCGAGACCGAAAAATTCCTCACACCGGCCACGGCCAAGGAGAAGGCGATCATCGATGCCGCGGTCGCCCTGATCGGCGAGCGCGGCGTCGACGGCGCGACGACGGCCGAGATCGCGCGGCGCGCAGGGGTCACCGAGAAGACGATGTTTCGCTACTTCCCCTCAAAGAACGATCTGGTCCGGCGGGTGCTGTTTCCGATCATGCTGCAGCGGGGCCTGACGCGGCAGTGGGAGACGCGCGAAAAGCAGATCAAGGCGAGGGCCCCGAGCCTGAAGGACTGGTTCATCGCGGCCGCCAGCGAGGAGATGGCGATGGTGGTCAAGAACCCGGGAATCGCCCGCACCGTCACCGCGGAGATGATTCAGAACGACGACATCAGAGGCGCGATGGCCGAGCTGTGGCAGCGGCATATCTGGGAACCCATGCTCGAAAGCCTGGACAAACTGCGCGCCGACGGCAGGCTCCGCAGCGATGTCGATGTCGAGGTGCTGGCCCGCGCCGTGCACTGCATGCATGTCGGGTATTTCCTGACGCGCTGTGTGTTCGCCCCCGACCGCAAGTGGGACGACGCCAGCGAAATCGAGAAGATGGCGGATATCCTGGCCAATGGCGCGAGCAGCAAATCCGGGAATAAGTCCAGAAAATCCAGTAAATCCAAGGGCGGTTAGCAGCGCCATTTGCAGCAAATGAGGGGGCCGCAACGCCCCTCAAAACGCCACTTTCGGCCGGCGCTAAGCCCTTGGATTGCCTGCGCTAAACTGCCGCACCCATAACCACCTCCATTACAAAAGTTTAATTCCCTCGCCAGCGCGCGGTAAGGCGCCAGACCCCATCTTCCGTCCTGTCAGGTGCCCAGCCCCCCGCACCGTCGAATTCTGGATCTGGAGATTTCCCAAAATGACTGAACGTCCCGTCGATCTGTCCTCGCTTCCGTCCTATGGCGCCCCGCGCCGTCAGCTTTTCTCGGCGCGCAAATTCGCGCTGATGGCGTCCGTCGTCGCCGGCCTCGGCGCCGCGGTTTATGGTTTCAGCCCTTCGTCGGGCCCGGTCGATGTGTTCACCAGCGCGGCGCACGCGCAGGTCAACAACGAAGTCCGCAAGGTTGAGCGGCCGATCGGCTTTGCCGACATCGTCGAGCGCGTGAAGCCGTCGGTGATTTCGGTCAAGATCAACATCGCCGAGAAGGTTGCCAGCAAGGACAAGGACGATAGCGCCAACCGGGACGACGACTCGCCGTTCCAGCCGGGCTCGCCGATGGAGCGCTTCTTCCGCCGCTTCGGTGGACCGGATGGTTTGCCGCCCGGTCTGCGCGGTAACCCGCGTGGCGGCCGTGGCCCGGTGACCGGCCAGGGCTCCGGCTTCTTCATCTCGCCTGACGGTTATGCCGTGACCAACAATCACGTCGTCGACGGCGCCGACAAGGTCGAAGTCACGATGGACGACGGCAAGAGCTACTCCGCCAAGGTGATCGGCACCGATCCGCGCACCGACCTCGCGCTGATCAAGGTCGCCGGCCGCACCGACTTCCCGTTCGCAAAGCTGTCCGACTCCAAGCCGCGGATCGGCGACTGGGTGCTCGCGGTCGGTAATCCGTTCGGCCTCGGCGGCACCGTGACCGCCGGCATCGTCTCGGCGTCCGGCCGCGACATCGGCAACGGTCCGTATGACGATTTCATCCAGATCGACGCACCCGTGAACAAGGGCAACTCGGGTGGACCGGCATTCGATACCGCCGGCGAGGTGATGGGCGTCAACACCGCGATCTATTCGCCGTCCGGCGGCAGCGTCGGCATCGCGTTCTCGATTCCGGCCTCCACGGTAAAAAGCGTGGTCGCCCAGCTCAAGGACAAGGGCTCGGTCGCCCGCGGCTGGATCGGCGTCCAGATCCAGCCCGTGACTTCGGATATCGCCGACAGCCTCGGCCTGAAAAAGGCGGAAGGCGCGCTGGTGGCGGAACCGCAGGCCAATGGTCCGGCGGCCAAGGCCGGCATCGAATCCGGCGACGTCATCACCGCTGTCAACGGCGAAACGGTCAAGGACGCGCGCGAACTCGCCCGAACCATCGGCGGATTGGCGCCGGGAGCCGCGGTTAAGCTCAACGTGCTGCATAAGGGTGCGGACAAGGTCGTCAACCTCACGCTCGGCCAGTTGCCGAACACCGTTGAGGCCAAGGCCAGCATCGACGACGGCGACAAGGCCAAGCCGAACAAGGGAACCGACGTGCCGAAGCTCGGCATGACGGTTGCCCCCGCCAACAGCGTGGCCGGCGCCGGCAAGGAAGGCGTCGTGGTCACCGAGGTCGACCCGAAGAGTGCGGCGGCCGAGCGCGGCTTCAAGGAAGGCGATGTGATCCTGGAAGTGGCCGGCAAGAGCGTCGCTACCGCTGGCGAAGTGCGTGATGCGATCAACGCGGCGCGCACCGACAACAAGAGCAGCGTTCTCATGCGCGTGAAGAGCGGCGGTTCGTCGCGGTTCGTGGCAGTGCCGGTAGCGAAGGGTTAAATACGAGATGGAGGGTTTCGCCGGCAACAGTCGCCCCCGCCGACGGCTCCTTCCGGGGAGCGGGTGCAAAACTCGCTCCCTCCAGCTACCTTTCGATGGAATACGCCCCCCTCTGTCGGAAGGGAAAAGGGCGGCGGGGTCCCCCAGCCTCGCCGCCCGCTTTTTCTACACGAAAGCGTTTTCGAGCAAAGTGGGCACCGGTTTGCGTGAAGAAAACGCGTCAAAACAAGAATCCAGAGCTTCGGAAACTGAAGCTCTGGGAACACAAATAATTGCGCGGGTTCCCCGTTGCCTTGCATCGGCATGCGCCACGCGCCATGGTGAGAAAAGGCCCACAACGTGAGCACAACCGCTTCTCAGACCGCAACCGCCTCCCAAATGCGCCTGTTGATCATCGAAGACGACCGCGAGTCCGCCGACTATCTGGTGAAGGCGTTCCGCGAAGTCGGTTATATCGCCGATCTCGCCAGCGATGGCGAGGAAGGGCTGTCGCTCGCCGACAGCGGCGATTACGACGTGCTGGTGGTCGACCGCATGCTGCCGAAGCGCGACGGCCTGTCGCTGATCGGCAGCTTGCGCGAAAAGGGCAACCGCACGCCGGTCCTGATCCTCTCCGCGCTCGGCCAGGTCGACGACCGCATCAAGGGCCTGCGCGCCGGCGGTGACGATTACCTGCCAAAACCCTATTCATTCGCCGAGCTGCTCGCGCGTGTCGAAGTGCTGTCGCGCCGCCATGGCGGTCCGGCCGAGGAAACCACCTACAAGGTCGGCGATCTCGAACTCGACCGGCTGTCGCACCGAGTCGCCCGCGGCAAGGACGAACTGACGCTGCAGCCGCGCGAGTTTCGCCTGCTCGAATATTTGATGAAGCATGCAGGGCAGGTGGTGACGCGCACCATGCTCCTGGAAAACGTCTGGGATTATCATTTCGATCCGCAGACCAACGTCATCGACGTGCATATCTCGCGGCTGCGCTCCAAGATCGACAAGGGCTTCGAGCGGCCCTTGCTGCACACGATCCGCGGCGCCGGATACATGATCCGTGATGGGATCAGATAAGATGCTATAATTGTTGTATCTTTTTTATAGGCCTTGTTTTCGATTGCCAATTATTTACCGGCTCTCTCAACCGTCGGTCGGCTTCGCAGCACCTCCGAAAAGCAAAAGCCCCGCCTAAGCGGGGCTTTCTTCAATCGGCTTGCCGGCATCCGGCAGCATTTTGAGCCATACTCTCAAATCGTCCGGCAGGATGATCGTACGCCTCCCGTGCTTCTTGGCCTTGAGATCACCGCCGCTGATCGCCTCACGAATGGAGGTCAGCCCGATCCCGGTGAGGGCGCTTGCCTCCTCAGGTGACACCGAGAGCCGTTCCGAGAGCGGTACCTTTCCCTTCTGTCCGAACTCGTTCATCAGATAAGAGCCTTATCGTTTGCGGGCCATGGCGTGGCTAGTCTCGTCGCCCTTGTCCTCGACTTGCGATTCCGGCACGGGCGACAATCTCACGCGCCTCCTTGGCCTAGCTTGGTACAGCGGCCGACAAAGAGCGCATGAGATAACGTCGTCATCCCCACATGATGCAATTGGCGGTGCCGAAGCAAAATGGTTGTCAAAAATGCGTGGTGCAATTGGATACCAAAGCGAATGAAAGGAGAGGTCCCCACTTCCCAATTCTTCGCCCCTACTCAGCGCAATAGCTGCGACGAATTCTGGAGCTGGGCGAAGCCTCTGGCCACTGTAACGGTGATCAGCTGCTGATATCGTAAATGGTTCGCCCGGACTCGAGCCTGCAACTGGACCATTATGAACGGCAGAATACAGCTTCGCTCATTTGCTGTGTTATTATGCTCGTTCGATACCACGCGTTTTATTTCGATGGCATCGTTTCTGGTCCGAGCGGTGTTTAGGAAACCGGAGTCACGCGCCAGACGTCGCTCCCGCAAAGTAGAGACCCTACGGCCGAACAGTCGCTCAGGAGCGCGACAGCCTATCTTCTTCGTCGGATTGCAGGATGCTTCATCCCGCTCGTTCTTCGAGCTGCTGCCGATCCATTTCTAACAGTCGGGCCTCTGTAAGCAATGCTCGCGTCCTTCCTGGTCTGTGCGAAACGACTCGATGAACCCGCCTTGGCACTGCGTGACAAAAACCGTCTTCCCGTCTTTGCCACCAAACGACAAATTAGTTGGTTCTTTGCCTTTCAACGCAATCTCCTTCTGAACCGTTCCGTTTGGTTTCATGACGGCAATCGTACCCTTCTGGATTCGAGCTACAAGCAACCTTCCGGAGACATCTGTGCGGAGACCGTCGATCGTGTCGGGCTCACTCTCACAAAGCAGAACGCGCCGCGGGCGGAGATCGTAGACCTCAACGAGGCGATCGTCGAGGTGATAGCCCTGACCTACAGCGAAGCTGTCAAAACCGGCGTCACAGTGAGCACACGACTGGCGCCTCAGTTGCCGCGTGTCCAAGGCGATCGGGTCCAACTGCAACAAGTGATGCTGAACTTAATCGTTAACGCTATTCAGGCCATGAGTGGTATTGGGGAAGGCGCGCGCGAATTACAGATCAGCATCGATGCCGTCCCGTCCGAAGGTGGCGTGCGCGTCGGGGTGTGGGACACCGGCCCGGGGCTGAGCCCGGAGAGCCTCCCGCGTCTGTTCGAGCCATTCTACACGACCAAGCCCGAGGGCATGGGCCTATCTGTCTGCCGCTCGATCATCAAAGCCCATCGCGGACGGTTGTGGGCGTTCCCGTGCGAACCGCAGGGTGCTCTCTTTCAGTTTACGATCCCTGCCACCTAAGCGGACGGACCGTAATCGAGTCGATGTAGCTCTTTGGCACTTTCGGACCTGGGGCCATGACCGATTTGAGTCCGTTAAGCGCACGAAAACAGACGTTGTCCGCTTCCAAGTTTATGGGTTCACGCCCTGGTCATCTGGAACGCAAGTTCGTCACATTATAATGATAGCTCGAATCTCTCCCGATAGAGGAGAGCGCTTGTGGCGAATGCAGGTATGAGAGGCCGGCCGATCGCGCAGGAGCGGACGTATTTGGAGCGGCAAGTACGTCGCCATCGTGTCATCCGGCATTCCCTGCGCCCTCTCTTTTGAGAGGTGCGAAAATTACCTGCAAACCTCGGGCGATCAGCGCCGCGAGATCGCGAAGCCGTATCTGCCTGGCTGTTTGAAAATTGAATCAGAAAATTGGGCCCGTTCCGATTTAATCCTAGAACCGAGTCACGATATCCGACAACTCGTGGGGCGGATTGAGCCGAAGGCGCAATCCGCCATTTTGGCTCGATCGCTGCGGGTCATCATTGTTCTCGCATTCTCCGCTCGCCGACAGCGCAAGCGCGACGATAATTCGACATGGGGCATCGGATAGAGCACAGGCCACGTTTGCGATGTACCCCCGGGCGGCAGATTACGCCTTCGGCTCCAATCCGCCCCACGGACCTGAAATCACGAAAATACTTCCTGTTGATTGTGGCCTAGGGGCCCTTGCCGGCAACTTCGTTGATCGCAGCCATCACCTCGCCCGTCGCTGTCTGGTGAATCATGTGCCCGGTTTGAGGAACGCGGTGAAACGCGCTCTGCGAAACGTCAGAATGCAATCGGGCCGATTGCTTGTCGATGTCGATCAGCCGGTCGTCTTCGCCGGCGATGATGACGACAGGCATCTTAAGCTCCGCATACTTGTCCTCGAAATGGAAGGCATCGGGAATCATGAGCGCCGACTCGGCGGCCGAAGCGCGGATCTGCGAAGGACGAAGCGCCATCTCCTTCGGGAACTGCTCGAACTTGGCAGGCGCCGACTTGGGTCCGAAGATCTTCGCCATCATGAGCGGCCACATCAGTCTGCTGATCATGGGCGACAGCGTGTGGCCCATGATATCGCCCACAACGGGCACAGCCGGGGCGGACAGGGCCACGACGTCGGGACGCAGGGTAGGATAGTAGTAGCCCGAGGCGAGAACCAAGCCGCGCACCATGTCGGGAAACTTGAGAGCCAGGGCGACCGCCACCGATGCGCCCCAGGAGTGCCCGAGTACGATCGCCTGTGAAACGCCGAGCCGCTTGAGCGCGCGCTGGATCAATTGAGCCTGGGCATCGGGCGTCCACACGACATTGCGCGGTCGGCTGCTATGGCCGAACCCGGGACGGTCGATGATAATGACCCTGTAGTTCTTGGCGGCTAGGTCGACCAGCCCACTGGATTCGAAATCCTGGATCATGCTGCCGTTGCCATGCAGAAGCACCAGCGGCTCGCCCGAGCCTCTTTCCACGTAGTGCAGACGGACACCGTCCACATCAAGGAACCGGCCGGCTGGCGGATTGTCGTGCTCTGCCTTTTTCGCCAGATGACGGTTCAGAAGTGCGGTCGCTGCCAGCGCTCCTGCTGCGACTACTGCGGCGACCGCATAGGAATGGCCCGCTGCAACGTTCCGGTTTCGCCTGACGGACGTCGGAAGCCGGCTTAGTCGGTTCACTGGGGTCATGCTCACACCGGGGGTGCCTGCACGAAACGTCGGCCACCCGACAAATGTTGCAGTGCGCGTTAAACCGCCCGCAGCACGGATCGTTCCTCAACCGCTTGAGAAGTCGCGGCTCAGGCGCATATGAGCCCGCCAGGCGCCCGGTCAGTGGCTTTTATCGGTGATGAGATCGCCAGTTGCGCTCCCGCCTGCCTCAGGAATGGAGCAGCGACGCCGTCGGCGCTATTGTCCGGATTCGGCCCGCGTACCTCAAAGGCGGCGTAACGATCAGAACCGCGTCACGATATCCGACAGTGCCGGGCGAGGGCGGTCCTCGGCGGGTTTTGACGGCGTGCCGATATGGATGAAGCCGGCGAGCTTCTCGTCCGCCTTCACGCCGAGGCCTTCGAGCACGTCGCGGTCGAACGCGAACCAGCCGGTAAGCCAGTTGGCGCCGTAGCCGAGCGCGGTGGCCGCGGTGACAATGTTCATGGCGCTGGCGCCGGCAGATAGTTCCTGCTCCCACGCCGGCACCTTGGGGTGCGGTTTGACAAAACTCACCACGGCGATCACCAGCGGCGCATCCATCAGCCGGCGCTTTTCCATTTCGACATCGGCTGCCGGAGCGCCCGGATTCTTCCGCGCAAATACTGCTGCGATGACGTCGCCGGCGCGGGCGCGCGCGTCGCCTTCGAACACGATGAAGCGCCACGGCGTCAGCTTGCCGTGATCGGGAACCCGCGAACCGATAGTCAGGATGGTCTCGAGTTCGGCCGCCGAGGGGCCGGGGCCACTCATCTCGCGCGGTTTGATGGAGCGGCGGAGTTTTAGCAGTTCAAGGGCATCGGGCAATTTAAGGGCTTTCGCTGGAAGGTTGGCGATCGGATATCACGTAGATAGGAAGCCGACGAGGCTGGTGAAGGCCTTTTTAGACCGATTGTGATCAGAATGGTGAGGATGACTGGTGTCGGCGGCTCGCGATAAAGGTCTTGGTCCCAAGGTGGGACTATGGTAAGATTCAGGCGGTGAGAGTGATAGCGCTCAGCACGATCAAGAATTTTCTCGGGCGAGGCGCGGATGTTGCCGACGCCCGCGAGCCGGTCATGGCGTGGTTTCGCCAGGTGAGGCAGGCGGATTGGGCGAAGCCGGCGGACGTCAAGCGGGACATCCGCAGCGCCAGCATTCTCAAGGATGGTCGCGCTGTCTTCAACGTCGCCGGTAACAAATATCGTATCGTGGTCTGGATCAACTATCCCTATCGCGTCGTTTATATCAGGTTTGTCGGCACGCATCGACAGTACGACTCGATCGATGCGCAAAGCATTTAAGGATTCCGGTTATGGATATCGCGCCCATTAAATCCCATCGTGACTATCGCCGCGTGCTCAAGGAGATCGAGGGATTGATGACTGCCCGGCGCAATTCGCCCGAGGGCGATCGGCTAGATGTGCTGGTCACGTTGGTGGAAGCGTGGGAGCGCAAACATTACCGGCTCGATCTGCCGGACCCTGTGGAGGCGATCAGGTACCATATGGAACAGAGCGGTTTGCAGCCGCGCGATCTCATTCCTTTTATCGGCAGCCGGAATCGCGTGCACGAAGTGCTAAATCGTCGGCGTGAACTCACACTCAACATGATCAGACGGCTGCACGAGGGACTTGGCATTCCCGCCGAATCCCTGATCAAGATCGGGCAGAACAAGGCTGCCTAAATCGACGGTGCCGGCTTCACCGGCATCTTCGCCGCCCGCTCCAAGAGATCCTTCCCGAGGTCTTCCAGAATTTCCCGCGTCGCCAGAAACAGGCTGTGGCCCTGTTCGGTTTCGATCGCCAGCGCCACCACCGTCGGCCGGTTGGGATCCGGGATCAGCTGGTAAGCCCGGATCGGAAAAGCGGGAAGCTCCTGCTCGTCAGCCATCAGGTCTCGAGCCTGGCCCGCTTGACGTCCGGCGGGGTGGCTTCCTCGACCAAGGCCGCCAGCGCCTCGTCGGTCGGCATCACCTTTTGGCCTTCGCTGCCGAGCCGGCGGACCGAGACCGAATGGGTCTCGGCTTCCTTCTTGCCGACGACGAGAAGGGCCGGGATTTTCGCCAGCGAGTGTTCGCGGACCTTGTAGTTGATCTTCTCGTTGCGCAGATCAATCTCGACGCGCAGGCCGGCGCGCCGCGCCGCGGCGGCGACCACCTTGGCGTATTCGTCGCCTTCGGAAGTAATCGTGGTGACGACGGCCTGCACCGGCGCCAGCCAGAGCGGGAAGTTGCCGGCGAAATGCTCGATCAGGATGCCGATGAAGCGCTCCATCGAACCGCAGATCGCGCGGTGCACCATGACCGGCACCTTCTTGGAGCCGTCGGCGTCGATGTAGAACGCGCCGAACCGTTCCGGCAGGTTGAAGTCGACCTGCGTGGTGCCGCATTGCCAGTCGCGGCCGATGGCGTCGCGCAGCACATATTCGAACTTCGGTCCGTAGAACGCGCCTTCGCCGGGATTGATCGCGGTCTTGATGCGGTTGCTGCCGCTGGCCTGAATTTCCGACAGCACGGTGGCCATCACGCGCTCGGCGTGATCCCACATCTCGTCGGTGCCGACGCGCTTCTCCGGCTTGGTCGAGAGTTTGATCGTCAGCTCACCCTCGAAGCCAAAATCCGCATAGGTCGACAGGATCAGGTCGTTGATCTTGAGGCATTCGTCGGCGAGTTGCGCCTCGGTGCAGAACACATGCGCGTCGTCCTGGGTGAAGCCGCGCACGCGCATCAGGCCATGCATCGCGCCCGACGGTTCATAGCGGTGCACCACGCCGAATTCGGCGAGCCGCAGCGGCAGGTCGCGATAGCTCTTCAGGCCATGCTTGAAGATCTGCACATGGCCGGGACAGTTCATCGGTTTGAGCGCAAACCAGCGCTTGTCCTCGGCCTCGTCGCCGGCGGATTGCGCCGCGAACATGTTCTCGCGGTACCAGTCCCAATGGCCTGAAGTCTCCCACAGCACCTTGTCGAGGATCTGCGGCGCGTTGACCTCGCTGTAATCGCCGGTCAGGCGGCGGCGCATATAGGCGATCAGCGCCTGGAACACCGTCCAGCCCTTCGGGTGCCAGAACACCACGCCGGGGCCTTCCTCCTGGAAGTGAAACAGGTCGAGCTCGCGGCCGAGCTTGCGGTGGTCGCGCTTCTCGGCCTCCTCGATCTGCTTCAGATAGAGGTCGAGGTCTTCCTGCTTCGCAAACGCCGTGCCGTAGATGCGCGTCAGCATCGGGTTGTTGCTGTCGCCGCGCCAATAGGCGCCCGCGACCTTCATCAGCTTGAACGCGTTGCCGACCTTGCCGGTCGAGGTCATATGCGGCCCGCGGCAGAGATCGAACCAGTCGCCCTGGTAATAGATCTTGATCGGCTCGTCGCCGGGAATGGCGTCGACCAGTTCGACCTTGAAGGCTTCGCCCTTGTCGCGAAACACCTGTTTTGTCTTCTCGCGCGACCAGACTTCCTTGGTGAAGGGTTTGTCGCGCGCGACGATCTCGCGCATCTTCTTTTCGATCGCGGCGAAATCTTCCGGCGTGAACGGCTCGTTGCGGAAGAAGTCGTAATAGAACCCGTTCTCGATCACCGGACCGATGGTGACCTGCGTGCCCGGCCACAGCGACTGCACCGCTTCGGCGAGCACGTGGGCGGCGTCATGCCGGATCAGTTCCAGCGCGCGCGGGTCGTCGCGGTTGACGAACTCGATCCTGGCGTCGCCCGAGATCGGATCGTTGAGGTCGGCGACCACGCCATCGAGCGCCATCGCCACCGTGCGCTTGGCCAGCGACGGCGAGATGCCCTTGGCGATCTCGAGCCCGGTAATGTCCTGGGGAAATTCGCGCCTGGCGCCATCGGGGAAGGTGAGGGTGATTTTTTGCACGGGTTCGGCCGGTTTCAAGTTCGCAAGGCCAAATTGGAATCCCGGTGCGGGTGCATTGCTGTCAGGCATTGGCGTCTCCTTGAGCTCACTCCTGCGAACGAGCGCAGGTAAGCGGGAACAGGCGGTATAGCAGGGGATTCGGCTCCTGCAATCGGGCAATATCAAGAAAATCGGCGGCCGATCCCTGCGATGATACGTATCCCGCTCCTGTGAGGTCTCTTGGTGGCGACCTGTCCGCCGCCAAAAGCCACCGTGAAGGCGATTGGTTCACGCGAAGGCGTTGCGCAGTAACGGCCCTCAGCGCTCGGCGCCGGCGTCTCCTACGTGCAGTTGAATGCAATCCAACGCTGCGCGCCGCACGCTTTGTCGGAGCGGCCGTGGTCGCGCTGACGCGTGCGATGCAAGCGGGCCCAACGCCAAAGTTCCACACACCGCCGTCGTGACAAGACCAGGTTCGCGTGCTTCTCTCGCGCGTGGGAATCCGAGGGGGCATCGTGAGGGTAGGCAATACCGCGGCCTATGCCGCTTTAGTGGCGCTTCAGTTCACGGCCGTGGAGCTGGCATCGCCGGACAAGGCGATCGCCCGCGAGCAGCCAAGCGGCTGCAAGGTCGGTCCGCTGAAAAGCACCAGCGAACTGGATGACCGCGTCGCGGCCTGCACGATCCTGATCGATACCAGCCGGTCCCCGGCGAAGCTGGCGCTGGCGCTGTCGTACCGCGCGCAGAGCCTCCTCAACCAGAAGAAATGCGACGCCGGGTTTGCCGACCTGATGCGCGCCAAGGACGTCTCGCCCTCCAAAAAGAGCTCCGCCTATTACGATCTGCATTTGTGGATCTCGTACTACTGGCAGCACTGCAAAGGCGATTTCGATCGCGGCATCGAGGTGCTGAACGAAGCCGCTGCGATCCTGCCCCGCGATCCCGCGGTCTATAACCAGCGGGCCAACATGTTCAGCGACAAGGGTGATCACGCGGCGGCGCTTGCCGACATCAACAGGTCGATCGCCTTGATCAACAACGATCCCTATCGCGCCTCGGCCTACAACAACCGGGCGCTGATCTTGAAGACGATGGGCGAGCATGAAAAGGCGGCAGCCGATTTCGGCGTTGCGATCAAGCTCGCGCCCAAGAACGCCAAATATTATGCCAACCGCGGCGACGCCTGGCGTCGCACCGGAAACCTCGAGCGTGCGTTGCAGGACCAGGACCGCGCCATCGAGCTCTACGCCGGCGGTCCCGGCATCGCTCTTGGCCTGACGCTGCGCGGCGAGACGCTGCGTTACATGGGCGAATACGACCGGGCGCTTTCCGACTTCAACCAGGCTGTCCGGATCGAACCGGACTTCGCGCCGGCGCTCACCGGCCGCGGACTGACGTTCGAACGCACCGGCGATCTCGAGCGCGCGAAATCCGAGTTCCGCACCGCGCTGTCGATCAGCGAGAATTCCGGCCGGGGCGACCTGTCTAAATCCGCGCGTGAAACGGCCGAGGCGCGTCTTGCGGCGCTTTCTTCGGGTGTGCCGCAGCCGACCATCCTTCCGGTCCCCATCAGGGCGGCCTCGACGAATTCGGTGCCGACCCCGGCCGTTGCGATACCCGTCGTGGCACCCGCAGCGGTCAAGGCGACGGCGGCAAAACAGGGCCGCCGGGCCGCGCTGATCATCGGTAACTCCGCCTATAAATCGGTACGGGCGCTCGAGAACCCGGGCCGTGACGCCGAAAAAATCGCGGGCACATTGCGTGCAATCGGCTTCGATAGCGTCACGGTCGCCATCGACGTGACGCGCGAGAAAATGACCGAGGCGCTGCGCACGTTTGCGGCGGCCGCGGACAAGTCCGACTGGGCGATGGTCTATTATGCCGGCCACGGAATCGAGGTGAATGGCGTCAATTACCTGATACCGGTCGATGCCAAACTGGCATCCGGCCGCGACGCCCTGTTCGAGGCGATGCCGCTGGATCAGGTGATGGCGGCGATTGATGGCGCGAAGAAGCTCAAGCTCGTGATGCTCGATGCCTGCCGGGACAACCCGTTTGCGAATGCCTCCACGTCAACTCAGGTGCCGGTTGCCGCCGCGCGGGTGCCGGCTTCGAACGAAGGCGACACGCGCGGCGCGAAGACGCGCTCAGTCGGTCGCGGGCTTGGCGAGGTCAAGGTGCAGGGCGCATCGCTGGTCGTTTACGCCGCCAAGCATGGCGAGACCGCGCTGGACGGCGAGGGGGATTATTCGCCGTTCGCGGTCGCGGTTGTGCAGCGGATCGCGACGCCAGGCGTCGAGATCAACAAGCTGTTCCGTCTCGTCCGCGATGACGTGATGGAGGCGACCGCCGGACGCCAGGAGCCGTACACATATGGTTCGCTGCCCGGACGCGAGGACTTTTTCTTCGTGAACCGATAACGCTTCAATCCGCCATCCGCGTCAGCACAGCCTTGAATGTGACGCCGGGCAATTGCAGCGCGGTGCCTTCGAAGTCGACCATGCTGCCGTTGTCGGCCCCCTTCAGCGTCAGCGTGACCATGTCGGTCCCGAACAGCGGCTTGAAAGCCGGATCGGGGTTGTGACGCTCTGTGGTGACCTTGGCCTGAATGCCGTCGCCCTTGTCGGTGTAATTGCCGATGAACGCGAAAGCCGAATTGCCGCCCCGAAGCTTGCCGCCGAAGGCGTAAATCACCCCGGTGCCGGTTCCATGAACCGTATGAAATTCAACCTTGTATAAGCCGTCCTGCAAAATCCATCCCCAAAAGTTGTATAAACTAATTGATGCACCCTATGGTGCGGGCCTGCGTCGGGCAATGCTGCGCGCCCTAAATCGTTGGGCCATCAACATCACAATTCGATCAGTGGAATTCAGCGGTACGATGGGAAGGAGCTGGAAGAAGCCTTCGATCGCTGAAGCGACCGATTACCGGTTCGCGGGCGACGGCGCGCTGGCGATCCGGGTCAGCTGTGGCGAAGCCGCCATCTTGACCAGCACGTCCTTGACCGGATGCTCGGTCCAGGCCTGCGTGACGTAATCGCGATGCGTGATGCCATTGCGCGTCTGCACGAACACGACGCTGCCGGGGCGCAGCGGCCCGTCCATGTTCTCGGTGACGGTGATACCCTTGTCGCGCAGCATCTCGATCAATTCCTGGTCACGGCGCTTGGTGTAGCGGGTGTAGGAGCTGACGAAGAAGCCGGAACGGTTGTTCGCGATCCAGCTGGCGAACTTGTCGAGTTCGCCATAGACGGCGTCGAGCAGGAACACGCCGCGGACGCGGTTGGTCGCGCCGCCGACGTCGAGGCTCCAGGCGGTCGGCAGGAAACCGCCGCTATAGCCGACGATGACGATCGGCATGTTGGCGAACGCCTGCGCCGATTTCGGGTCGCCGGTGAGGCGGGCGAGGTGGCTTGCCGACTCGTCCATGAAGCGCTTGAAGCCGCCGGGCTGCCAGAACTTGCCGGCGCTGGAATCGGCGGCGTTCACCGCCAGCTGCGGCGCCAGCAGCACGGCGTTCACACCCGAATCCGAAATCTGCTGCGGCACCAATTGGCGGTCGCGGACATCGCGTTCCAGCGTTGCGCCGTTGCCGTGGAAGAACACCACGATCACGCCGGGCTTGCGGACGTCGAAGGTCTCGGGGACGTGCACCAGCACGCGGCTGTCATTGTAGGTCTCATCCTGCCAATAGACCCGGCCGCCATAGCTGCGATGGCCTTTGCGGTCGCCCTTGGTGATGTTGAGGAACGGCGCCTCGGAGCGCGGATTGGTGCCGAAATAGGGGAAGGCGGAGGATTTCATGCTGACCAGCGTGGTCAGTTCTTCGCGCTCACTCTGGCGCGGAAGTGTCAGCGTGGGATTGAGCGAGGCGACCCTGACCGGCTCGGCCCGCACCTTGCGTTGAGACGGGGTTGGGGCCAGCGCAACCTGCTGCACCAGGCTCTCGCTTGGCGTCGGGAAACGGTCGGCGAATTGCGGCTGCGGGAAGCGGTCTTCAAAACTGTCGCCGGTGGTGGCGTGGGCGTTTGCGGCCAGCATGCCGGCGGGGGGCGCCTTGCCGCATTGAACAAGAACAAAGGACAGCGGTACAAAAAGCGAAGCGACCGCGACCCAGTGCCAACGACGAGGATGGGCATGCCGGGGCTGGGCACGACGCTGCGCGACCGGGGAAATCACCCGGTCCGCGCGCTGACGTATCTGGAATTTCGGATCTGCTCCGACCATCCACCCAGTGCCCCAAGAACCACCTGAGAACCACCCAAGATCCACCGTTAACTGGCGTACCTCGATCGTGTTTAGGCGACGTTAAGCTTCCGGAGCAAACTCCCCACATCCGGAAGTCCGGAGGAGACCATCCAATCGTGTCCTGATTGTGGGCCCCGCCATCTTGTTTTCGCAATGTCGGGGTGCACTGCAAAGGCCAACGAGACTTCCATGGGTATTTAGATACCCAAATTGTTACCTGGTTTAAATCATTGTTAACGCTGCTTGAATTGGGCGGCTCCAGCCTGCACCATGAGGGTTCAGGCGTGCGGCGCTGAAGGTACGGTCGAAATGGCGGCATCAGAAACGGGCAGCGCGGCATGGTCCGGCCCGCGTCCCGGCGGCGGCTCGACCATTTCAGTCGTGGTAGCGATCTCCATCGTCGTTGCCGACATGGTCGGCGTTGGCGTCTTCACCAGCCTGGGCTTTCAGGTCAAGGACATCCCTTCCGGCTTCTCGATCCTGTTGCTGTGGACCGTCGGCGGTATCGTCGCGCTGTGCGGGGTGTTTGCCTACAGCGAGCTCGGGGCGATGTTTCCGCGTTCGAGCGGCGAGTACAACTTTCTCGGCCGCGCCTTTCACCCGGCCTTCGGTTTTGTGGCGGGCTGGGTTTCGGCGACCGTTGGTTTTGCGGCACCCGTCGCACTCGCCGCGATGGCGTTCGGCGAATACGGCAAATCGGTCTTTCCGGACGCGCCACCGCTGGCGCTCGCCATCGGCGTGGTCTGGCTGGTGTCGCTGGTGCAGCTCACCGGCGTCAGGCACTCCAGCACCTTCCAGTTGATCGCGACCATCCTCAAGGTGCTGCTGATCGTGGCCTTCCTGGTCGCCGGATTTCTGATGGCGACGCCGCAGCCGTTGTCGTTCGCGCCGTCCGCGTCCGACTTCTCCCACATCGTCAGCGCGCCGTTCGCGATCAGCCTGGTGTTCGTGATGTATTCGTTCTCGGGCTGGAATGCGGCGACCTACATCATCGGCGAGGTGCACGATCCGGAGCGCAACGTGCCGCGCGCGATGCTGGCGGGGACGCTGATCGTGCTGGTGCTTTATGTGGCGCTGAACGCGGTGTTCCTGCACTCGGCGCCGATCGACAAGCTGGCGGGCCAGCTCGACGTTGCCCGCGTCTCCGGCAGTTACATCTTCGGCGAGTTCGGCGGCCGCATCGTCGGCGCGATGATCTGCTTCGGTCTGATCTCCTCGATCAGCGCGATGATGTGGATCGGACCGCGGGTGATGATGACCATGGGCGAGGACATTCCGGTGCTGCGCCCGTTCGCGCGCCGGTCGAGCGGCGGCGCGCCGCCCTGGGCCATTCTGTTCCAGCTGACGGTGGCGAGCCTGATGCTGTTCACGCGCAGTTTTGAAGCGGTGCTCGAATTCATCCAGTTCGCATTGTTGTTCTGTTCGTTCTTCACCGTGCTCGGCGTGATCAAGCTGCGCATCACGCACCCCGACCTGCCGCGGCCCTACCGCGCCTGGGGATACCCGGTCACCCCGGTGGTTTTCCTGCTCGTGACCGGCTTCATGATGTACTATCTTTTGACCGAACAACCGCTGCGGGTGTTCCTTGGTGTTTTGATCATGCTTTCAGGACTTCTGATTTACGCCGTTTTCCGCAAGCGGGCCGATCAAGGCCCGGTGGCCGCGTCTGCGGGCAGCGAATGAAGATGCGTGCCTCGTTGAAAATTGCCTCGTTGAAAATTGCCGCGGTGACAATTGCCTCGTTGAGAATCGTAGCGCTGGTGGCTGCGATGTTGTTCGTGGTGATGCTGCCCGCGCGCGCCGCCGATCCGGCAACTGCCGACGATACCGCCAAGTTTCTCGCCGGCATGATGCCCTCGGCCGACTCGCCGCTGATGCCGCTGACCAGGGAGCCGGCCTGGCAGCGCCACGCCAAATTCTTCGACAATGCGTTCGCGCAGCTCGAGCAGCGGCAATTGTCGAAGATCCGCGCCTGGGCGGACAGCAATCTGGCGGCGCCGCGGCCGACCATGTTCTACATGTTCTCGGGGCCGGACTTCCTCTATGCCAACGCGTTCTACTCGAAGGCGACGACCTATGTGCTGAGCGCGCTCGAGCCGCCGGGCTCGGTGCCGGATCTGACGAGATTGCCGCGCGGCGGCGTCGGCGCCGCGCTCTACAGCGTGGAGCGTTCACTGAGTTCGATCCTGAGCTTCAGCTTCTTCATCACCAAGCAGATGAAGACCGATCTGAGTGCCGGCCAGATCAACGGCACCTTGCCGGTCCTCTATGTGTTCCTGGCGCGCTCGGGCAAGACCATCCGCAGCGTCACGCCGGTGGCGCTGGACGACAAGGGCGCGGCGTATTTCGGCAACGAGAACCCCGGGCCGAACGCGGTGCGCGGCACGCGCATCGTCTTCGCCGGCAGCGACGGCGCGGAAAAGACGCTGTATTATTTCTCGACCGATCTTTCCAATTCCGGCGTCAAGGTCACGGGCTTCCTGAAATTCTGTTCGACGCTGGCGCCCGGCAACAGCCTGATCAAGAGCGCGTCCTATTTGCTGCACTCCGGCAATTTCACCACGGTGCGCGATTACATCCTCGCCAACAGCGCCACCATCATCCAGGACGATTCCGGCGTTCCGCTTCACTACTACAGCCCGAAGAAATGGCGCTTCTTTCCGTTCGGCCGTTATGCCGGCCCGATCGACGAATTCCCGGGACGATATCAGCAATCCTATGCCGAGCTGTTCAGGCGCGCGCAGCCGATGGATTTCGGTATCGGCTATCGCTGGCGCACGCATGAATCGAACCTGCTGCTGTCGGTCAGGTTGCCCGACGACGGTTCCGGCAGTCAGGAGACGTCATCGGCCGAGCCGCCACCACCGCCGCCACCGCGTCCCAGAAAGCCGCGTCCGCCGGCGCCGATCGAACCGCAGCCGCGAGGCGGCTTCTTCTTCTGGCGCTAGCTCGTTCGGCTTGATTTCAATGCGTCGTGTTCGCCAGCGCGCAACAACTACGGCGCGTTGACGCCGCGCCATCGGCCGTAGCGCCACGGCAGATACCATCGCGCGCCCGGCGGTTTTGCGATCGGGACATTGTCGATGCCGGACGTGCCCCACGGCTGACAGCGTAATATCCGCGCCAGCGTCATCCATCCGCCGCCCCAAAGACCGAAGCGTTCGATGGCTTCGTCGCCATAGACCGAGCAGGTCGGCAAATGCCGGCAGTTGTAGCCGACCAGCGGCGACAGCGTGTGCCGGTAAATCCAGATCAGCCCGCGCCCCGCGTTGCGGGGCAAGCGCCGGACCGTCGTGGCACAATCCATGCAACGTGATTTTGTGCACTGTGATGACGGCATGAATGACTGTTCCATATGGCTTGCCCGAATGATCTCCGTACTCTTGCGGGGTTCCAAGGTAAGGAACTGAACATACGCAGATATTTACGCCACAGTTGGAAATTATCCGATGGTTTATGGGCGATGCAGCAAAGGTACTATGGACGCTCGCAAGGCGCACGGTTACCTTTTTGATAACGCCAGCATGACAGAATCATGTGGCGTTGAAGTGGGGCCATTGCCGTTGCTCGCCGTTAGGGCTTGGGGGAAGGAACCAAATTGAGGTTTGTGACGTCGGCTAAAATTCGCGGCTTGGCGCTGCTTGGCGCCACCGCCCTTTGTATCGCATTGCCTGGCGAGATCGCGACGCCGGTCAACTCGGCGCACGCCGGCGTTTCCCTCGAAGAACGCAAACTGCCGATGCACTTCAAGTGGGTCGCATGCCAGCCGGACTGCACGGGCTGGGTCTCCGCCGTCGGCATCGTCACCGCGGACAGTCCCAAAGCATTCGAAGAGTTCGCGCGCGATCGCCAACTCGGCGGCGCCACCATCGTGCTCGATTCCAGCGGCGGGTCGGTCAACGATTCCATTGCGCTCGGCCGCAGGTTCCGTGCCCTCGGCGCGCTCACGACGGTCGGAACCACCGTGCGCACGCAGACGGCGCAGGGCGAACGCGCTCATGTTGTTCCGGAAGCCTATTGCGAGTCGATGTGCGTGTTCCTGCTGCTGTCCGGCAAGACGCGTTATGTGTCGCCGGCCTCCCATGTCCGCGTGCATCAGATCTGGATGGGCGATCGCGCCGACGACGCCAAGGCGGCAAGCTATACCGCGCAGGACCTGATGATCGTGGAGCGCGACATCGGCCGGCTCGCCAAGTTCACCTTCGACATGGGCGGAACCGGCGATCTGTTGTCGCTCGCGCTGAGCGTGCCGCCATGGGAAGATCTGCACAAATTGTCGGCGGCCGAATTGCGGCTGACCAACCTGATCACGACGGACGCCCTAACCGACGTGCTGCCGCGTGATTCATCGACGCCGGTTGCCGAACTGAAATCCAAGCCGACGCAGGATCGCTTCGTCAGCTCCGCGGTCGAAGAGCAGGCGCCCGTGCATCCGGCGAAGTCGACCAAGACCGCCGAGGCCGCGGTTCCGACCGGTGGCACCGCCGCGCCGGCGCAGACGCAGCCCGCGAAGTAATAATTGGAGTCAGTCATTCCGGGGCACGCGAAGCGTGAACCTCAGATGCGCAATTGCGCATCGGGGAATCTCGAGATTCCGGGTTCGATGCTATGCATCGCCCCGGAATGACGCTGGGATTTATCTACTGCGCCGAAGCCGGCTGCTTCGCCCTGGCCTCGATCTGGCCGATGGCATCAACCACGGCATCGAACGTCAGCATGGTCGAGGCGTGGCGGGCCTTGTAGTCGCGCACCGGCTCCAGCAGCGCGATGTCGGCCCATTTGCCCTGCGGCGGCTGGCCGTTTTCCTTCAGCATCTTGCGCACGGTCTCGCGCAACTCGCGCAGCTCGCTCGCGGTCGAGCCGATGACATGGCTCGCCATGATCGAGGAGGAGGCCTGTCCGAGGGCGCAGGCCTTCACGTCATGGGCGAAGTCGGAAACCACCGGCCCGTCCATCTTGAGGTCGATCTTGACGGTGGAACCGCACAGTTTGGAATGGGCGGTGGCGCTGGCGTCGGGGTCGGGGAGGCGGCCCAGACGGGGGATATTGCCGGCCAACTCGATGATGCGCTTGTTGTAAATGTCGTTCAGCATGGAGCGAGGTCTCGGGCCCGTGGGCGGAACCGCCCTTGGCGGCAGGGTTTCACCGTCCTATATATGGGCGGTCATGGCGGAAATACAGTCCGGCCATGTTGCCACGGCGGCCTGATTGGAAGCCAATTCTACCCCGGTGGTGCTAGGTTCAAGGGGACTCAGGCGTCCGGCGGCGAACCCGCCCCGTCTGCCCGGTGACACTCCGGTCTGAAGGACCGGTCGAACGGAGAAGACATGGACGCATTGATCAAATCCCTTCGCCCCAGCAAGACTGATGTCAAATCGCCTGACGTGGCGCCGGACACCCGCCCCGCCGAACTCGATCCCGCCGAATTCCTGGCCGCCGCCGTCCGTGCGGATCAGCCGCGCCCGTCGCGCGCCGAGGCCGAAGCGGCCGTGCATACGCTGCTCAGCTATATCGGCGAGAATCCCGGCCGTGAGGGCTTGCTCGACACCCCGCGCCGGGTCGTCGAGGCGTTCGATGAACTCTATCAGGGCTATCACCAGTGCCCGGCCGAAGTGCTCGACCGCACGTTTGGTGAAACCGCGGGCTACGACGATTTCGTCCTGATCCGTGACATCGAATTCACCTCGCAATGTGAGCATCACATGATGCCGTTCTACGGCAAGGCGCATATCGCCTATACGCCGGTCGAACGGGTCGTGGGGTTGTCGAAGCTCGCGCGCCTGACCGACATCTTCGCGCGCCGCCTGCAGACGCAGGAGCATCTCACTGCGCAGATCGCAGCCGCGATCGACGAGGTACTCAAGCCCCGTGGTGTTGCCGTCGTGATCGAGGCGGAGCATACCTGCATGTCGGTGCGCGGCGTCGCCAAGCACGGTGCGATGACCTTCACCAGCCGCTATACCGGCATGTTCCGCGACAATCCGGCGGAACAGGCGCGTTTCCTGTCCATGGTGCGAGGACCGGCCCGGTAACCTCGCCTGAATCTTCGCGAGGCCCGCCGTGTCCACATCTGCAGATATCAACGACCGCGAGGAAGGGCTGGCGTTCCAGCCCAAATTCGACGCGTCGGGTCTTTTGACCTGCGTGGCGACCGATGCTGCGACCGGCGACGTCTTGATGGTCGCGCACATGAACGACGAAGCGCTCCGCAAGACCATCGCCAGCGGCGAAGCCTGGTACTTCAGCCGCTCGCGCAATGCGCTGTGGCGCAAGGGCGAGAGCTCCGGACACACCCAGCGCGTGGTCGAGATGCGGATGGATTGCGATCAGGACGCGATCTGGATTCGCGTCGAGCAGCATGGCGCGGCATGTCACACCGGCCGGCAGTCGTGCTTCTATCGTGCCGTCACGGCGGGCGATGGCGGTACACAGCTGTCGTTTGTCGATGCGGACCGACTGTTCGATCCGAACGCGGTGTATCGTAAGTGACCCGTTATTCAGCAGCGAGAGCCAGGAATCCATAATCACGATCGTGAGCATGAAGTTCACGCATTGGGCCGCGTGCTGCGGCTAACGCTTGATCGGATTGTGCGCCTCCGCCGCCTCGTCGATGGGCACGTTAGCGCCATGCGCGATGGCCAAACCTTCGCCCCGGGGGACCAGCACTAGCGACATGCGATCCTTGCCGGGCGGTCTCATTTCCCCATTTGGCCGTCGATAGCCGCCCATCGACCAGCGTACGACCGCAACGAAAGCCCCGCCGGGCAATGTTTCAATGCTTTCAATTTCTTCGAGTTTGCACGATCTATTCTTGAACAGCAGATCGAAAAATACCTGATGCGCTTTTTGTACTTCTGCTTTTCCGCGCCAATGCATCCCGACGACGTTGACCCAATGAATGTCATCCGTCGCGAGCTGCCACATAGCGTTCATGTCCGAAGCGTTCCAGGCAGCTTCCCACCCGTCCAGCACGGCCTTGACCTCTGCAACTGCCCTTTTGTTGATTGTTGGCATTGGATCACCTCTGAGGACCGAACGAGGCATCGTAACTTCTCGGATTGATTTGGCTAGACTGCTCGCCGTCCGTTGTCACCGGCATACCAGGCGCTCCTTCCATTAAGGCTCAATGCCAGAGGGCCGGACAACATGGTGATCGCGGGTGGGATTGAAGACTAAGCGCTCTCGCCGGACGCTCGATAATTACTCCGATGGCTTGACGCCAAGATCGCGCAGGATACCGAGCATCACATCACTGTCGCGCTTGAAAATACGAGCCGTCGTTTCGAGATTGGCTGGGGAACTCAGCAGAAAGTTGTTTAGCATCTGCTGGACCTTGGAGTCGGATCCGGCCTGGATCAATAGCTCCGAGATCCGCTGGACGATATCCTGCGGCGTTCCGGTTGGTACAGCGAAGGTGGTGAATGCGCGCAGGTCGTAGAAGTCGCCGACGGCGCCCTGTTCAGTCATTGTAGGCGTGTCCGGATATGGTGGCAGGCGGCTGCCTACCACGCCGATCAGGTTTCCGGTCCCCCAGCCATCATTCGATTACCTTGTCGGCGCGAGCGATAACCGCTGCCGGAATGCTCAATCCAAGTGCGGCAGCCGTCTTGAGGTTCAAGGCAAGTTCGAAGCCGACCGGTTGCTCGACCGGAAGCTCTGCTGGTTTGGCTCCCTGAAATATCTTGGCTGTGTAATGCGCCGTTTGTTTACCCATCAGAGCGAGGCTTGCCCCATAGCTCGCGAGGCCACCTAAGTCCACGTAGGCGCTGAATTGGTAAATCGCTGGCATCTTCTTGCCGGCGGCCAGTAAAACAATTTGTGGCTCTATTGGACCAGCAAGAACGAAAAGCGCATCGCACTTTTCTTGTACCATTGTTTCGAAAGCCTGGCCGAGATCATCACGGGAGGGAGCGGAGATTGGGATCGTTACCAGACCTAACGTCTTGGCAGCAGCCTCCGCTTCTTCGAACAGCCGCTTATGGGTAGCGTTGGACCGCCCCAGGACGGCCACCCGTGTTGCTGCGGGCAGGATACTGTGCAGAAGTTCAAGTGATTTGCCGACTGTGTCGGAGAACATCGTGGCCACACCGGTCAGATTTCCCCCGGGATGCGCCAAACTCTTGATAAAGCCCAAAGCGACCGCATCGCCGACGCCCCACATCACAATAGGAGTGGTTGCAGTTGCTCGTCGCGCGGCGGCTATCGCAGGTGTAGCGACTGCGACTACTACGTCTGGTCTTAAAGCAATCAACTCGTTCGCAAGCTGATCGAGGCGTTCGTAATGCCCCTCCGCTGCTCTGCGTTCGATCACAAGGTTTTTGCCATCCACGTACCCGAGCTTCCGCAACTCGTCCCGGAAAACCTCGAACAGGGCACGCTGGACTTCACTTTCCCAAGAGTCTGTGTTTAGGAAAGCCAGACGCCACACTTTCCGAGACGATTGCTGCGCGCGCGCAAACGGCAGCCATGCCAAAGTCGCGCCGCTCGCCAGCGTGATCACATCTCGCCGCCTCATGTCAGCGCATCCTCCTTTGCAGCGCTCAATGGGGTGCAGTGATAGCACATTCACCTATGTCTGCTCAGGGGTCATCAACCGACCTAACGGCACCGAAATTCGACTTCCGCGCTTCGCCCGAAACCGGACTCAAGTCGACATGGGGTCATGTCCGCTTCGTGCCGACAGCGGAAGTTTCCCAGGGTCAAGAGTGTCAGAAGCGGAGGCGGCCTCGCCGGACGCTCGCTAGTCACTCCGACGGCTTGACGCCAAGATCGCGCAGGATACCGAGCATCACATCACTGTCGCGCTTGAAAATACGAGCCGTCGTTTCGAGATTGGCTGGGGAACTCAGCAGAAAGTTGTTTAGCATCTGCTGGACCTTGGAGTCGGATCCGGCCTGGATCAATAGCTCCGAGATCCGCTGGACGATATCCTGCGGCGTTCCGGTTGGTACAGCGAAGGTGGTGAATGCGCGCAGGTCGTAGAAGTCGCCGACGGCGCCCTGTTCAGTCATTGT